>NZ_JAFEMR010000013.1:0-167751 GCF_016892495.1 Bacillus sp. RIT 809 | reverse complement strand
GTTAGCGTCCTTTTTTTATTATATTCCATCTCTATACATCTTATCTTGAAAGTTATCACTCCAAGTATTCTTCTAGTTGCTCTTTTAACTCCTCTTCAATCTCATAGTAAGATTCATCAACAAGTTCCCCTATTTTCTTACTCCCCAAAATTCTCGATTGAATTGGCATTCCTAAAAAAACATTTTCGCATTTCCAAATTGGAATGATGTAAAATTCAATCATCTCCTCTTCTTCATCTAATACCGCTATAGAAACTGATGAATAATAGCCCATTTCAAATGGATTCTCCTTATCTCTTGCAAATTCCATACATAATTTCATATTTTTTTCTATGTATAAATGTGAATACTCTCTACAAAGTTTAAGTGATATTCGCTCTATTTCCTTTTCCATACATTGAATTTTCTCTTTCAATTCCAATGTAAAATTTTGTTCTTTATACTTCATTTCCGCTCCCTTACACACAGAAAAAGAGAATACAATAACATATTCTCTTTTCTCAAATATATTTCATTATCTCACAGCCCGTCCTTTTACAAATAACCATTTTGCTCGCACCATGTATGAAATTGTCCTACATCTACTCCAACTAACACGATATCCTTTAGCTCTACAGCAATACTTTGTTCCCCAATTACAATAGCAAAGTGGGTTTCTAATTGTTTTTCATTTTTCTTTACAGTTCCAATTCGGTTCCGATGCGGCCCATCTTTTATATATGCTTTTTGTCCTACAATATCAAAGTTCAAGATTCTCACCTCTTTTACTGCGCTCAAATTGGAAATACAATCTCCACCTCGGAAAATTTCCTTTCATTGCACTATTTCTCTATATATATGACGAAACAATAAAAGAGTCCTTCCTTCTTTACAATTATTTTTTCTTTGTTTCATTTTTATGATTAAAACGTAAAGATTATAATAAAATACACTTGGAAGCGCTTTCTACGTAACTTTTTATGTTATAATATAAAAGTAGAACTTCGTAAAGAGGGTTAAAAAATGAATACAAACATGATTAAAAAAGTAATTGAAGCATTAAAAGTATATGGCTTTCAGGATGTATCATTCTGTGAAGAAACGAAGCAATTTTTATTTCATAACGAAACCGATATTATGAGCGGCTATGCAGCAATAACATATAGTAGTCAATTCGAAAAATTTAACGTACAAATTCATCCAATTGAAACGCATCACCAAGCAGAGTTACAAGAGGTTGAAAGACATATACAAGCTTGCATACGAAAAGTAGAGTATTTAAATGCACTTCTTACTGGACAAACAAAGCTAGATGATAAAATTATTATTATGTAAAAAAAAGAACGTGATATCCTCACGTTCTTTTTCTTTATATGTTCATCTTTTCTTTCAATTGTAATCCTGTAATGGATTGTAATACATCCATTACCTCTCCAAAAGTCATATCAAAAATCGTTTTATCTTCTATGTATGGAAACTGTCTAAAACGCTTTTCTAACATTTTCACTGCATCCGATGTGAAATTTGCGCTATCAATGCCAAATTCTGTTTCAAGAAGCACGATCCAATCTAACACGTGAAAACCTAATCCATTTACGAATGAAATCAGTTTTTCTTCTGGCTGTGAAGCTAAGAATACGTTTCGCTCCATCTCACTAAAAAGTTCTTCTCCTAAAATTCCTGCTAACTCATCATCATGTTCGCGTTCAATAATCTCTTCATAACCGTAATCATCAACAAGCTCTTCTACTTCTTCACTATCTGCAAAAAGTAATTGACTAAGAATTGCATCTTTCTTAAATTCACTGTTTTGTACAACTTCTAAAAAACTTGTTTCCCATCCATTTTCTAATTTCATATTTATAACTCCTTTATATGCTTTACTTATAATAACTGTGCCCAAAATAGACTAATGGTAACCTTCACTCTTTTTTGCAAGAAATATTTCTCGCTACATTCCCACGTCTAACATTCCACTTTATTCAATATATATGAGACAAGCCCCTCAATTTCTCCTTCGAAAATATCAACTTCTCGTAAATGGTAGAATGTAGTTTGCAACTCATTGCCCTTGTGATATATATAAATTTTCTTTTCTAAAGCAATTGCCATCCCTAATTCTGTATGACTTCCATTCCCACCCTCTAGTATGAGTAAGAAAACATCAGCTTCTCGTATCGCTTCTTGTTCTTCTTCACCAATCTTTTGCAATTGTTCTCTATTGGTTGCTCTTTCATTTTTCGTCCAATCATATGTATGCTGCCATCCCACTTCTTTCAACTGGCTTGATACGAAACGAACAAGATGTTTATTTTGAAATCCTGAAGCAATATAAAATTTCATTTATATCCACTCCTTCAATATGTATGGGGAAACTCCTTTTTTAGCGTTAATGGGATTTTTTCAAAAAAAATCCCCATCTTTAGAACTTATTTGCGTTTCAATGATGGGGTGCCTCATGATCTTCTTTTATTTTTTGTTTTTTATAACTTTCATCAGCTAACATTTCTAGTTCAGCTGTTATTTCTGATTTTTCAAGCTCTCGTTCTTGTGAAAATTTCCGTGAAATATAAACAATAACACTACCAACGTACAACACAAAGCATATAATAAGTGCAGTATTTTCATAGAGACTTAGCTCCAACACAGTCACTCCTAATCCATTCGTATTTTCACGCTTAATCAATTGGAATTTCCCTATTAACCATTTGTTACCCCGCATTAACGGGCAGTAAGACCCCCACCTCAAAATTCAACGAAAACAAAGAAGTTAGGTGTGGGATTAACTGCCCGTAAAAGCCCGATTGGTTCAACTAATAATCAGTGGGGATGAACCCCCCACTGATTAAAGTTTCACTTTATTGTAACATAAAAATATCAATTCTTGGAATCTTTCATCCTACTAAAAAAGACATGATTGTTTAATCATGCCTCTGAAATATGTTGAATGATAGTTTTAATCGCTTCTTTTCCATTATATTTTTTTAATGCTGTTTTATACGTCTCATTATTATGAGATAGCTCTTCTATATGCTTTATAAGTGAGTTCACCGTTACATCCTCTTCATATAATACCGATGCATACCCTTGTCTTTTAAAGGATTCAGCATTTAAAATTTGATCTCCACGGCTTGCAAATTTCGATAACGGAATTAAAACCATCGGTTTTTGCATTGTTAAAAATTCAAAAATCGCATTGGATCCCGCACGTGAAATAACAAAATCTGTTGCTGCTAATATATCCGGCAACTCTCCATGTACATATTCAAATTGTCTATATCCTTCTTTATTTTGTAAGGATTCATCAAGATTTCCTTTTCCGCAAAGATGCACAATTTGATAATTTTTCAGAAGATCTGGAAGTGCCGATCGAACCGTTTCATTAATTTTCTTTGCTCCTAAACTTCCTCCCATAACAGTAATAACTGATTTCTTACGGGAAAACCCTAGAAACTTTAAACCTTTTTCAAGATTTCCTCTTAGTACGTCTTCACGTACAGGCGATCCTGTATATATTACTTTTTCTTTCGGTAAATGTTTCGCTGCTTCTTCAAATGTAACAAATATTTTCGAGGCAAAACGGAGCGCAATTTTATTTGCTAGTCCAGGTGTCATATCAGATTCATGTAATAAAATTGGCACCCTATTTAGCCATCCTCCAATTACGACTGGTACGGATACGAAACCACCTTTTGAAAAAATAACATCCGGTTTTAGTTTACGAATTGTTACGTACGCATCCATAACACCCTTCATCACGAGAAAAGGATCTTTTATATTTTTTAAATCAAAATAACGACGTAGCTTCCCGCTTGCAATACTATGATACGGAATTCCTTCTTTTTCTATAATCGTTTTCTCAATCCCTTGATGAGAACCAATATAAGAGATATCCCAGTTCTGCTTTTGTAAATGTGGAATAATTGCTAAATTAGGCGTTACATGCCCTGCCGAACCGCCACCTGTAAAGACTATTTTTTTCATACGTCTCCCCCTTCTACACTATAGTACACTAAAATACCTTGCCTCAGGGTGAGAAAATACCATAGCCGTTACAGACGCTTCTGGCTCCATCATAAATCCTTCTGTTAATGAAATACCTATTTCTTCTGGATGAATTAAGCGAAATAATTTTTCCTGGTCAGCAAGTTCTGGGCATGCTGGATAACCAAATGACACGCGTATTCCTCTATATTTTGTGCGGAATCTCTCTTCCATCGTCAGTTCAGGTGAATCTGGAATTCCCCAGCGATCACGAATGAGCATATGTGTTTTTTCAGCAAGTCCTTCTGCTAATTCAAGCGCTAACGACTGAATCGCATGACTGCGTAAATAATCTCCCTTCGCCTTCCATTCCTCTGCAATATCTCGAACCCCTTCTCCAACGGTAACAGATAAGAAAGCAACATAATCCATCTCATCTCCAATAGGGCGTATATAATCTCCTAAAGTACGGTATGGTGCTTTCCCTTGTCTCGGAAATTCAAATCGTTCTATAATACGCGTACAATCTTCCGGATCGTATATAACGATTTCTTGTCCATCACTTTGCGCCGGAAAAAATTGATACACCGCTTTTGGACGTAACCAAGATTGTCCTTCTTGTAATAATTCATCAATTAAATCATTTAGCTCATGCGCTCTTTTATCTCCTTCTTGCAGGAGTTTTTTTACGTTTCCTTTTAACCCAAGATGGTGTCCAATTAACATTTGTCTATTTAAAAACGGTGCAAGATGAAGGGTAGGAATATCCCGTAATACAACTCGTTTCGTCGAATCTGGCACTATAACAGTTGCTTTTGGCAACGGCTCAATAACTGCGGGAATTTCTATTTTTTTCTCCTCTTGTTTCACAATATGAAGATGGCGTTCCTTTTTATCTTGCTTCATCTTTTCACGTTCTTCTTCTTTTTGTAATTTGTTAATAATATCAAGACCTGTCATCGCATCACTTGCATAACATACGAGCCCTTTATATGATGGCGAAATACGATTATCTGTAAACTTTCTCGTTAACGCTGCACCACCGACAACAATTGGAATATCAATATTCGCTGCTTTTAAATCTTCGGCAGTCGTTACCATTTGTTGTGCTGATTTTACTAACAAACCAGAAAGACCAATAATATCTGGTTTCTTTTCTTGTACTTCTTGAACAATTCGATCCGAACGAACATTAATTCCTAAATTAATAATTTCATATCCGTTATTTGATAAAATAATTTCAACGAGATTTTTCCCAATATCATGTACGTCACCTTTTACAGTCGCTAATAATACTTTCCCTTTTTTTGCACTATCACTAGATTCCATATGTGGCTCTAAATAACTTACGGCAGCTTTCATACTTTCAGCACTTTGTAATACTTCAGCAACGATAAGCTCATTACCATTAAATAATCGCCCCACCTCATCCATTCCTGTCATAAGCGGCCCGTTAATAATATCCAGAGGTTTTCGTCCTTCTGTAAGCGCGAGACTTAGATCTTCTTGTAGTCCTTGCTTCGTACCTTCTACAATATAGTTTGCCAGTCGTTCATCAAGCGTTAGCGTTTCTTGTACAACGATATCTTTCTTTTTGGCAACACGATAAAAGTTTGTGAATTTTTCTAACGTTTCTTTCGTCGTTTCAAATAATAATGCATCCGCAAGACGTTTTTCTTCCTCTGGAATTGACGCATAGCGCTCTAATTTTTCCGTGTTAACAATCGCATAATCTAATCCTGCTTTCGTTGCATGGTATAGAAAGACGGAGTTTAATACTTCACGTCCAGCTGGTGGTAAACCAAAAGATATGTTACTCACACCTAGAATCGTTAAACATTCTGGTAACGCTTCTTTAATAAGACGAATTCCTTCTATAGTCGCTGCCGCTGAGCCTATATATTCTTCATCACCTGTTCCTACAGGAAACACAAGCGCATCAAAAATAATATCAGATGGGCGTATACCATACTTCTTCGTTAGTAATTCATAGCTTCTTTTAGCAATCTCTATCTTTCTTTCTGCACTAACTGCCATACCATCTTCATCAATTGTCCCTACAACTATCGCAGCACCGTATTTCCGAAGAAGGGGTGTCACTTTTTCAAAACGTTCTTCTCCATCCTCTAAATTAATAGAATTGATAACACCTTTTCCTTGAATATAAGTAAGAGCTTTCGCCATAACATTTTCATCTGTTGAATCAATCATAATTGGTACTTTTAACACTTTCGTAACTTCTGCCAAGAATCTTTCCATATCTTCTATTTCATCACGATCAGGGTCTGCCATACAAATATCAATAATATGAGCATTTTTCTTCACTTGCGCTCTTGCCACTTCAGCAGCCTCTTCAAATTTCCCTTCTGCTACTAATCTTTTAAACTTACGCGATCCAATTACGTTCGTCCTTTCTCCAACAAATAGGGGCCTCATAGAATCATCGTATTGCAACGCTTCTAGTCCACTAATTCCATGTCCAACCCTTTCATGATGCTCACGAGGATTAATCGAGGCAAGCGCCAATTTCATTGCACTTATATGTTCTGGTGTTGTGCCACAACAACCACCAATAATATTAATCCATCCTTCTTCAGCAAAACGTTTTACTTTTTCAGCAAGTGACGCCGGAGATTCGTGATAATGCCCATCTTCATCAGGAAGACCAGCGTTTGGATAACAAGAAATATAACACTCCGATAAATCAGATAGAGAACGCATATGTTCCCTCATAAATTCTGGACCAGTAGCACAGTTTAACCCAACCGATAATGGCTTCATATGCTCTACCGATAAATAAAAGGCTTCGATCGTTTGACCCGCTAAAGTCGTTCCCATCGGTTCAATTGTTCCAGAAATCATAATAGGTACTATTTTGTTTAGTTCTTCAAACGCCGCTTGAATTCCAATGTACGCAGCTTTCACATTACGCATATCTTGACTCGTCTCAACGAGCAATACATCAACTTCTCCTCTTAATAGTCCTCTCGCTTGCCTTGTATAGGCTTCGATTAACTCTTCAAAAGTTACACCACCTGTAACACTAATCGCTTTCGTCGTTGGTCCCATTGCTCCCGCAACATATACTTCTTTCCCACTTTCTTTGACTGCTTGCTTCGCCAAAAACGCTGCCCTTTCGTTTAACTCTTCATCTAAATGAGACAATGCATAATCACTTAATACAATATTTGTTGCACCAAACGTATTCGTTTCAATAATATCTGCTCCAGCTTCAATGTAGACTTTATGAATATTTAAAATCACATCCGGTCTTGTTTTTACTAAATATTCATTACAACCTTCGTATTCTTCTCCTCCAAAATCTTCCGCTGTTAAGTCTTCTTGCTGGATCATCGTTCCCATTGCACCATCTAATATTAAAATTTCATGTTGTAATCTCTCTTCTATTCGTTTCATCAATTAATACCCTCTTTCACTTCTTGCTTTTCTCTCACATATTTCACGAGATGTTCTGTAATTTCATATTTTAAAAACGGCGTAATAAGATAAATACCGTTAAAATATTTCATTGCCGCATCAATCAACTCTTGTGAAATACGAATTCCTTCCTCGATAGCAGCCTCTTTCGTTTCATGTCCATCCATTCTTTGTCTTATCTCTTCAGGGAGCGTAATACCCGGTACTTCAAAATGAAGAAAATCTGCATTCCGCTTACTTACTAACGGCATAATTCCAATAAAGATAGGTTGTTCCAAATGCTTTGTCGCTTCATATACTTCTTCTATTAAAGCAACATCATATATCGGCTGCGTTAAGAAATATTCAGCTCCAGCATCAATTTTTCGTTCCATTCGCTTTACCGCTGCTTTTAAATGCCTTACATGAGGATTGAATGCCCCTCCGACAGAAAATCTTGTTGCCGGACCAATTGATTTCCCTAAAATAGAGCGACCGTCGTTCATCTCTTTAATCATTTTAATTAGCTCTATAGATGACAAATCATATACAGAAGTTGCACCTGGAAAATCACCAACGCGCGCTGGATCACCAGTTAAAGCTAGCACTTCCTCCATACCTAATGCTGATAATCCAAGCAAGTGAGACTGTAGTCCAATGACGTTATGATCTCTACACGTTAAATGCGTCAATACTGGAATATCATGCTTCGTTAATAATGCACCCATAGCCATATTCGAAACGCGAGGAGATGCTAATGAATTATCTGCTAGAGTAATAGCATCCGCTCCAGCCCTTTTCAGTGCTCTTGCTCCTTCAAAAAATCGCTGCGTATCTAACGTTTTCGGTGGATCTAATTCCACTACAACTGTCGTTTGTTTCTTTGCCTTTTCTGCGAGAGTAACATGAGCTCTCGAACGTTTCTCATGTGTATGGACCACTTTAGGCCTTTGAATCGTCTCCTTTGCTATTACAGGTGCAACATTTGCAATAGCACGTTTCATTCCTTCAATATGTTCCGGGGTAGTACCACAACAACCACCTAATAAACGAATACCTTGTTCAATAAAGTTTGGTGTCATCTCTTCAAAATACGCTGGACTTCCCTCATATACGTAACGCCCTTCCACATAATTCGGGAGACCTGCATTCGGATATGCTGATAAATAGCCACTTTGAGGAATCGATATCATTTTGAAAGCTTCCGTCATATGAAGTGGCCCTAGTTGACAGTTCAATCCAACAACATTGGCACCGTAATCCAAAAGCTGTTTTAATATTTCATTGACATCATTCCCATTTTGAGTCGTACCTGCCTCATGTAACGCTAACTGAGCAACAATCGGAATATTCGTTTGTTTACGCAATACTTTAACGGCATGCAATAATTCAAATTCATCATAAAAAGTTTCTAATAGTAATCCATCAACCTGTTCTTCTAGTAAAGCACCTGCCTGCTCAAGTAACATAAATTCTCGCTCTATATCAGTCGTTGTAACAGCACCAATATGTTTCATACCTCCAATTGTCCCTAAAATTGCATTCCGCTCTGTTACTGATGCTTTCGCAATATTCACTGCCGCTTTATTAATTTGGACAACTTGATTTTCTAGACCATACATGCGGAGTTTCGCTTCATTCGCACCATACGTATTCGTTTGAATAACATCCGCTCCAGCAGCTACATATTGTTTATGGATCGATATAATTAAGTCCGGGTCAGACAAATTCAATTCTTCAAAACTACTTTGTAAACCATGCGAATGTAATAACGTTCCAACCGCACCATCACCTATTACAACTCCTTTTGATAACAAATCTAGTAATTTCACGAATCTCCCTCATTTCTATCAATATAAAAACCCCCTCTTCACTTTGAAGAGGGGGACATAATTGTTCCTCCTCTTATTATGCAAAACACACGTTTTGCAGGTTTTAGCACCGTTTCAAACATTTAGTTTGAAGGTTGCCGGGTTTCACAGGGCCTTTCCCTCCACCGCTCTCAATAAGAGTTTGTCTTTATTATTTTATTTATGTAGCTAAAAGGAAATACGTTCCCCTTTTAACAATGTTTGTTAATTTTTTATAAATTTAGCATGCACTAAAATAAAAGTCAATGACACTTGCGGAAAAATAAAAATTATTTAAAATAAAGTTGCAATTCAATTATCTTTTGTTGTAAAGTTAAAAACATAATAAAAATTTCATACGAACATTCTTATCTAGAGAGGTAGAGGGACTGGCCCTATGACGCCTCAGCAACCATTAACATTCATTCGTTAATAAGGTGCTAATTCCAGCAAATTGTGAAAGATTTGACAGATGAGAAGAAGACTCTATTCAATCCGAAAGCCTTCTTCTTAGAAGGCTTTTTTTATTTTCACTTAGTCGTTCACTTTAAAAAGGGGGAATTTTCACATGTCAACAATCGAAACAAAACTAGCACAAATCGGGAACCGTAGCGAAGCTACAACAGGAACTGTTAATCCACCTGTTTATTTCTCAACTGCTTATCGTCACGAAGGAATTGGTAAATCTACTGGCTTTGACTATTCAAGAACTGGAAATCCGACTCGCGGTCTTTTAGAACAGGCAATTGCGGACTTAGAAAGCGGTGAGCAAGGGTATGCCTGTAGTTCAGGAATGGCGGCTGTTCTCCTTGTCCTTTCACTATTCCGTTCCGGAGATGAACTTATCGTATCCGAAGACTTATACGGAGGAACATATCGTCTATTTTCCGAACATGAAGACAAGTGGAATATTCGATGTAGATACGTAGATACACAATCTATTAAACAAATTGAGCAAGCAATCACATCTCAAACGAAGGCTATTTTCATAGAAACACCGACTAATCCATTAATGCAAGTAACTGATATCGTAAGTGTAGCAAGTGTAGCGAAAAGGCACGGACTACTTCTTATTGTAGATAACACGTTCTATACACCTTATATACAGCAACCATTAACAGAAGGTGCAAACATCGTCCTTCATAGCGCAACTAAATATTTAGGCGGACATAACGATGTACTAAGCGGACTTGTCGTTGCGAAAGGGAAATCTCTTTGCGAGGAGCTTGCTCATTATCATAATGCCTCTGGTGCTGTCTTAAGCCCGTTTGATTCATGGCTATTAATTCGAGGGATGAAAACTTTAGCACTCCGCATGAAACAGCATGAAGAAAACGCTCATGCAATTGTTGCTTATTTAAATGATGAAGATGGTGTGACAGATGTATTTTATCCAGGAAGAGGTGGTATGATTTCATTTCGCCTTCAAGATGAAACTTGGATTAATCCTTTCTTACAATCTTTATCCTTAATTACATTTGCTGAAAGTCTTGGCGGCGTCGAAAGTTTAATGACTTATCCAGCAACGCAAACTCATGCCGATATTCCAGAAGATGTTCGAACAGCACGCGGTGTATGTAATCGTCTTCTCCGTTTTTCAGTCGGCATCGAAAATAGCAATGATTTAATTCAAGACTTAAAGCAAGCAATTAAACTTGTAAAAGAAGGTGTAAGAATATGAGTTATTCCATAGATACGCTTTTACTGCATAATCAATACAAACATGACCCACACACAGGAGCTGTTAACGTTCCCATCTATAACACATCAACATTTCATCAGTTTGATGTAGATGCTTTCGGAAAGTATGACTATAGTAGATCTGGAAATCCAACACGTGAAGCTCTTGAAGATATCATTGCTTTATTAGAAGGCGGGACAAAAGGATTCGCCTTTGCATCAGGCATTGCAGCCATTTCTACTGCATTTCTCCTTCTTTCACAAGGTGACCATGTTCTTATTTCAGAAGATGTATATGGAGGCACTTATCGAATTGTTACTGAAGTTCTCTCCCGTTATGGTGTTTCACATACATTTGTTGATATGACCAATGTGGAAGAAGTAAAAGAAAACATTAAACCAAATACGAAGCTCTTTTATGTAGAAACACCTTCTAACCCACTTTTAAAAGTGACAGATATTCGTGCTGTTTCTAATCTTGCAAAATCTATTGATGCTCTTACTTTTGTTGATAATACATTTTTGACACCACTATTTCAAAAGCCACTTGATCTTGGCGCCGATGTTGTTCTTCATAGTGCAACAAAATTTATTGCTGGTCATAGTGATGTCACCGCCGGATTAGCTGTCGTAAAAGATGAAGAGCTTGCTCAAAAGCTCGGCTTTCTACAAAACGCTTTTGGTGCTATTTTAGGACCGCAAGATTGTTCTCTCGTGCTTCGCGGCATTAAAACATTGCATGTACGTCTCGAACATTCAGCTGCAGGTGCCAACAAAATCGCACATTTTTTACAAGAGCACTCTAAAGTTCAAAATGTCTATTATCCTGGATTACAAACACACCTTGGATTTGATATTCAACAATCTCAAGCCACATCAGCTGGAGCTGTCCTATCTTTTACTTTGCAGTCAGAAGATGCACTCCGCCAATTTTTATCAAAAGTAAAATTACCTGTTTTTGCAGTTAGTTTAGGGGCTGTCGAATCGATTCTTTCCTACCCAGCTAAAATGTCA
This sequence comes from Bacillus sp. RIT 809, assembly GCF_016892495.1. Taxonomy (NCBI): domain Bacteria; kingdom Bacillati; phylum Bacillota; class Bacilli; order Caryophanales; family Bacillaceae; genus Bacillus; species Bacillus sp. RIT 809. Next base: position 155,827 of record NZ_JAFEMR010000013.1, on the reverse strand, counting down.
CATGCAGCACTGTCGCAAGAAGCACGTGATGAAAGAGGTATTTCCAATTCATTACTCCGTTTATCGGTTGGTCTTGAAAATGTTAACGATTTAATATCCGATTTCGAAAATGCTCTTTCTTACGTAGAAGAACCTGTAAATGCATAGAGAGAAAAGAAGATATGAAATTAAATTTTCATATCTTCTTTTTATGCTGTCTAGCATAGTTATTTTAATGTTTTTTCTTTTTGTATCGTTCATTAAAAAATAAAAGTACATCATCTATTTCCAAGTAATGGATTAATTGATATATTAAGAAATAAAAAAGGGGTAAAAATAATGGATACTTGTGCAGATATTTTAATCGTTATCGATTTACAAAATGGGGTATGTTATAGCGGAGAGCATTTATTTGATTTACAAAACTTGCTTACAAAAGTAAATAAAAGAATTTCTTCATACAGAAAATCAAATAAACCAATCATTTTTGTTCAACATTGTGATGATGATTTAGTACCCGAAAAAGAACTTTGGGCTATTCATACCGATCTAGATGTTCAAGAACAAGATTTTTTTGTACGAAAAACACATGCAAATTCATTTTATAAAACAAACTTAAAAGAAATTTTAGATCAATTATCTGTACATCATATTGAATTTTGTGGTGCCCAAACAGAGTACTGTATGGATGCTACGATTAAATTTGCTCACGGACTAGGATACGAAAACTTCATGGTACAGAAAGCAACCTCTACTTTGAATAATTCATTTATGTCTGCACAAGAGACGATTGATTTTTATGAAAATATATGGAACCACAGATTTTTAAAGTTGATAAAAGATGAACTCTAGAATAAATGACTAATGACTTGATTATTCTAAGATTTATCAGTTACATCCAAACATTTCATTATCATCATAAAGATGCTGATCATAATCAGCTTCTTTTCTTTTAACCTGTTATATATTCTGTATATAATATTATAATTCCTTTGTCATATTATTTTAAAAATTTCGTATATTCATTTGAAAGAATAAGAAAATCATGATAAAATTGTGTTACGAATATATCTATATCTTTCAATTTTTGAAACGCATCAAAATTTTCACCCAAAAATGTCATTTTACAAAACTGTGCAAATTTATCTATTTTATTTACATCAGGGTCTCTTTTCTTACAATTTCTTTACTTTAGGACTTTTTTTCTGCAACAACTGTTTTCTTTTCTTTAATTTTTTGGTATGTATAGTATGGTATAACAGCTCACACGGAGGTGGAAAAGAACATGTTAGAAACCTTTCAAAAAGAAATAGAACTTTATGAAAGCAATGCAGAATTATTGAAAGTGCTTGCTCATCCTGTTCGCTTATGTATTGTAAAGGGATTAATTGAACGTGGCCCAAGCAACGTTTCTACAATGTACACAGGCTTAAACATGCCACAATCTACAATTTCACAGCATTTAGCAAAGTTAAAAAGTGCTAAAATCGTTTCTAGTGAAAGAAAAGGATTGGAAATTTACTACAAAGTAGAAAACGAAACAATTATTCAACTCGTTCGCGTATTATTAGGTTAGGGACCTATAGGCAGAGAAAAAGAACGTATTCTATATTTTTCATCTCATATCTTTAATATAAATATATATCATGAGAGGAAATATATAATACTACATAAGTCGTATTAAAAAACAAGACACAGAAATATACTGTGTCTTGTTTTTTCATATTGTTAAATATTGATTCAAAAGTAAATTCTTCATATCTTTCGTGTGCATAACAACATCAAAGGCACTTCCTAAGCTTCCGTTCAAAATCATAGAACGAACTGCTCGATTTCGTTTTTGAGTTTCAGAAAAAGGGTCGGTATCTTGATGGCTAGCAAGCTGATCTAATATTCCTGCTGCTAACAAAAACTCTGATTGCTTCCTATGCCATATCGTATTAATTCCTTGTAGCTCAAAATTCATCTTCAACTCATCCCAATGAACATGCGTAGTAAGGTCCATTTCTCCTGGATATGCAAGCGGATTACGAATTAGCTTATGCTTATAATATCCTCTTAAACTTCCTTCATGATGTGCAGGATGCATCCATTCTTCTTTTGTATATCCATAATCAACTGTAATACATATACCTTTCTGAAACCATTTCGCAATCTCTTCTATATACTCTTCCATTGCAATAGGCACTTCAAAGCGCTGTCCCTCAGCAATATGAATGTTATATTTCAATAAGTAACGACCGACTCTTTTCTCTATCGGTCTAAATACTTCTGTAAGGTTGCCCTCATCTGTATACGTGATACGTACTTCATACAAAATTCCATTTCTTTTCTCAACTATCTCAACAGGAAACGCATCAAATAATTCATTCGAAAAAATAATTCCTTCGAAAGACTCTCCCATTTCAATATAAGATGTATAATACGACACATTATCAAATAAACAAAGCTTCTCCTGTTGTAGCCTTCTATGAAAAGGGCTCACTTCAATAATTGAATAGTTTAAATTGATAAAGGTTTCCGGAGATAATTGTTTCCATTCTTGTAAAATATCATAGGCAAACTTTCCTGTTCCCCCACCAATCTCACAAATATTTGAAGAAACTTCTCCCTTTTCAACAAGCCGAATAAAAAACTTAGCAAAAGTCTTCGCAAATACAGAAGATACATTGCTACTCGTAAAAAAATCTCCCTGTCTGCCAATTTTTTCACGTTCTCTCATATAATACCCATGTTCCTCTGCATATAATACGAGGTTCATATACGTACTATATGAAATCGAATGATCCTTTTCTTTTCCCATCCATTCTCTTAAAATGAGCTCCATCCCCATAATGACTCCTTATTGTAAAAATGGATTATTTTCTTTTTCAAAACCAATGCTTGTTTCTGGACCGTGTCCACATAGCACCGCTGTTTCATCTGGTAATACAAATAATTTCTCTTCAATACTTCCAATTAATTCAGCAAAACTTCCACCAGGTAAATCCGTTCTTCCAATACTCATTTGGAACAATACATCTCCAGAAAATACAGTATTCGCTTCTTTACTATAATAAGAAATACTTCCTGGAGAATGTCCTGGTGTCTCAAAAATTTCAAAACTAAAAGAACCGATCGTTAATGTACCCTCTTCGTCAATAATATGATCTGCTGGTTTTGCTGTAATACTGCGGTTCATCATAAAAATTTGCGAGCCATTCACAGTTGCATCACCTAACCAATCCGCTTCTTCTTTATGTACGTATACAGGAATATGAAAAGCGTCTCTCACCGCATCAACAGCACCGATATGATCGAAATGAGCATGTGTTAATAAAACCGCAAGTGGTTTTAACTGTGCTTCTTGTAAATATGTAACAAGTTTCTCTCCTTCATGGCCAGGATCAAAGATAATACACTCATTTTGATCATTCGTTAAAATATAAGCATTTGTTTGTAATGGGCCTAACGGCATTTGTATCCATTTCATATGAAAATCTCCTCCAGTTATTTAATTTACTTTTAATGATACAACATTTCTTTCTCTTAGGAAAAGAAGGGGTGTTATCTCGACAATCATTTTTAAAACATGTACAATATAAAAGAGTAAATATTCTAAAAACTCATCCTAAGGAATGAGTAGACAGAGGAGGATATTGTATGGGCCTTGTTATTATTTTTACGCTAGTCACTCTGTTAGCTGTATTTGCTACGCTTAGAACACTTCGCGAAAAAAACTTATTCGCGGGCGGCTTCGCTATTGCAACCGTACTTGTTTTCGGATGGTTTACAATCATGACTGTTCTATATAATGGGTACCCACCAGCAGCTTAATCCATTTACATTTTTATTCTCCAACAAGATCTTGCATAAAAAGAGGAAGGGGGCCCCTTCCTCTTCTCATTATTCACAACTTATATCATCTTCGCCTCGTATTTGTGCTTTTTTACAAGCCACGCTCCTCCAATTACACCTGCATCATTACCAAGTATTGCAATTGCTAACTTTGTGCTCTTTACAGCACGAGAGAAAGCATATTGCTCGAAATAACGTTGAATTGGCTCTAATAGTGCATCTCCAGCTTTGGATACGCCACCACCAATTACGATTTTCTCTGGGTTCAACGTACTAGCAAGGTTCGCTACAGCTAATCCTAAATAAGAAGCTACTTTTTCCACTACTTCACCTGCTAGTTCGTCACCTTGTCCAAGCGCTTCAAACACATCTTTTGATGTAATAAGCCCTTCTTCTGCTAACATAGAACGTAAAACACTTTCTTTATCTGTCTCTTGTATTTTTTGCATAGCAACACGCACAATACCTGTTGCAGAGGCTACTGTTTCTAAGCAACCCGACTTCCCGCAATTACATGGAAAAGCGTTCTCTGTAACAACTGTAATATGTCCAATCTCACCAGCAGCACCGCTTATACCATGTACAATCTCACCATTGGCGATAACACCACCACCAACACCAGTGCCAAGTGTCATACAAATTAAATCTTTTGCTCCTTCGCCAGCACCTTTCCACATTTCACCAAGCGCCGCTAAGTTTGCATCATTATCAATCACAACAGGTAATCCTGTTTCTACTTCTAGCAAGTCTTTTAACGGATAGTTTTTCCATCCTAAATTGACCGCTTCATAAATCATTCCAGATGCCACATGTACAGGACCAGGAGCTCCCATACCAATACCAATTAGCTTGCTTTTTAATTCACCTAATTCTTCTAACTTTTTATCAATAGCTTTCGCTACATCAAGTGTAATATGTTTTCCTTGTTCATTCGTATTCGTAGGGATTTCCCACTTATGTAAAATTTCACCGTACACATTAATAAATGCTAATTTAATCGTTGTACCACCAAGGTCAACACCAACTAACCATTTCTCTTCCATGTTACGTACCTACCTTTATCTAATTCTTATTTATCTCTTTTTGAATTTCTTGCTTCAACAAAAATAAAGCTGTTTGATAGTCTTGTGGATCGATTAGCTGTGATTGATTTAATTCACGCAATTCATCTTGCATTAATTGTAAATCAGCAATTCGATTACCCGTATAAATAATCGTGCCAAATTTCTTTAACAATTGCTGAATATCATAAATGGATATCATTTTATCACCCTCTATGCTCACTTACTATAAAAAAATTATAATAAGAAAACGTTCACATATTTTATTATAATCAAGAAGAAAAAGTCTCGTCAATTTTTATTTGTCTATACAAGCCCATTTATAACCATTGTTCCTTTTTCTGTAATAATTTTCTCTACATTTTTATCAAATGGCTCGACCGGAATATGTTTTACAATTTGAAAATCATAAGCTAATGATAGCGTTTTCCCTTTATAGTGCACGAGATAACGATCATAGTAGCCACCGCCATATCCAATCCGTTCTCCTCGCTGTGTATAAGCTACTCCTGGCACGATAAGAAGATCAATTTCACACGCATTTACTTCTTCCGTAAGCGCTGGAATCGGTTCACGTAAATTCATATATACTGTTTCTAATTGGTTAAAATCACTAATTCGTCGGAAAGACATCGTTCTTGCCCCTTTATTACACTTCGGAACAACAATTTTCTTTCCTTCTTCCCAAGCTTTTTCGATAATAGGATATGTATTCACTTCTTGCTCCATCGAGAGAGTGATTCCAATTGTTTTAGCTTCAACCCACTCTTTTTGTCCATACGCCGAAACGGCAATTTGTTCCGATAAAGTTGTATACTGTTCTTCAGATAAAGAATTCATGTGTTCTATTATTTGTTTGCGTAAACGTATTTTCTCTTCTTTCACACACTTTTCCCCCTTGCAGTGACACTTTACTCTACGAGGATAGTGTATCACTTTTACGTAGAAATCGCATAAAAAAAAAGAAACAGTAGGAAAATATTCCTACTGCTTACTTTGTTTCACGGTGTAACGTAGACTTCTTGTCACGCTTGCAATACTTTTTAAGCTCGATACGCTCAGCGTTGTTACGTTTATTTTTCTTTGAGATATAGTTACGATCTCCGCATTCTGTACATGCTAGAGTAATATTCACACGCATTCTTATTTCCCTCCAGTCACTAATAACTTAAATCAGACTATACTATAATACCACTTTTAAAATAAAAATTCTACACCTTTTGATATTGTCTAATTTTTTCTATAAGATTTTTCATGTTTTCCCTTGCTATCACTGGGTTTCTAGCATGTGAATACACCAAAAATTTTGGTTGTTTTGTATCAGAAACGATATAAGACCACTCTTTTTCTGTATATTTGAACTGTATCCCTTCAAATATACCTTCTTCTTTTATTTCCATATCGGCCAATAATTTCCTCATTACTTTCCCTTTTTCCTTCCATGAACATACAACTTCATCATAAAGTAGATACAGTGGAGGTGATTGCTCTGCTATGCTAAGTAATGTTTTTCCTTGCAACGCTATTAATTCAAATAATTTTCCAATTCGATATAAAATATCTCGCTTCCATCTTATTTGAAAAGAGTTTTTTTCATTATGCATATAAAAGAGGAGATAACATTCCCCTAATTTCAAAGACATTGGGTAAACATTATCTGCTGATTCGAGTAATAAATCTGGAATATCTACTTCTTCAAAATCAGTTCCTTGGTAAATATTACTGTGAGTGTCATATAATTCGAAGCGATTTCCATGTTCAGAAAACATAAGCGCCATATTTGCTTTACTCGATTTCATCAGAGCTTTCACATGATCTTTTTGTTCACTCGCATAAATCCATGTAACTGTGCATCCAAGCCTTTGTAGAAAGAGCATAAGTAAATGTTGTAACATATCATTTCTCTTATTAATAAGAAGATGAAACTTCTGTTTTTGTATCGTTTCAATATCAATACGCTCTAACACAGATTCTACATAATTATTTACAGAAACGTGAACTAGCTTATTTCGTCCCATTTCTTTCTCACAAGCGTAATAAAACGACTCAGACATATATACTTGTTCTATCGCTTTTTGCTGCTTATACGTTAAAAATGAGCCCTCCTTACCATATAATTGTATAACAATCCCTCTTTCGCTCTCCACTCGAACGAAAACTCCACCTGCACATTGCAAATTATGAATGGCATACTGAAAAAGCGACTCATTCATTTCTTTACATTCCATCGTATGAATCCCGCTGCCATGAATGGCATGGAGGAATAAATTTTTAAAGGAAGTTGTTTCTATATTTTCCTGACTTCCAATCAATATACTCTCTCCTTTGGCAAAAAGAGATCCATAAGCCATTGCAACTTTCACAATAAATTGAGGAGTAATTTCAACATTACCCCTTCCTACAATCCGGCTTTTTTGTAACCACCCTGCACTCTTTTCACTCTCTTTAACACCGGCAGAACCTACTATCGAATGACTATCTATCTCCTTATATGGCCATATTTTTCCTTTTTGCTTAATTACTGTACTTTTCCCTATATGACAATGGTCCGCTACAATACTTTTTTGAAAAAGTGTAACATCATCTTCGACCATTGTATGATCTCCTATTGTTGTTTCTAGCAACTCACAATTTTTTCCTATATGAGCGTTTGCAAAAATGATACTTTTTTGAAGATGAGAATAACTTGAAACGATACTATTTTTCCCGATAATAGAGTACGGTTCAATTACAGCCCCCGCACCAATCATTGCTCCTTCTCCAATAAAAGAAGGACCATGAATTTTCGTTCCTTTTCCTATCGTTACACCTTCTCCCATCCACACCATTGGTAATACTTCTGTATATGGAATAGGCACCTTCAATTTTTTCGTCAACAAATCGAATTGAGCTTGCCGATATTGATCAAATGTACCAATATCTAGCCAATAGTCTTCTGATAAATATGCAAATAAAGCATTTTTATTCGCCAATAACGGAAACACATCATGACTGAAATCCGAAAATTCCATGGATGGTATGTAAGAAAAGATTTCTGGCTCCATTATATAAATACCTGTATTCACAATATTAGAAACTACTTCATTCCAGCTCGGTTTTTCTATATATCGTATAATTTCTTGTTCTTTATTCATTACAACTAACCCAAATGAGAGTGGGTTTTCTACTTCTTTCGCAAACATCGTTACCATTCTCTTCTTCTGTTCATGAAATGCAATTCCTTCTGATAATTGAAAGTCAGTTAATGCATCCCCACTAATAACAACAAATGTTTCATCTAAAAAACTTTCCGCTTGCTTAATGCTCCCTGCTGTTCCAAGCGGAGGAGAATCTTCAAAATAATACAAGTTAACTCCCCACTTACTACCATCACCAAAGTATTGCTTAATGGCAGTACTCATATATTGAACTGTAATCGCAATTTCACGAATACCATGCTGACGTAATAATTCAATATTATATTCAAGAACTGGTTTTTCTAACAATGGTAACATCGGTTTTGGAGTATTACATGTTAATGGTCTAAGACGTCTCCCTTTTCCTCCAGCTAAAATAACCCCCTTCATATACTTCAGCCTCCACTTATATAATGTTCAAGAACTCCGTATATCATTTATCCCACATTAACTGCAGGAAAAGTCCGTTTTGGTATGATCTAACAATCAGTGAGAGACAGCCCCACTAATTAAAGCCTCACTTTATGAATAAATGTACCTTTTAACTCCCGATAAAAAAGAAAGCGCTTACCATTAACTTAGTAAAATAATTAATAAGACGTAATTAACACATATGTACTTATTTTCCCATTAATTATGATACATCTTATCATCATAGACTAAAGGAAACAACGAGCTTTTTTTGTCATGTTTTGACTAAAAAAAGCAGGTGATTTCTCATCACCTACTTTTCCCCCTACTCATTCAATAAATAATGCTTTCCTTTTACTAAATAAAATACATTCTCAGCAATATTTGTAACATGGTCTGCTACACGCTCAATATATCTTGCAACAAAGGATAGTTGTGTAATTTGTGTAATCGCTTCTGGTTGTCCAGGGACAGAGGAAATAAATTCACGAATCGCCTTCCCATAAATTTCATCAACTGAATCATCCATTTCAGCAATTTGTTTAGCAAAAGTTAAATTTTCTTGCTCATATGCTTCTAATGCTAAATTTAACATCTTATGAGCAATCTCAAACATTTCCTCAAGATTACGCAAGCTAACGACCACTTCTTTTTCACCAAGACGAATTGTTGATTTCGCAATATTAACAGCATGGTCTGCAATACGTTCTAAATCTGTCGCTGTTTTAATTGAAATAAAAATCCTTCTTAAATCACTTGCTACAGGCTGCTGCTTTGTAATAAGCATAAGCGCAAGGTCATTTATTTCCTCTTCTAAATTATCCATGCGATAATCCCCATCAATGACTTCTAACGCTTTCTCTATATCCCTGTTGTGAAGACCTTCCATAGCAATCAATAAAGCTTCCCTTGCTAACTCACCAAGCTCGATCACCTTTTGCTGTAACGTTTTTAAATCATATTGAAACTGTTCTCTTACCATCGTTTCTTCCCCCTCAATATTATGTGCCATTTTATATAAATCCCCTACCCAGCCTCTTGTATGTTTATTAAGCCTTGAGAAAAGAGAAATATTACTCCCCTATTAGAATGAGGTGAAAGTGAGAAATGCCGATACGATAAACTTAACTAAATCTATACAATTCAATCAAATTCACACAAGTTAGTGCTTCAAAGTGTTCTCGCAACCCCGAAGGGACGAGGGGTATAACACTCCACACGAGGCAGTATCGTTACCTCATATTATCAAGCATTTATTTTACCCATCTTGATAAATTTATCGAAGCATTTAAATCCCTATCGTGATGGCTATTGCATTGAACACAGTCCCATTCACGAATCTTTAAACTCCACTGTCCTTCTGTTTGAACTGAATGGTCGTATTTAACTCCGCAACATGAGCAAATCTTGCTGGAAGCGAACCATTTATCAGCTTTTACATATTCAATGCCGTACTTCTCACACTTGTATGATAAACATTGAAAGAAGAAGTTTAATTTTTGAAATAAAAATGCTTTCGATAGTTTTTTGTTTTTTAACAGGTTTGAGATAGGTAAGTCTTCCACAACAATCCTCATTGGTTTGGTTTTCACCAATTTAGCTGTTGATTGATGGATATGGTTATTTCGGATATTCGTAATTTTCCTAGATAACCGAAGGTGCTCAGTTTTAGCTTTTTCATATCCGGCAGATTGAAATTTCACACCTTTTTTAAATCTCCTAGACATATCTCTTTGCGCTGACTTTTTCCTTTTCAAAAGTTTTTTAACCTTAGCATCTTTGTTTATATTTCGTTCTTTCGTACCATTAGAAGCTACAAACAGCTCTTTTAAACCAACATCCACACCAATCGACTCATTGGTTAGTTCTTGTGATTCAAAGTCTTCCTGGAACCCTACACTAATCCACCAGTGACGACCATCAAATGTAACTCTTGGATTTGATGATTTTTTGTTTCTTGGTAGTTGTTGGCTTGTTTTCACTTCTCCAATAGACTGAATATCAACTACTTTCTTTCCTATAATCAGTCTTTCATAATTGGCATAAAATCCTTGAATTAAATCTTTTTTGGATTTATAAGAAGTGTGATAACCATTTTTGTACTTTTTGAACGAATTTCTTCTCGCCTTATCAAAATCTTTTGAAGACTGTTTTGGAACTTGTGCGTTGATGTCATTTAACCACTCATATCGCTTTCGCTTCTTGATCTTTGTAAATCGTTTCTGTAAAGCTAACTGTGAAACAGATTTTCCAAATAGCTTATAGTATCTATCACTCATTCTTTTACAATAGTTATAAGCGAATCTTGAAGCTCCAGCATGATTTCTAAGCACTTTTTCTTGTTCAGGCGTTGGAATCAGTCTGACTTTTTTCGCCAATATCATCAGAAGTCAACTCCTTAATCATCTGATTGATTTTTTCTACTTTCGCAACATTCACGCTCACCATTTCTAGCCACGTTGTAGTTCAATCAGCTTTAGGGATTGCCCGCAGTTAACCCTCACTACTAGCCAATCACTTGACTAGCAGGGCTTACTGATATCTTTAATTAACTTTGGTTATAATTGGTTAAATAAATCGTAACAGTTAGTTACCCTCTGTTAAGAGAGCATTTACTCTTAGCCTTACAGCAATATCAACCAAATCGTCCTGTAATGTAGTCTTCTGTACGCTTATCTGTAGGTGTTGTAAATAACTTGTTCGTATCTGTATATTCCACAACTTCTCCACTTAAGAAGAAAGCGGTTTTATCTGAAATACGTGCTGCTTGTTGCATATTGTGCGTCACGATAACAATACTAAAATCTTTCTTTAATTCCTGAATTAGCTCTTCTACTTTTGATGTTGAAATTGGATCTAGCGCCGACGTTGGCTCATCCATTAAAATTACGTCTGGCTCAATCGCTAAGCAGCGTGCAATACATAGGCGCTGTTGCTGTCCACCAGATAAACCGTATGCATTATCGTGCAAACGATCTTTTAACTCATCCCAAATAGCTGCTCCGCGTAAGCTGTTCTCAACGATTTCATCAAGTGTTTTTTTGTCACGAACACCATGGATTTTCGGGCCATATGCTACATTTTCATAAATAGATTTTGGGAATGGATTTGGCTTTTGGAACACCATTCCCACATGCGTACGCAATTCTTCAACCGGATATGACTTTTCGAATATGTTTCGTTCTCTATATTCGATAACGCCCGTAGTTCGAACGATAGGCACTAGCTCTACCATACGATTTAGTGTTTTTAAGTACGTTGATTTACCACAACCACTTGGACCGATAATCGCTGTTACTTCATTCTCATGAATACTTAAGTTGATATCTTTTAAAGCGTGGTCTTCTCCGTACCATAAATTTAAATTTTTCGTATCAAATACCACTTTTTTTGGTGCTGTCTCAATCTTTTTCTCGTTTTTCACCTGTACATTTACTACTGTTGCTACCATTTGAATTCCCCTTTCATCCACTTCCAACTTATTTTCGATTTCGTAACCATAAGACAAATATATTTATAAAGAGCAACAATCCTAACAAAACAATCATCCCGGCTGCTGCTACATACTGAAATTCTTCTTGTGGTCTACTCATCCAATTAAAAATTTGAATTGGTAAAACCGTAAATCTATCAAACATACTGAACGGAACATAATTTGCAAAGGCAAGGGCCCCAATGACTAATAATGGTGCTGCCTCACCAATTGCTCTCGATACCGCTAACGTACATCCCGTTACAATTCCTGGTAAAGCTACTGGCAATACAATTTGATACATCGTTTGCCACTTCGTGGCACCTAATCCGTAAGAAGCCTCTAGTAATGAGCTCGGCACAGTTCGAATCGCTTCTTGACTAGCTACAACAACAGTTGGTAAGACGAGTAAACTCATCGTCAGTGCCGCTGCAATTATGCTCTCTCCTAAATGGAGAGCGTATACGAAAATAGTTAACCCGAGTAAACCAAACACAACGGAAGGTACCCCTGCTAATGTTTGATTATTTAATTCAATTAACTTTTTAAAAACGGACTCCTTCGCATAATGCTCTAAATAAAGAGCTGTTCCGACTCCAAATATAAAAGAGACCGGTATAACAATGCTCATAAATAGTATTGTTCCTGACAAAGCAGCAACAATACCAGCTTCTCTCGGATTACGCGAGGCGAAGTTTGTAAAGAAATCTATTGAAAGATAACTTATACCTTTTTCAAAAATTTGAAAAAGCAATATAAAAAGTATTACTACTGAAAACAAAATTGCTATATAAAACAAACACTTGTAAATCCGATCCTTTAAAAAACGCGATGCCATATTTTCTTGTATTTTTTTATGGTTTAACATTCGCATATTATGTCACCCTCCTAAAACGGCGCATAATATATTGCGAAATGATATTCATAATAAAAGTAAACATAAATAACGTTGCACCTACAGCATACATGCTGTAATAAGTAATCGTTCCGTGCGGAGCATCTCCTAAACTCACTTGTACAATATAGGCTGTTAATGTTTGAATAGAATGAGTCGGATCTATCGATACATTAGGTGTTGATCCAGCTGCAATAACAACAATCATCGTTTCACCAATCGCCCTAGAAGCTGCTAATATAATCGCTGCCATTATGCCCGTAAAAGCCGATGGAAACACCACTTGTTTTACCATTTCAAAACGAGTCGCTCCTAGCGCTAATGAGGCTTCTTTAATTCCTTTTTCTACAGCTCTCATCGCATCTTCAGATAGAGACGCAATCGTCGGGATCATCATGAACCCTATAACAATACCTGGACTAATAGCATTAAAAAACTGCAAATCTGGTATAACGCGTTGTAAAAGTGGTGTGACAACTGTTAACGCGAAAAAACCATATACAATTGTCGGGATGCCTGCTAGTAGCTCTAACAACGGTTTTAATATTTTCCGAGCGCCATTCGAAGCGTATTCGCTTAAAAACACGGCACAACCTAAACCAATAGGAATTGCTACGAACATGGCAATTGCTGTTACAAGGATTGTTCCACATATAAGTGGTAATATACCGAATTTCGGATCTTCAAAAAAAGGTAACCATTCTTTCTCTGTCAAAAAAGAATACAATGATATCTTTTGAAAAAACATGATTGTTTCATTTGCCAACGTAATAATAATTCCAAGTGTCGTTACAATGGACACGCTAGCAATGACTTTTAGTATTAACGGAACAATTCGATTGATTCGCTGCGTTTTTTTTCTTCTATTTGTATTTCTCTCAATCAAATGTTGTACAGAAAATGTAATTTGACTTTTGTCATTATGAGCCAAAGATGAAAACCCCTTTCCACCCTGACATTACCTTTTTATTTCTGTTAACATTCGCAGCTGTTCATTATATTTTTCTTTTGGTAATTTTACATATCCGACCTCTTCAGCAAGGCTTCCAACATGCTTAATCATAAACTCAACATAATTTGCTACATTAATTTTATTTCTGATAGATGCATGATTCACATACGTAAATAGCGGCCTAGATAATGGCTTATACGTACCCGATTGAATGGTCTCTTTCGTTGGAAATACACCATCCACCTGTATTGCTTTTACCTTATCTCGATTGGCCATATAATAAGCATATCCTACAAAAGCAATGGCATTTTTATCATTCATTACCCCTTGCATAATAACTTGATCGTCTTCAGACAAAGAAACCGTTTTTACAAGGCGATTATTTTGTAAGACAACATTTTGGAAATAATCATAAGTACCAGAGTCTACGCCTGGCGCATAAAATTTAACTTGTTCACGTGGCCATGATGAATGAATTTGTGACCACCGTTTCAATCTTCCATTTTCACTCCATAATAGACGTAACTCGTCTATCGTCATATTGTTTACCCACGTATTTTGACGATTCACAACAATCGTTAGACCATCATAAGCAACCTCAAATGGTGTAAATTGAATGGAGTTTTTCTGCATTGCATTTTCTTCTACCGGTTTCATCAATCTCGAAGCATTGTTTATATCTACTTCTCCTTTACTGAAACGATTAAATCCTCCTCCTGTCCCAGAAATACTAATAGAAATTTTCACGTTTGGATGGGCCTTTGTATATTCCTCTGCTACTGCCTCTATAATAGGAAAAACCGTTGAGGATCCATCAACTCTCACTTCTCCCATTTCATTTGTAGCGAATGCAGTAGACATATTAAAACAAAGGAAACATGTCGATAATGTCAAAACTTTAATCGATGCGCTCATCCATTTCACGTGTTCTTCCTCCTAGAAGTAACCGGAAATAACAGGATTACAGATATAAGAATACTGCTAAACTATTAATTCGGTTTTAATTGTTTGTAAAAGTTTTGTAAAGTTCCACAAAAACAACTGTATACACAAACTTTATTTTCACTTTTGTACTTTAGATGCAGGAAATTTTCTAATCATCCATAAAACTGCTATCACCTATCACACAAGACAAACTTAGAGCGTATGCACTAACCTTGTTGTGTTCATCGTTTTTGAAACTACATGTTTTTTCAACATTTTACGCTTGTCCACATTTACTAAACCATATGCATAAAGCATAAAAAAAAGCACACTATCTTTTCAGATAGTGTGCTTTTTTTACAACTTTTTTATTCATCATCTTGTGCATTACTTTTTTTCTCTTTTTCATCTTTTGGAGCTTCACCAGTTAATGCTTGTTTTTTCAAATCAAAGTAAGCGTCCATTATTTCACGACCAATATATCCATTAATCCCTGTTTTATCATCATGTACCCATGGCACAACAACAGAAAATGCTACTTCTGGATCTTCAAGTGGCGCATAACCTACTAATGTTAAGTTATATGTTTCTTTACGCTCACCTTTTGCATTTCTACCAATCTCTTTATCTCCGCCATATACAGTTTGAGCTGTACCTGTTTTCCCAGCTGCTTTATATGGTGCACCTGCAAAGTATTTTGTAGCTGTACCACCTGTATCGTTAAACACTTGTCTAAATCCTTCTTGAACACGTTTAATTTGTGATTCAGGCATATCAACACGATTTAATACTTTCGGTTCCATGGATTGAACAACTTTCCCAACTTCCTCGGGCTTCGCCGATGGCTGACGAATTTCCTTTACAACTTGAGGTTGCATACGATATCCACCATTTGCAATCGTCGAAATATATTGCGCTAATTGAAGCGGTGTATACGTATCATACTGTCCGATTGATAAATCTAATAAGAAACCTGGTATCTGATCTGTTCTACCTCTTTGTCCAGCCGTTTCATTCGGTAAATCAATGCCAGTTTTTACACCAAGTCCAAATTGACCGAAATAGTAACGCATAGTATCATATGATTTTTGTGGTATATCTAACGTACCGCCTCGCACATATGGAACCCCAGCGATATTCATCGCTGTTTTAAACATATAAACGTTTGAAGACATTTTTAACGCTGTCAGGTCATTAATGTATCCCATCGTTTTCCATGATGATTTTGTTTGTGTACCTTTTAATTTAATTGGTTCATCTAACTGTACAGATCCAGGTTGAATCGCGCCAGTTTGATATCCCGTAAGTACTGTCGCACCTTTTACAGTTGAACCCATCGGATAAGAACTCGTCATCGTTCCTAATGCAAAATCTTCTACTTTCGTTTCGCCGTCTTTATCCACTAATTGTTTCCCCGCCATAGATAAAACTTCACCATTTTTCGGGTTCATCATTACAACGAATGCACGGTCTAAAAGAGGTTCGCTCCCTTTAAATCTCATTAAGTTTTTCGCAAGAATTTCTTCTACGCGCTTTTGTAATTCCATATCGATTGTTAAATTCAGATCGTTACCTCGTTGTCCTTGTGACACATTAATAGTTTCTAAAATATTTCCGTCTTTATCTGTAACATTTCTCACTTCGGATTTTGTACCGTGTAAACTATCTTCATATTGTTGCTCAAGGTAACTTTTCCCTACGCGATCATTACGATTATAATCGCGAACAAGGTAGTAATCTAATCGCTCTCTCGGTAACCCTTCATCAGCAGTCGTTACACCACCAAGTACACTTCGGAGCGTATCATCATACTTATATTTTCGTTCCCAGTCGACATTTGTATCTACACCTGGTAATTTCGCTAAATTTTCACTAATAATCGCGTATTCTTCCGGTGTTGCATTTTTTTTAACGATTTGCGGCGTCATTGCATATCCGCTTTCCATCTTACTTTTGATCGCCAATATTTCTAAATCTTTTGCTGACAGTTGATTAATCTCTTCTTCTGTTACACGATTTCGTTGACGTTCATCCAGTTCTTTATCTTCAATTTTATTCGCTTTCAACTCTTCACGATCTTTTTTTGTGATTTTTGCTTTTGCTTCTTCTTTATGTAAAGCAAGCCAATAATCTTTTTTATCGCGATCTGTTAACTTATCTGTTGGGACTTCAATTAAATCTGCTAACTTTTTCGCCGTTTCTAAGCGATCTGCTGCAGTTGATCCCTTCATTTTTGTAAATGTAATTGTACGAATAGGCTCATTATCTACGACCGCTTCTCCATTACGATCAAATATTTTCCCGCGTGGTACAGGATTACTTATCGTTGAATTTTCTTTTTTCTCAACTTCATTTTTATATTCCTCGCCACGAACAATTTGTACGTATCCAAGCCTTACAATAACTGCGGAGAACATTAAAAACACGCAAAAAAACAACACGTTTAACCGAAAGGGAACGTGGGTTTTTGTCTTTGTTTGGTTCTTTTTCTGCTTCTTACTCATACAAACCCCCTCTACCAACAGCTATGTAATGTGAAAGGGACACCTTCATACAGGTGCCCTCACTGCTGTCTTACATCTTTTTCTATTCTAGCATAAAACAAACGATAAGTTAACCTTCTGGTTCAGTTTGATTCTGCGTGGTTCCTTGCGCTACAACGCTGGTTTTGTTCACATTTCCCTCATCATATTTGACATTTTTAACTGCAAAATAAATAAGAAAATGTCCAGCTCCTAAAATACATAGTAAGAACGGTAAACTTTTTTCAGGAGGAAAGAATGTTACAGCACATAAAAAACTTAAAATGGAACAAATTCTTCCGGCATTTAACCATAATTCCCTGACAACTACATATTCTACACGCCATTCTCTCGCCTGTTTTGCTCTACCAATTACATCGTATGTCATGGATCCGTACGGAACGAGTAAAATGGGATATGCAACCGCAATACATGCTGCATAAATAAGTAATTTCGTATATGTAACATTGAAAATAACTAAAAATACGACCGCATATAAAATAATGCCACCAAGTAAAATTGCTTTTTTTCGCCATTCTTTCTTTAACAGACGAGTAACTAAATAATAGCATACAAATGATACTGCAGAATTCACTAAACTATACTTCCCTAGTGCTAACTCGCTACCAGATGCTAAATAGACGTATACCGAAATAACGAAAATAAACGTTCCCTCTCTCAAGCCTTGGAAGAAATGAGCACGCGTAATTCTTCCCCAGTTTTCATCAACTTGCCGCTCTTTCAATACTTGCACAATTTCATAGCGTCCTTCACATTCCCTCTTCGATAAAAAAAAGCTTAGAACGACTGCAACCGCAAATAGCATTAACGAGAGGAAGAAAACGACAGTATAACCGCTCCATTTTTCCATACGTGAAATTGTATATCCTGCAGCTATCGGTCCAATCATTCCAGAGAAAGATGTAAGAAGTCCGAGAAAACCGTTAAAAAAATCTCTTGTTTCTGGTTCTGTAATCTCAAATGTCAACAAGTTAAAAGCGAGCCAATAGAAACCATAACCAACTCCTAAAAGGGCTCCCATTAGTAAAATATAGTGAGATGCACTTTTTCCCGCTACTAAAACGACGATAAAAAAAACAGCTAACGTGCCTACACCGATTCGCAATAAAATCGAGCGATCAATACGTTTCGCTAATTTCCCGCCCACAAGAAATGTTAGAGGCTGCAATACAACGCTGGCCAAATTATACAAGCCCAGATTTACATAATTTTGTGTTTGCTTCCATAAATAAATGTTTACAAACGTATTCGATAAAGAAATTGCGAGCGTGTATAAACCTCCTATAACGAGCAATAATACTAAATCCCGATTCACTTCAACATCACCAATTACATGTTTCCACTTCATACACAACTCTCCTTTACTTCATGTTCTAGTCTTCCAAAGACAAGCTCAATTATGTAAAAGGAGAGCATAGAAAAAAGCTAGGAGAAAACTCCTAGCTTTTTTCTAGCTGTATTAACTTCAATTATTTTGCTTCTTGGTAAAGTTTTTCAGCAACGTTCCAATCTACAACGTTCCAGAATGCACCGATGTAGTCAGGACGACGATTTTGGTAATTTAAGTAGTAAGCATGCTCCCAAACATCTAAACCGATAACTGGAGTTTTACCTTCAGTTAGAGGAGAATCTTGGTTTGGAGTGCTTGTTACTTCTAACTCACCATTGTTTACTACTAACCAAGCCCAACCAGAACCGAAGCGAGTTGCGCCAGCTTTTGCGAATTCTGCTTTGAATGCATCGAAGCTACCGAATTTCGCTTCAATCGCAGTTGCAAGTTCGCCTACTGGTTGTCCCCCGCCGTTTGGAGATAGGATTGTCCAGAAGAATGTATGGTTAGCATGTCCGCCACCATTGTTACGTACTGCTGTACGGATTGCTTCAGGTACTTCGTTTAAGTTTGCAACTAATTCTTCAACGCTTTTGTCTGCTAATTCTGCATGACCTTCTAAAGCAGCGTTTAAGTTTGTAATATACGTGTTGTGATGTTTTGTATGATGGATGTTCATTGTTTCTTTATCAAAGTGAGGTTCTAAAGCATCATACGCATAAGGTAAATTTGGTAATTCGTGTTTTGCCATTGTTATATTCCTCCCGGTTTATGTATTGTCACTACATATGTGACCTACAACTTCATTCTACCCTAATTGCCATAGGGTGCAAACAAATAAATCGCTTTGTCTTGCTATCATTAAAGTAGCAAAATTCCCACTTCTTTTCAATTAAAATGCTCATATATTCCGAAAAAAAGCTTCCTTCTACAAGGAAGCTTCCTGCTGACATAATAAACATATGAAATGGATATGGACCCTGTAGGACTCGAACCTACGACCGGACGGTTATGAGCCGTCTGCTCTAACCAACTGAGCTAAGGGTCCACGATTATGTATGTACCATTAAAAACAACTACATTCCCATCGGATATATCGTTTGAAAAATGTAAGATAAATTTACCATATACAAAAGAAAAGTGTCAATTGTATTTTTCTCTACTAAAAGAAGTAAATTAATAAAAAGAAATTTAGTCCTTTCTACTATATGTAAATATAATATATCTTGAGCTTCTCTAGATTCGTACGTTACAATGATTTTACACATACATAAAGGAAGTGAATCTATGTCCATTTTTACACAGCTAGCAAAAAGCGTATATTCGCCTAAAGATATGGCGCTTTTCCGTTTTCAAAAAATCGGTAAAACCATTTTGTATATTATGCTTCTTTGCCTAATCACTACTATTCCAAGAACTTTCTTGTACGGTAGCGTTATTCAAGATGGTGTTAACATGGTAAATAAAGTAATCGAAAAAGATTTACCTGATTTTAAAATTGAAAATGGTGAGCTAACAGCTGATATTGATCAACCTATCGAAAAAGAAGACGGAAATGCCCTTTTCGTATTTGATCCAAATTCAACAGACTTAGAAAAATATCAAAATAAAACAGGTTTATTTGTTTTAAAAGATAAAGTAGTCTCCATGGGGAATGGTCAAACACAAACATACTCCTACAATGACTTATTAGGCGCATCTCTTGAGAAAAAGGATTTACAAGATTTCATTTCGTTATTTGACAGTATTTATCCAATCTTATTATTCGTTATTGGGTTCTTACTGTACTTGTTCCAATTATTTATTACCTTTGTAGGAGTTACATTGCTTGCCTTCATCGGTTCTGCGATGAGCGGTCAACGCAAATTATCTTATAAACAAGTTTGGACATTAACTGCTTACAGCTACACAATTCCAACAATCTTCTTTATGATTATGGATTTATTCAAAATAAACGTACCTGGCGCAACATTCATTTACATTGCAGTTGTTTTAATCGTTCTATACTTAACAATTAAAGAAGTTCCAAAACCGAAAGAAAAACAAGAACTATAAAAAAATGCCTAAATAGGCATTTTTTTTTTGGACAAGCATATATTCCTAGCAAAGGAGTGAAGGATATGAAGAGATTAGGTGTACTCTTATTCGTGCTTGTCCTCGGTTATATATTTTATTACGACATAAAAATCGGTACTTTACCGATGTTAAGTTCATACAAAAAAACCTCTGCTGCCCAAACGATAAAACAAGAAAATACAGATACAAAACAAAATAAAGAGAAAGAAGCAGAAAAAGAAACGGATACAGCTTATAA
The DNA here is from genome assembly GCF_016892495.1 of Bacillus sp. RIT 809. Taxonomy (NCBI): domain Bacteria; kingdom Bacillati; phylum Bacillota; class Bacilli; order Caryophanales; family Bacillaceae; genus Bacillus; species Bacillus sp. RIT 809. The sequence goes on along the minus strand of NZ_JAFEMR010000013.1, from coordinate 134,933 downwards.
AGCAATCGAAGTAAAAACTGGCGATACAGTTCTTTCTATTACAGAAGCGATTAATAAGAAAAAAATTCCTTCTATTGAAAAAGTAATTGATGATTTTAAGCAATTAAATAAAAATACATCTGCTACAAAAATCCAAGTTGGAAAGTCTTATAAATTCCCGTTATATCAATAAGCAATCACTTAATCCTTGTCAATTACATAAAGGCGCTGATACAATAGTAAAAGTGAAACCGAGTACTTTGGTTTCCATAGCCCTTTCTCACACATACTATCATTGATGTAAGGGACTAAAATAAGAAACTTCTTTTATAAGGAGAGCGATCAATTCGTGAATGAAATGACTCAACGTACAAAAACACGTCCAGTTAAAGTCGGTAATTTAACAATTGGCGGTAACAATGAATTAATTATACAAAGTATGACGACAACAAAAACACATGATGTTGAGGCTACAGTTGCTGAAATTAAACGTCTAGAAGAAGCTGGCTGTCAAGTTGTTCGTGTTGCTGTTCCAGACGAACGCGCAGCAAATGCTATTGCTGATATTAAAAAACAAATCAACATTCCACTTGTTGCTGATATTCATTTTGATTATCGCCTTGCTTTAAAAGCAATCGAAGGCGGCATTGATAAAGTACGTATCAATCCAGGTAACATTGGACGTCGCCATAAAGTAGAAGCTGTTGTAAATGCAGCGAAAGAGCGTGGCATTCCAATCCGTATCGGTGTAAATGCCGGTTCATTAGAACGTCATATTTTAGAAAAGTATGGATATCCAACTGCTGATGGTATGGTCGAGAGCGCACTGCACCATATTAAAATTTTAGAGGACTTAGATTTCCACGATATTATCGTATCAATGAAAGCCTCTGATGTTAACTTAGCAATTGAAGCATACGAAAAAGCTGCTCGCGCTTTTGATTATCCATTACATTTAGGTATTACAGAATCAGGAACATTGTTTGCTGGAACTGTAAAAAGCGCCGCTGGTCTTGGAGCAATTTTAAGTAAAGGTATTGGAAATACACTTCGTATTTCTTTAAGTGCTGATCCAGTTGAAGAAGTAAAGGTTGCACGTGAACTATTAAAGTCATTCGGTCTTGCATCTAATGCCGCAACACTTATTTCTTGTCCAACTTGTGGTCGTATTGAAATCGACCTAATTAGCATTGCTAATGAAGTCGAAGAATACATCTCTACACTTAAAGTTCCAATTAAGGTTGCAGTACTCGGCTGCGCCGTAAACGGTCCTGGTGAAGCTCGTGAAGCCGACATCGGTATTGCTGGTGCACGCGGAGAAGGTTTATTATTCCGTAAAGGGCAAGTCGTTCGTAAAGTACCAGAAGAAACAATGGTAGAAGAACTGAAAAAAGAAATTGATGTAATCGCTGCTGAAATGGCTGCCGAACGAGAAAAAGAAAAAGAAAAAGAAAAACAAGAACAATAAAAAAAAGGTTGCCCACAATTTTTGTGAGCAACCTTTTTTACATTTAAATTAAAAACTCGTCAGTTATATAACCGACGAGTTCTCTTATTTTGCACATTTTGGACAACGACCATATATTTCGAACTTATGTCCCGTTACCTCATAACCTTTAAAATCTTTATTCATAAAATCCATTGGGCAAGAAGTGATTTCTTTCGTACCACCACAATCTAAACAAATGAAATGATGATGATGTTCCATAATAGAGCACATAAAACGAAAATGTTTTTCACCATTTAATTCCGTTTGCTCTAAAACACCAATTTCAGCAAAAACCGTTAAGTTACGATAAATCGTATCGAAACTAAGTCCTGGATAATCATCCTTCATATGTTCTAAAACATCTTTTGCGGTTAAATACCGATTATGCGCCGCGAATAATCTTAGCATCTCTTCCCTTTTCCCCGTATGTTTATATCCTTTTTCCTTCATTAGGCGTAAAGCTTCTGTTAGATTCATACCTATCCCTACTTTATGCAGTTTTTTTCTTCTTCCATAAAATCGCACCGATTAAAATAAGAACCGCTATCATAACAATTGTACCACCTGGTGCTAGATCAAGTTGATACGAAGCAAACATTCCACCAATTACTGCAATTTCACCAAATAAAATGGAAAAGAAAATTGTTTGTTTAAATCCTTTTGCAATACGAATACTTGCTGCAACTGGTAACGTCATTAAAGATGATACGAGAAGAACACCTACAACACGCATTGATACCGCAATTACAAGAGCAACTAATATAATGAAAATAAAGTGAATCCACTTTGCACTCAAACCGGTTGATACAGCGTATTCCTCATCAAATGATAGTAAAAACAACTCTTTGTATAATAAAACAATCGTTATAATAACTACAATTGCTACTATACCAATAATAATTAAATCCGCACTTGTCACAGCACTTACACTACCAAATAAATAACTAAATAAATCCGTATTGAATCCATTAGCAAGTGAAATGAAGATAACTCCAATCCCCATCCCTGCTGAAAGTATAATCGGAATTGCTAACTCTTGATAATGTTTATATACAGTACGTAATTTTTCAATTAGCAATGCTCCACCGATTGAAAAAAACATTCCCATATATAAAGGGTTTAAAAACCCTCCAGTAAAGATTGTCTTTTCAAGTAATAAACTGGCTGCAATTCCTGATAACGTCACATGACTTAATGCATCCGCAATAAGCGACATGCGGCGAATTACAACGAACACGCCGATAAGTGGTCCGACAAGCCCAATTAAAACACCAGCGTATAAAGAATTACGTAAAAAATCATATTGTAAAAAATCCTGTATCATTATATCCTCCCGTGATGCCCATGTTCATGTTCTAAGCGATGAACATGATGCCCATATAAAATCGACATTTCTGCATCTTCTAACTCTCGGAATTTCTCTACATTCCCATGGAAATGTAGATGCTGATTTAAACATGCAACATGCGTCACCTTCTCTGTTACAGCACCCATATCGTGCGTAACAAGAATTAACGTGATCCCGAGCCTTTTGTTTAAATCCTCTAGTATCTCATAGAAGCTTTCCACATTTTTCACATCGATTCCAACAGTAGGTTCGTCCAAAATAAGCAATTCCGGATTACTTACAAGTGCACGAGCAATAAATACACGCTGCTGTTGTCCACCAGAAAGTTCTCCAATGTTGCGACCTTGAAACTCACTCATACCTACATCAGCAATCGCTTTTTCTACTTTCGCATTATCGTCTTTCGTAAAAAAGCGAAAAAGCCCCTTTTTCGAAACGAGCCCCATTGAAACAACTTCAAAAACAGTTGCTGGGAAACCTGAGTTAAAACTACTTGCCTTTTGGGATACATAACCAACTTTATTCCACTCTTTAAATTTCTTACTATCAATGCCAAACAATCTAATACTTCCTTGCTTTGGTTTTAAAACACCCAATAAACATTTAAGTAAAGTCGATTTCCCTGAACCATTTGGTCCAACTAAACCTAAAAAAGCTCCCTTCGGAACTTGCAAATTAATATCTTCTAACACGTTTCGATCTTCATATCGAAACGTTAATCCTTCTATTTCCAATATATTATTCATATCATCTCACCTATTTTAATTCAGAATGATTCCGATTTATCTCTATTTGAATTATAGTACAGCTTATTATAGTTGTAAACCAATCTGCCTAAAATATATTCTTTATTTCAAGAAACCTTATTATTATAACAAAAAGCAGAGAAGAATTCTCTGCTTTCAAAAGATATTACAATTAAATTTTTAGTGAATTGCTGATTTAAACTTACCACCATTTGTCTCTTGTGTATTCATAATCGTAACAAATGCGTTTTCATCAATTTCATGCACAATTGATTTTAACTTCGTCACTTCCAAACGTGTTACAACTGCATAAATAACTTCTTTTTCTTTATCTGTATAGCCACCTTTAGCAACAAGTTTTGTTGTTCCACGACCAAGGCGGTGTAAAATTGCATTTGATACTTCCTCATATTGATCCGATACGATTAAAACTGCTTTCGTTTCGTCTAATCCTTGAATTACCGTATCAATTGTTTTGAATGCGATATAGTACGTCATAACAGAATACATCGCTTGTTCAACACCAAAAACAAATGCTGCCCATGCAAAAATGAATAAGTTCACAAACATTACGAATTCACCAACAGAAAACGGTAATTTCTTCGTTAATAGAATTCCCATAATCTCCGTTCCGTCTAACGATCCACCATGACGAATAACAAGTCCTACACCAATCCCTAAAATAAGACCGCCGAAAACTGTTGCTAAAATCGGCTCTGTTGTAAATGGCGGTATAGCATGCAACGTTGATTCAATAAATGCTAAAGCTACAATTCCAAATGCTGAAGATAACATGAATGTTTTTCCAATTTGCTTATACCCGGAGTACATAAAAGGAATATTGAGGATAACAACTAAAGTAGAAAAACTTAACCACCAAATATTAGGAGTAAGATAATCTAATATAAGAGAAATACCAATAATTCCACCATCAATAATTTTATTTGGCATTAAAAACAGTTCAATCGCTACCGCCGCACACGCTGCCCCAAAGACAATCATAACTAAACGATATACAAGATGAATAACACTTTCTTTTCGATGTTGCTTTTTCTCCATAAGTCCTCCTTATACTCTTTATCTATAGTTTCGTTCTTATATTATAACATAAGCTTCTTTTCCCCATTGAAAAAATGCACCTTGATACGAATATGTACAAGCTATGCTTACATATATTTCGATAGAAGAACGTGTGAAGGAGGACAACACGATGAACCTCATTAAACAAATTGTGAACAAAAAATTAAATCATATTTCTACAAAGGAGTTATTGAAATATAGTACAGAATACGAAGTTCCAATCACAACTGCACAAGCTGATAAAATCGTTTTACTTATGAAAGGGAAAAACATTAACATTTACGATAATACCGAGCGACTAGACTTGCTAAAACAAATCGCTAAAGTAACTACTCCTGCCACTGCCCAACAAGTAAATACTTTATTTCAGCAGCTATTAAAATAAGGAGGGGAAAATCCCCTCCTTATTGCGCTTTAATTTTTTCAAGAATTCCTTCATCAAAAGTACCATTTTTCAGCATTTCAATTTCTAATTTATATGGTGGCTTCTTATCTTTTTTATCTTCACCTACATACGGCGTTTCAAGAATTTTTGGTACGTGCGTAAGTTGTGGGTGATGCACAATGTGATGCAATGCCTTATAGCCAATATGACCAAAACCAATATTCTCATGACGGTCTTTTCCAGCTCCGCGTACATTTTTGCTATCGTTAATATGAAGTACTTGTAAACGATTTATCCCAACAATTTTATCAAATTCGTTTAACACACCGTCAAAATCATTTACAAGGTCATAACCTGCATCATGCGTATGACACGTATCAAAACATACAGATAGTTTTTCATTATATTTCACACCATCAATAATTTTCGCAATTTCTTCAAAACTACGACCGCATTCTGTTCCCTTTCCTGCCATCGTTTCTAGCGCAATATTAACCGTCTGTTCTGGCGTTATTACTTCATTAAGCCCTTTAATAATTTGTTGAATACCAGCATCTGCTCCTGCACCAACGTGAGCTCCTGGGTGAAGAACAATTTGTGTTGCTACCCCTAACGCTGCCGTTCTTTCAATTTCCATACGCAGAAAATCAACACCTAATTGGAACGTCTCAGGTTTCGTCGTATTCCCAACATTAATAATATACGGAGCATGGACGATAATTTCCTCAATACCGTTTAGTTCCATATGTTTTCTTCCTGCTTCTATATTCAATTCTTCAATTGGTTTTCTTCGTGTATTTTGTGGCGCACCTGTATAAATCATGAACGTTGTTGCACCGTATGAAACAGCCTCTTCACTTGCTGCTAATAACATCTTCTTACCACTCATTGAAACATGAGATCCTATCTTTAACATACAATCACCTCTTCAATATACAATAGATATAATGATAGCATAATTTGTAGAAATATGTAGCGAATTGTTTGTTCACACAAAAGGCACTACATAGATTAAACTGACTATTTAAACACTCTGCACTCTATACTTAAATTAACCCAATAAAGTGAAACTTTAGTCAACGTTTTTTCTACCCCTCACTAATTATTAGTCTGCATTAATCGACTTTCTCTCAAGTAGTGGGATAAAAAAAAATAAGGGAAATCCCTTATCTTTTTTTATTGCTATATTTTTTCTTCACTTTGTCACGTTCTGTTGCAAGTTTTCGTTTATAGTTTGGTTTTACTTTTTTCGGCTTTTTAACAACTTTTGTTGCCATAACATCTAGTCCATCATTTGGTTTTTTACGGCTCTTACGACGACGACGTTCACCTAAATCCGCCCATTCATCTCCGCGTAAATCTACATGCTTAAACTCGATATGACGTTGTTTTTCCAAACTATCTAACGCTTCTTCATTTGCTGGATCATAAATCGTTACCGCAATACCTGAATGACCCGCACGTGCAGTTCTTCCAACGCGGTGAACGAAGAAGTCTAAATCTGATGGAAGTTCATAGTTAATAACATGGCTAATTCCTTCAATATCAATACCGCGTGCCGCCAAATCTGTTGCGACAATGTATTGGAACTCTAAATCACGAACTTGTTTCATCATTTTTCTACGATCACGTGGTGATAAATCACCGTGTATACGTCCTACTTTTAACCCACGTTCTGCTAATCCATCGGCTACTTCGTCAGCCTTCTTCTTTGTGTTTGTAAAGACAATTGCTAAATATGGTTTAAATTGAAGTAGCATATTTTTCACTAATTCAGTTTTATTACGGTGTCTTGAAGGCACAAGGTAATGATCAATATTTCCTGCTGCAACTTGCTTCGGATTAATATGAATATGTTCTGGATTCTCCATATATTTCTTCAAAAATGGTTTTAATTTTTGAGGAATTGTTGCAGAGAAAACTAACATTTGCAGATTTTTAGGCATACGTCCCGCAATTTTATCTACATCTTGAATGAATCCCATATCAAGCATTAAGTCCGCTTCATCGACAATAATAGTATCCGCTTTATAAACAAATAGCGCCTTTTCTTCTACTAAGTCTTTAATACGTCCTGGCGTTCCAACTACAATATGAGGTTGTTTTTTCAACTTTTCAATTGATCGTTGTTTATCAGTTCCACCAATTAAACAGCGTGCTGTAATCATTTGATCTTCTGCACAGAACTTTGTTAGTTTCACAATTTCTTCGTAAATTTGTTGTGCTAACTCACGAGTAGGCGCTGTAATAACAAGTTGTACTTCTTCACGACTTGCATCAATTCTGTTTAATGTAGGAAGTAAGTATGCATGTGTTTTCCCAGAACCAGTTTGGGATTGTCCAATTATACTCACACCTTTTTTCACGACCGGGAAAATTTTCTTTTGAATTCCTGTTGGCTCTGTAAAGCGTAGTTCACGAACTGCATCTATTAAAAATGGTTTAAAATCATACTGTGTAAAAGTTTGTAGTGTCATAAGTTACACCTTCTTTCTAAAATTTCTACTGCGCACAAATCAGTCAAGTCTACATTATATCGAAATCTACAAGTAAAATCCATCTTTAGTTTAGGTTTTTATCTCAAAAACTAACCTTCTTTCCTTCCATTGCATATTGTATGTGTATATACCTAACTGAAGAAAGGAGGATTTCTCATATGTATCCGAAATCCCCAATAGGGCAAATGCATCCTAATCAAGGACATCATTCTTATACACCATACCCAATTCCACAACTACCACCGATGGCACAAAAAAAGAAAAGTTTTCTTTCTAAACTCTTTAAAAAACACGATCCTACGGAGCCTTTCATGCAAATGGTCCCTCCCTATCGGCAAACAGATGGGCCACCGATGATGTACCAGCAACAGCAATACCAACAGCAATACTCACAGCAATATCAACCGTATATGCAGCAACATCCTCAACAAATGATACCACCTCAAATGTATGAATCCAATGACACGCGCGGCGTCGCAACAACTGCAGCTGCGGCAACATCTAGCAGCGGCATCGGAAGCTTTCTTTCGAATCTAATTTCGAATCCAACTAATATGATAAATAATATCGAAAAAGTATCCCAAGTTGTTCAATCTGTAGGACCTGTCGTCGAGCAATACGGTCCAATTATGCGTAGTCTACCAAATATCGTCAAAATCCTCACCTCTGGAAAAAGCACGGAGGAAAAACAAGCTGAAGACCAGCCTAGAGAAGTTGAAGTAGCCACTCCAACTCCTCCACCAAAAAAGAGAAAAAGAAAAAAAATTGTGATTGAACCCATAATAGAAAAAGAATTACCAGAAGAGCCTGTTCAACAAATAGCAACAAAACCAAAACTATATGTGTAACAATCCTTTGTTTTCTATCTCCTCCTCCTTTATAATGTAATGGACTATGCACAAAAGTATCCCTTGTTTAGAAGGAGAGGATTACTCACATGAAGATTGTTAAAATTTCCCCTCGTGGTTATTGCTACGGCGTTGTTGACGCGATGGTTATTGCACGTAACGCCGCATTAGATAAATCATTACCGAGACCCATTTATATTTTAGGTATGATTGTTCACAATAAGCATGTAACAGATGCTTTCGAAGAGGATGGCATCATTACATTAGACGGTCCAAGTCGATTAGAAATTTTAGATAAAATCGATTCTGGTACTGTTATTTTTACTGCACACGGTGTTTCTCCAGAAGTTAAACAACGTGCAAAAGCAAAAGGTTTAACGACAATTGATGCGACTTGCCCAGATGTTACAAAAACACATGACCTTATTGAAGCAAAGAAAGCTGAAGGATACCATGTCATTTATATCGGCAAAAAAAATCATCCAGAACCAGAAGGCGCAGTTGGTATTGCACCTGATATCGTTCATCTTATCGAAAGAGCTGATGATTTAAAAACATTAGAAATCCCAACAGATAAAATTTTAGTTACAAATCAAACAACAATGAGTCAATGGGATGTTCAACATTTAATGGAGGACATTCAGAAAAAATTCCCAACAGCAGAATTCCACAAGGAAATTTGTTTAGCAACTCAAGTTCGCCAAGAAGCTGTCGCTAAACAAGCTGATGTTGCAGATTTAACAATTGTTGTCGGCGATCCGAAAAGTAACAACTCAAACCGTTTAGCACAAGTATCACAAGAAATCGCTGGTACGAAAGCATACCGCGTTGCAGACGTAAGTGAAATCCAATTAGAGTGGCTACAAGGTATCGAAAACGTTGCAGTTACAGCGGGTGCTTCTACTCCAACGCCAATCACAAAAGAAGTTATTGCTTTCTTAGACCAATATGACCCGATGAATCCAGCTACATGGGATAGAACTCGAAATGTACCACTTCAAAAGATATTGCCACGTGTAAAAGTAAAAAAACAACAATAACAAAAAACCGTTGCCTACATGAGCAACGGTTTTTATTTTTCTTATACAAACGTGAATGGATCTGTATGTAACTGCGAAGCATGAATTTGTACATTGAATTTCTTTGCATCTACTTTTTCTTGCAATTGTTTTTGTACACCTTGCTTCATTACTTTTTCAACGTTATGCCCTGGATCGACTATATTTAAACCAAGCATCATCGCATCATGAGCAACATGATAATACATATCACCTGTTACATATACATCTGCCCCTTTAAATTTCGCTTGGTTTATATATTTATTACCGTCACCACCAAGTACAGCTACTTTACGCACTTTATCATCTAACTTGCCAACAACTCTTGCACCCTTCACATGTAATGATTGTTTCACATGCTCAGCAAACTGACCAAGTGTCATTTCTTCTTGTAAATACCCTATTTTACCAAGACCTAAAGTTTCACCTTTATTATCAAGCGGATATACATCATATGCCACTTCTTCGTACGGATGAGCTACTAACATCGCTTTAATAACTTTTCTTTGTAGTGAAGCAGGAATAATCGTTTCGATACGTACCTCTTCCACACGCTCTAACTGTCCAGTTTCCCCGATATAAGGATTTGTCCCTTCTCGAGGGATAAACGTACCTACCCCTTCGCTACCGAACGTACAGTGGCTATAATTACCGATATGACCTGCATCTGCATCTCCAAGAGCTTTACGCACTTCTTCTGCATGGGTTACTGGAACAAATACAACAATTTTTTTCATTTCTTCTGTATATGTAGGAGCTAATACTTCTGTATTTTGTAACCCTAACGCATCAGCAAGTAAATCATTTACCCCGCCCTTAGCAATATCTACATTTGTATGCGCTGCATACACCGCAATATCATTTTTAATACACGTTTCAATAATTCTTCCGTACGCCTTATCTGTATGAATCGCTTTTAATGGATTAAAGATTAAAGGATGGTGCGCTATAATGATATTCGCTCCTAATTGGATCGCCTCGTTCACAACTTCCTCAGTTACATCTAACGCGATTAATACGTGCTGCACAGGTTTATTAAGCGCTCCAATCTGTAAGCCAACCTTATCCCCTTCCATCGCTAAATGCTTCGGATACATACCTTCAAACAAAGAAATAATTTCATGGCCATTCGGAATTTTACTCATGATAAAACCTCTCCTATCATTTTCATTTTCGCATCTATTTCTGCACGCTTCGCTTTTGTCTCTTCAGACTCTGCTGCACGCTCTAACTGTTTTAAAATATTTTGGAAGTTTTTCAATTCTCCTTCCCACTTTTCAACAAAAGCTTCACTTTTTTCTTTTATTAGAAATGGACCCATAAACAATTCAGCTTGTTTATTTTCAGAGTAAGGTACTGCTGTATCTCCTCGCTCTCCGACTAAAATCTCGTAAATCTTTCCGTCTTCTATTACAATTTTCTCACGGATAAGCTCCCATCCATTTTCAATAAACCATTCACGAATATGGTGTGCTGCAATATTCGGCTGTAAGATTAAACGTGTTACACCTTCTAATTTTTCTTTACCACTTTCTAAAATGTCACGAATTAACGCTCCACCCATACCAGCAATCGTAATAACATCTACTTCTCCTGGTGTAATAACAGCTAATCCATTCCCTTTACGAACGTCTACTTTATCTTGTAAGCCACTTTCAGCTACAGTTGCTTGTGCAGAGCGAAACGGTCCATCTACAACCTCTCCTGCAACTGCTTTTGTAGCAATATTATTTATAATTGTATAACACGGTAAATACGCATGATCCGATCCAATATCAGCTACTGTAGAGCCTACCGGAATCTCCCTCACAACTTCTTCTAATCGTTTCGAAAGCTTTACTTCATTCATGTATTTCCATTACTCCTTCTCTTGTCAGTCTGTCTCCATGATAATGAATTTATAGTAGTTGTTGCAAGCCCATAACAATACTTCAATTCTCTATTACTAATCGTATTTTAGATAGTATAGAAAAACAAGCCTTTTGCAAAAAGCAAAAGACTTGTTTTTCTATACTTTATCCCGCATTAACGGGCAGTAAGACTCCACCTCAAAATTCGGCTAGAACAAAGAAGTTAGGTGGGAGACCAACTGCCCGTAAACGCCCGATTGGTGAAGGCTAATAATCAATGGGGATGAACCCCCCACTGATTAAAGTTTCACTTTATTTTTTCTTCGATAACCAATCAGCTACTTTTGCCGCTTGATCAGCTGGAACTATATTTGGCGGCATGTTTCCTTTTCCTTTTGAAAGAACTTCTTTAATTTCATCTTTTGAAAGTTTCCCACCAATTTTTTGTAAATTAGGTCCTACCGCCCCTTGTAACTGATCACCATGACAGCTCGTACAGCTTTGCTTTACAATATCCTCTGGCTTTGATGCTGTTTGTGCTGGTTTCCCGCCATTTTTCGCATCAGCTAACTCTTTAGATTTATTTAGCCCCTGAAATGAAAATACAAACATAACGATAATACCTAATGCTGCAATAAGAGCGAACGGAATCAACGGATTACGTTTCATATCTCTTCTCCCCCCTCTATACCGCTAAATAGTTAGATGATTCAGTCATTTCAATTGTACTTGAAAACACTCTAGCAGAAAAGAGTAATCTACCATTTATTAAAAATATTCCGTAAATTCATTTTATTGATTTCCACTATTTTATCGCATATTATTTCGATAATTACTAACGTTTCTCATCATATTTTTTACTTTTCTACATATTATTTTGTAAAGAATAAACAAAATTAATCGAAAAATCGAAAAATGAGCATTTGCAAATCAAAAGACAATTCTGTAAAATAAATTACAAGAAATTGTAATCGTTGCCGATAGATAAAGTTTAACAAAAATTAACAAAAGAAAAAAGTTTACTTCACAATCGTGAAGTAAACTTAAAATAACCTATTCTAAGAAATCCTTAAGACGTTTACTACGGCTCGGATGTCTTAATTTGCGAAGTGCTTTCGCTTCAATTTGACGAATACGTTCTCTCGTTACGCCGAATACTTTCCCAACTTCTTCAAGCGTACGAGTTCGTCCATCATCTAAACCAAAACGAAGACGTAGAACATTTTCTTCACGATCTGTTAGTGTATCTAACACATCTTCTAATTGTTCTTTTAGCAATTCATACGCTGCATGGTCCGCAGGCGATGTTGCTTCTTGGTCTTCAATAAAGTCACCTAAATGGGAGTCGTCTTCTTCACCAATTGGTGTTTCAAGAGAAACTGGCTCCTGTGCAATCTTTAAGATTTCGCGTACTTTTTCTGGAGCAAGATCCATTTCTTCACCAATCTCTTCAGGAGATGGTTCGCGTCCTAAATCTTGTAATAATTGACGTTGTACACGAATTAACTTATTAATGGTTTCAACCATATGAACTGGAATACGAATTGTTCGCGCTTGGTCTGCAATCGCACGTGTAATAGCTTGGCGAATCCACCAAGTTGCATACGTACTAAATTTAAAACCTTTACGATAGTCGAACTTTTCAACCGCTTTAATTAGACCCATATTTCCTTCTTGGATTAAGTCTAAGAAAAGCATACCGCGGCCCACGTAGCGCTTTGCAATACTTACTACAAGACGTAAGTTTGCTTCTGCAAGACGGCGTTTCGCTTCTTCATCGCCTTCTTCAATACGCGTTGCAAGTCGAATTTCTTCTTCAGCGGATAGTAAGTCAACTCGACCAATTTCTTTTAAGTACATACGAACAGGGTCATTGATTTTCACACCTGGTGGCACACTTAAATCATTAAGGTCAAACTCTTCTTCCGTTTTTGTAATTTGGCGATTATTAGGACCTTCTTCGTTGTCATTGTCACCAACTAAGTCAATCCCTTGTTCACCTAAATATTCATAGTATTCATCCATTTGATCGGATTCAATTTCAAATCCATTCATGCGTTCTGCAATCTCTTCATATGTAAGAACGCCACGTTTTTTTCCAAGCTCAGTGAGTTGTTCTTTCACTTGCTCAAGGGTCATTTCAGTTTCAATTTGTTTAGAACGAGCTGGTTTATCAGCCATCTGTTCCCCTCCTTACGCGAGATACAAACATTCATTATACTAAAATTTTATCGAAAAAGCTATTTTCTTGCTTTTTGACTTTGTAAATATGCCACATAATATTTAGCAGCCTCTACAGGATCTGTTTTTTCCATTTGTTTTACTTTAAAGATAATTTCCATCTTTTCAAGTTTCTCTTTATGGCGTCTTAACGCCTCCAAATGACCTTGTAACGCTTCTTCTGTGTACTCTGGATTAATAAATTCATCCGTCGAAATATCAGTGATAATATTTTTCAACTTTTCATCAGAGAGCCAACTTAAAAATGTTCCGACTGAAGGTTCATTTCCCTTTTCATAATATGCGTATAGTTCATATAAAATCCCTTTATGTTCTTCTGTATAAAAATCTTCTATATGAGGTTCCATACGTACTGTCACTTCTGCACTTTGCAACATATGGTAGATAATTTCTCTTTCTGCCCTTTCAAAACCTGTTAACTTCGGCTTCGTTTGAACAATTTGAGATGGCTTAGAAACCTGCTTTATTTGTTTTTGCTGTACCTTTTGTTCTTTGCGATATTGGTGCAATTGATTCAAAAGTGTTTCCATTGAATACGAAAATTCTTGCGATAATGATTTTAAATATGATTCCGCCTGCATCGCATCCTGTAGCAATGATAACTCTTTTAAAACACTTTTTACATATTCTTCTTTGCCAGACTCATCTTGCAAATTTTTCCCTAAACGCAAATGATTTATTTTGAAACCAACAAAACTTATACTTGATTTCACAAGATTTTCAAAAGCGGTTGTCCCATATTGTTGCACATATTCATCAGGGTCAAGCTTATCTGGCAAGGATGTAACTTTCACTTGGCAACCAACTTGCAATAGTAATTGCCCTGCTTTCATCGTCGCTTCTCGCCCTGCTTTATCACCATCATAGCAAAGAACAACAGTTTCAACGTTACGTCGCAGAAGTTTCGCTTGTTCTTCAGTTAAGGCTGTTCCCATTGTCGCAACAGCTTCTTCCACACCACTTTTCACCGCAGCTAGTACATCGGCATAGCCTTCAAAAAGGACAACCTGCCCACGTTTTCTAATAAACGGCCTTGCTTGGTGGAAATTATACAACAGCTTACTTTTGTAAAAAATCGGTGTTTCAGGACTATTTAAATATTTCGGAGTGTCATCTCCTAACGCCCTTCCACTAAACGCTATCACCTTACCTTGTAAAGTATAAATCGGAAACATAACTCTTCCGCGGAAGCGGTCATAATGACTGCCATCCTTCTCACTTCTTACAAGAAGGCCAGCTTGTTCCATACTAGATAGCGACAAACCTCTTTTTTGTAAAATTTTCGTTGCTGCATCCCAAGCTTGTGATGCATAACCAATTTCAAATTTCTCAATCATCTCTTTTGTAATACCACGTTTTAATAAATATGAAAGTGCTTCATTTCCTTCTTCTGTATTTACTAATAAATGATGATAATACTTTTTCAAAAGTTCATGAGCCTGTTGCATGATGACAGTGTCATCAGATATGTCTTCTTGTTGTTGTTGTCCTTGCCCTGATGTATATTCTGCAACTGCAATTCCATTTCTTTCGCCAAGCTTTTGAACCGCCTCGGTGAAAGCCAGTCCTTCCATTTTCATAAGAAAAGAAAATACATTTCCACCTTCTCCACATCCGAAGCAATGAAAAATTTGCTTATCAGATGAAACAGAGAATGAAGGAGAATTCTCACCATGAAATGGACAAAGACCGAAATAGTTACGTCCCTGCTTTCTAAGTTGAACATACTCACCAATCACTTCTACAATATCAGATGATGTCCGAATCTGTTCAACAACTTCTTCGGGAATTCTGTTCCCCATAAATCCATCTCCGTGTCGTATTTTGTATTCGATATAAATTAAAAGATTCCTTTATAATTCGACAATATTTTTCTGAATTTGTTAGAAAGTACTGTCGATCACATTGTGTAAACGATTTTGGACCTTTCGTATAAGTCCCCAGTCTGCGTAAATTCGCAGATACATACTACTATATAAAATTGTATCCATTTGCTCATCTGTTACAAATGTATCTCTTGGAGACAATACATATACTCCTTTTTCACAAGAAGACTAGCAAGCACTATAACCTGTATGATCATGAAATCTGTAGCTTTTGCATGTTGATAAACATAACAATCCACTTCATCTTGCTCAGAATCTACATAGACCCAATTGCCTTGCTGTTTTCTTGAACGATGAGCATAGGATGCGACAAACAAAATTTCGACATAAAATTTTGTTCCAACTTGCACAATTACATTCTTCACGGGATACGCATCTGCATCAAATAATATCTTACTGATGTTTTGCATATTTCTGTATTCTACATCCCTTCTGTGAATCCTTCCATAATGTGCGTTTTCTTGTCTAGATTTTGTCGATTTAACGTAAATACATGTCTTTTTCGAAAATCCTATCCCTAGTTTATTCTGAAAAATTAAAGTCTAAACGTAAAATATAGGTTTTTATCACAATTTTTTATTATAATATATTTTCTTCAACTACGCTACATATCCCTTTAATTTTCATCTTACATTTAAAGATAACGAAATCGTTCCTTTAGCATAATAAAAAAAACAGAAGAATATAAGTATAACCATTCCGCTATATTCTATTACTAAGCCGAAAGTTCATACTCTACTTCGCATCTTCCTCTACCGCCTTCTCACGAGCGAAAAAAGCACATTCACCTTTGGTAAATGTGCTAAAACATTTTTTGGTTTTGCACTGCATTCACAATAATATTTGCTGTTTCTTCAATCGCCTTATTTGATACATCAATCACTTGACAATTTATTTTATTAATTACTTCCTCAAAATGACCAAGTTCTTCTTGAATACGATTAATATTTGCATATGTTGCTCCATCACTTAATCCAAGTGATTTCAATCGTTCTTTTCGAATATGATTTAACTTATCCGGTATAATTTTCAAACCGAAACATTTCTCTTTTGCCACTTGATATAATTCCTCAGGTGGATCCACTTCCGGTACAAGTGGTACATTGGCAACTTTCAAACGTTTGTTATGCGCTAAATATTGTGAAAGTGGTGTTTTTGATGTACGTGAAATTCCAATCAACACGATATCAGCTTTTAAAATACCACGTGCATCTCTACCATCATCATACTTAACTGCAAATTCAATCGCTTCAATTTTTTTAAAGTACTCTTCATCTAATCTTCGAACGACACCTGGCTCATACCTTGGTACTTGCCCTGTAATTCCTTCAATTTGATCGATAAGAGGTCCGATAATATCGTATGCCTCTACTCCTTCTTTTGCCGCTTCTGTCAATAAATATTGACGCATATCAGGCTTTACTAACGTAAAACAAATAAGCGCTTGATTGCTCTTGGCAATCGAGATTACTTCTTTTAATGTCCCTGTATCTTCTACATACGGTACACGTCTAATATCAGGAGCGAATGGGAACTGTCCCATTGCCGCTCTAACAACCAAATCAGCCGTTTCTCCTACAGAGTCAGATACGACATATACGATTTTATTATCCATTACATTACCTCACTTTAAACAAATTACACTTATTCGTTATTTACTAAATTTACAAACGCACGTGTAATATTTGTTTTTGTAATTCGCCCAATCACTTCTAAACCTTGTTTCGTATCCTTCACAACCGGCATCGCATCAATCTGTCTTTCTATTAATTCCATCGCAATATCATATAAAGAATCCTCCCTGCGACACATCGCAATGTTTGGCATCCTTGTCATGATAATATTAACCGGAAGAGAGGTTAAATCCTGCTTTCCTAAGCTAGCTCGTAATAAATCTTTACGAGATACAACGCCAACTAATAAAGTAGATTGATCTACAACAAATAATGTACCAACGTCCTCTAGAAACATAGTACAGATTGCATCGTATACTGATACATTTTTATCAATTACAGCCGGTCTAGATTGATAATCTTGCACTTTAATTTTCTTAACAGCTTCAGATAATAGCTGTCCCCCGGTTTTACCCGTATAAAAATAACCTACACGTGGACGCGCTTCTAAATAACCAGCCATCGTTAAAATTGCTAAGTCTGGTCTTAGCGTTGCACGTGTTAAACCCAATTGCCCAGCAATTGACTCCCCTGTAATAGGACCGTGATCTTTTACAATCTGAATGATATGCTCTTGCCGTTTATTCAGCTCTATGATAATCACCACCTTTAATGCACAACGAAAAAAGTTATACTATCTCTTAAATATTATATACTAAATATGCTATTCGAAAAAGAAAGTATGTAAAAAGGACCGTATACGGCCCTTTTTATATTTGAAACTTATCGATTTGTTCCAAGAAACGCCTTGTTTTCAAATAAATCCCACAATATTCATCATAATATGTATTCAATACTGTGCGCATTTGTTTTTTTGTACTATCCTTCACCGATACATTACCGAGCCGGTGTAGATCGAAGTGAAGAAAGAGACGTAATAATTTATGAACAGCCTCTCCCACCGGAATACGATACGGATCTTGTTCCGCATGACGCGAGCACAGAAAACCGCCTTCCCTGACAGAGAAGGCGACAAAATCTGTTTCTTGATGACAAATAGCACATGTATCAAAGTACGGGTGCATCCCTAATACCGGAAGCATTTTCGTTTGATAAATTAATGATAATGCTTCTGGGTCAACACCCTCACACATATAATGCAACGTTTGATATAACATTTCAAATAAATACGGATTATGCTTCTTATCTTCTGTTGCTTTATCAGTTAATTCGATAATAAATGATGCATAAGCAGTTAAAAATATATCCTCGCGAATTTCTTTCATAGATGAAATAATCTCGCCTTGTTGCAAAGTTCCAAGTCCAGATCCAATTTGAATAAGAAAATGACCATGTGTCATAAGTTGCGAAATAGCCGCTAACCGACTCTTCGGTTTTTTCGCCCCTCTTGCCATTGCACTTATCTTACCAAATTCCCGTGAGTATATTGTAACAATCTTATTTGTTTCTCCGTAATCTGTTGTACGGATGACAATGCCCTCAACTTTTTGAAACATGTTCGTCACCATCCAAGGTTTGAACAAAACGGGTCAAGAAATTGGAGAGTCTAGATGCGCTAACTCCTCTTCATGTTGATCCATCTCATCGTTTACGTCTTTTTCCATTTCTTTCAAAAGCAAATACGTTTCAATGCTTCCTGTTTTGGAGAAAAACTTCCAGGTAAAATCTAGCATAAGAATCCACCTTTCTCAATAAGCGTAGCCTATAAAGCAATTTCTTTTGTTGTTATTAAATTGACCCATTTTGTTCATTTTCATGTGAGAAAAATTTTTCCTAATTTATCAAGGTTCATAAAAACCAATAATCAGTGGATGAACAAAACACCCACTGATCACAACTTTACTTCATATTAATACTCGTCTTCACGGAAACCAAGGTCACGAAGCTGTGACATCTTATTACGCCAATCTTTTTGCACTTTCACCCATACTTCTAAAAATACTTTAGAACCAAGAAGTGCTTCAATGTCAAAGCGAGCTCGCTTACCGACTTCTTTTAACATCTTCCCTTGCTTACCTATAATAATTCCTTTTTGTGATGCACGTTCAACAACAATCGTTGCGTTTATATAAACCGCTCCGCCCTCACGCTTTTGAATTGCATCAATAACAACCGCTACAGAATGCGGTACTTCTTCACGTGTTAAATGTAATACTTTTTCACGAATAAGCTCTGAAATAATAAATCGTTCTGGATGATCCGTTACTTGATTATCCGGGTAATATTGCGGTCCTTCTGGTAAATACTTTTTAATTGCTCCGATTAACGCTTCAACGTTATTACCGTCCAATGCAGAAATTGGCACAATCTCCGCGAACTCATATAGTTTACGGTATTGATCAATTAACGCTAATAATTGCTCTGGATGAACTTGGTCAATTTTATTAATTACTAAAAATACCGGTTGTTTCGTTTCTTGTAATTTCTCAATAATAAATTCCTCACCACGACCATATCCTTCAGTTGCATTGACCATAAACAGAACAATATCAACTTCTTTTAATGTCGTTTGAGCCATCTTCACCATGAAATCGCCTAGTTTATGTTTAGGTTTATGTATTCCTGGTGTATCAATGAAAACTACTTGTGAATCATTTTCTGTATATACACCTTGAATTTTATTACGAGTTGTTTGTGGCTTATCGCTCATAATAGCAATTTTTTGGCCAATAATACGATTTAAAAATGTAGATTTCCCAACATTCGGTCTGCCAATAATAGAGACAAAACCTGATTTATAACCTTTTCTATTCATGTAAATCCTCCGCTAAAAATGCTCCTGGTAACAATTCTCCGACTGTTGTCTCTTGAACATCACCATGTAAGTTTGATAGGTATACTTTCGTATCCTGTTTACATAATTCTACCATAACTTGTCGACATGCTCCACAAGGAGGTACTGGACGCTTTGTATCTGCTACGACTGCAATAGCTACAAACTCGTTATCTCCTTCAGAAATCGCCTTAAATAACGCTGTTCTTTCTGCACAGTTACATAAACCATATGATGCATTTTCAACATTACATCCACGATATATTTTTCCATCCTGAGTTAGTAAAGCTGCACCTACTTGAAATTTAGAATATGGTACGTACGCTCGTTTACGCGCTTCGGTTGCTTCTTGAATTAATTGTTTGCTATTCATATTCCCGCATCCTTTCCGTTCACAGATGTGAATAGATACACTCTTTCATTAAAGGCCTTCACGGCGCTCCCAAAGCTTAATAAAAGCTTCGGAATGCAACTATACCATATACGGTAAAAAGATAATAGCACCAATTACAGCAGCTATAATTGCAAACAATAAAACTGCCCCCGCCGCAACATCCTTTGCAATTTTCGCAAACGGATGAATATCCGCGGTTGCTAAGTCTACTGTTTTTTCAATAGCCGTATTCACCATCTCTAAACCCATTACAATCCCTATCACAATAAGTAATACAATCCATTCCGTTGTTGTAATATGGAAATAAAAGCCGCAGCACATAACAATGACTGCGGCTAAAGAATGAATTTTCATATTTCGTTCATAACGAAGACAAAAGTATATACCAGCTATAGCATATCCAAAACTATCTAAAAGTTTTCCTTTTTTCATCGTCCTAATCCAAAGGCCTCTAAAATTTCTTTTTGTCTTCCAAACATTTCTTTTTCATCTTCTTCTGTCATATGATCATAACCAAGCAAATGCAAAAAGCCATGTAGTGCTAAAAACCCAAGTTCTCGATCAAAAGAATGTCCATATTCTTCCGCTTGTTCTTTTGCTCTTGGAATAGAAATAATAAGATCTCCTAACATACGCGGCATCTCCGCACCGACAATTTCCATTTCGCCTTCTCCCATTTCTTCCATGGCGAAAGAAATAACGTCCGTAGGCTGATCCTTATCTCGGTAATCACGGTTTATTTCACGAATACGTTCATTATCTACAAACGTAACCGATAATTCTGCTCCTTCTTCTATGTTCTCCATTTGAGCTGCTTTCTCTACCAGCCCTCGAATCAAGCTTATATACTCGTCCTTCACTTCTTCTGTTTCATCAATAAAATCAATTAATAAACTCATTCTTTCTCCTTTTCTTCCGGCGGTTCCGGATATGTAATACGGGAATGGAAAATACCATTTAACGTTTCACATAACGTTTTTCCAACGATTTGTAGTTCCTTAAATGTCAAATCACATTCACTAAATTGACCATCTTGCAAACGATCTTTAATGATACTTTGCACTAAATTATTGATTTGATCTGGCGTTGGATGATTCATTGAACGTACCGCCGCTTCTACACTATCAGCAATACCAACGATCGCCGACTCTTTAGAAGTTGCTTTTGACCCTGGATAGCGGAACATTTCCTCAGTATATTTCTCTTTATCTTCTTTAATCGCCTTATAGTAAAAATATTTAAGTAACGTTGTACCATGATGCTGTCCAGCGATATCGATAATTTCTTGAGGTATATGGTGTTCTTCTAACATTCTCACCCCATCGGTTACATGAGCAATTATAATATCTTTACTCGTTACAGGTTCTAATCTATCATGCGGGTTTTCAATCCCCATCTGGTTTTCAATAAAAAACTGCGGTTGTACTGTTTTCCCTACATCATGATAATACGCCCCTACACGTGCTAACACTCCGTTTGCTCCAACTGCTTCACATGCAGCTTCTGAAAGATTGGCTACCATTACACTATGGTGATATGTACCTGGTGCTTCTAATAAAATTTTGCGTAAGAGCGGGTGATTCGGACTTGAAAGTTCCATCAACTTCATACTCGATACAATCCCAAGACCACTTTCTAAATAAGGCAAAATCCCCATAGCTAGAACAGAAGAGATAATCCCTGAAACTGCAGCCATTAATAATTGCACCCCTATTTCAAGAGGCGAAAAGTTCCCATTTCGCAATAATAACAACGCCGCTAATACGACTACATTTAATACAGAAACGAGTATACCAGCTTGTAAAATCATCGTACGACGATTTTTTTCTCTCAAGAAAATACTAACTGATAATGAACTTAATAAAACATAAATCCCCACACTATAATTCAGTGTACTCGTTACACCTTCATTAAACATAATACTTCCGCACACAGAAAAGATCATACTCGTTAAAAATACAAATCGATCACCAATCATTAATTTTACAAGTATTGTTCCCATTGCAACCGGAACAACATACGCGATCCCTGCATATTCAAGCTTTTGGAACAAGCTAATGATTTTCATTAAAACGATCGTGATAGACAAAATGGTAATGTACGCTAAAATATACGGTCTATCTTCTCTTTTCCGCTGTAAAAACACTTCAAATTGCTTATGCATAAAGTACAATAGCACACCAATGAGTACCGCTAACCCAACATAGGGTTGAAAGCTGTTCCCTTTTTCTAACAGGCCAACTAATTTCAACTGATTGTACATATCACTTGAAATCGTTTCACCTTCTCTAACAAGGACTTGCCCTTGAAGAATATAAACAGGTGGAACTAAATCTTCTTCCGCTTTTCTCTTCTCTTTTGTTAAGGTCGGATCATAAAAATAGTTTGCAGAAATCGCATATTTCCCTAACGCCTTAATAGATTCCTTTAAACCATTATCAACATTAACACTATTCATCTCACTTACATATCGTTCCTTCGCATCCTTCAATTCGTCCATTTTAATATGCTCAGTCATGATACTATTAATAGCTGTAACTGCTGCATCTTTTGCTAATACTAATTGGTTCGAATCTGCATTAATTAAGTTTAGTAAGCTTGAATCAGATAATTCTTTCGTTAAATCAGTAGGCAATTTTTTTTTCAACTTGTCCACTTTTTCAGCATCAGTAATCTTTTTTTGCTCATCCGGCCCAACCGCTTTAATCTCTTGTATCACTTCATCTACTTTAGCAAAGACGTCATTCACAATATCCACTTTATTTTGTTTATACTCACTTTTATATGTATATTGATCTTCAACTTTTGTAGCGGCTTCTTTTTTCTTTTTGTCCGTTGTAACTTTATCTTCAATTTTAATAGGAGAATGGATTGTTTTTTTCGCAATAGAGTATGTTGCAACATCTAATTGCTCTGGTTTTACATTATTCATAAGTGCAAAAAACAGTACCGCTCCTAATAAAACGTAAGAAATCCAACTTAGTTTTTTCGAATGTTGTAAATTACGAAACCACTTAGAAATTTCTTGAGATCTTGACATGATTTCAATACCTTCTCCTCTCCAGAAATAAAGTGAAACTATTTATAGCTTTCATTTCTTCCAGCCAACGATACTTTTTAAGACCATATTTTTATAGACCATCACCTATAGTTTATTTCCCTCGTCTTTAATGATAGTAAAAAATATGTCATTCGCCAACCTTATCATACAAAAAGAAATGATCCTGACAAATAGGATCATTCCATTTTATCATATGCCTCAATAATACGTTGCACTAACGGGTGTCTCACAACGTCCGTTTGTTCCAATGTAATGAACGAAAGACCTGATACACCTGATAAAATATTAGCAGCAATAGAAAGACCTGACTTTACCCCTTTTGGCAAGTCTACCTGTGAGGGATCCCCCGTAATAACCATTTTCGAACTAAAACCTAATCGTGTTAAAAACATTTTTATTTGAACACCAGTTGTATTTTGCGCCTCATCTAATATAACAAATGAATCATCAAGAGTACGCCCTCTCATATAAGCAAGAGGTGCAATTTCAATTACACCACGTTCCATCATACGTTGTGTATATTCTTGTCCAAGAATATCATGTAACGCATCATATAGTGGTCGTAAATACGGATCTACTTTTTCTTTCAAATCACCTGGTAAAAACCCTAAGCTCTCTCCAGCTTCTACAGCAGGTCTTGTTAAAATAATTTTCTTTACATACCCTTGCTTTAAAGCTCTCACAGCCATTACTACGGCTAAGTATGTTTTTCCTGTCCCAGCAGGCCCTATCCCAAATACAATATCATTCTTTTTCATTGCATGAATATATCGTCTTTGCCCCATCGTTTTCACACGAATGGATTTACCTTTTGCCGTTTTAAAAATTTCCTCTTCATATAACTCTTCGAATTGAGCAATTTTCCCTTGTTGCCCAAGCTGAATCGCATACGCAACATCTCTTTCCGAAATTGATACACCTTTACGGATAACAACAAGTAACTGTTGTAAGATTTTTTCTACGAGCACCACAGTTTCATCTGCCCCAGATACACGAACAGATTCTCCTCTAGTCACAATCGATACACTAAGTTCTCGTTCAATTACTTTTAAATGAGCATCATTTACCCCAAAAAGAGCGATTGCTTCGTTAGGGTTTTCCAATTGTTGGTTCATTTCTACTAATTGTTCTGCCATTACTCAGTCTCCTTGAATATCGAATTCAGATATTGGTTGTGGCTCTGCAATATTTTCAATCACTGTATAATGTAATGTGACCTTTAGGTGATCCGCCTCAACCTCTTTACTCAAAATGTTATCACTTACAATCATAGCATGTTCATCCAATTTTTTCTTCAGTTCTTTTTCTGCCATCTCTTTCGCTACTTTCATTGCTTGTTTTTCGGTATATTCTCGGTTCGCTTCTTCCTCTTCTCGTACAATATCTTTCTCGTATGCAACTGGTAATGTGAATCCAAATAATTTCACATCATGTTTTACACTTTCAGTACGAGAGCGTTTATACTTATCCTGTTGAAATCCCCATATTTTTATTTTAGCACTCCCAAATTTAAGAAAATATTCATTATACGAATTACCAGTATACACTTGAAATTGCGTCTTTAACGGAACATCCACCTCAGATTTATACCACGTTTCTCCATATACAATCCCTTTAGCCGAAACAATTGTCGGATTCTCCTCATTACCATACATCCCCGAGACGAGAAGTTGCCCCTTTTCTACATGGTCATTTTTCATGACAACAGGCTTCCCAACTTCCACAAATGTTTTTGTAATAATCCCTTCTTTTTTTGCTACTAAGTTTTGTGGCTGTTGTTCATTTTCCTTTTTCGGTTCATTTTTTTCAACAATCTTAAAATGATATGTTGTCCCTCTTATTTCTAATCCCGCCCAAGTAATCGCATTAATATTGTCTGTCAAATGACGTTGAACATCTTCTACACTCGGCATTTGGAACTGTAATTTCCCTTTTTTTATACCCATTTTGTCCAATTCTTTCATCAATATATATTCCGTTTCAGGTTTTGCTCCTGTAATTTCAATTTTCCACACCATATTTGACAATGCGATCATTCCGAAAAAAAATATTAAAAACCCAATTAAAAATCCACTATTTTTAATTAAACGCTTATTCCAAAACGGAAAACCGTAACGTCCAATAAAATATAATTTACATTCATTTTTTCTATAAATTGGTTTTATCTTTTTCACATCTCGTAATAACATACAAAAAACTAACGTTTCATCAGCTATCTTCTTTACATCCCAAACGAGTAATTTCCTCCGCACACACTCGTTAACAAAGCGTTCCGCTCCTCTACCTTCAATTCGCACCTTTACATACCCAAGCCATTTTATAAACCATTTATTTTTCATCGACTATCTCCACTACCTTTCTAAAAGTAGATACACTACTTTTCAATTCGATTATCAAACTAGCTCGTACTAAATTAGCAGATTCCTTGATCCTCACTAATTATTAACCTTCACGAGCCAGTTTTTTTTACGTGGAACTCAATTCCCACCTATCCTCTTTGTACGAACCGAATATTGAGGCCAGAACGTTATCACCTGTTAATACAAGGTAACGAAGAAAAACTTCACAAACGGAAGTTTCTCCTCACTCCTCTTTCTTTTCATTTTCTAAAAACGTCACTTGTTCAATAATCCCTTCAAGTAACAGTTCTTCTGGAAGGATTGTTTTAATAACAAAGGATTGACCTTTAATTAATAATTGACCATGTTTCAATAGCAATCTTACCTCTTTATCTGAAAACACTAATAATCCTCGATGATTTTCTATATAGATATGTACTTGCCCAACAAGCGTGATCCGAGGTAGATCCATTAACACATCCACTGGCAGGTCTATTTGCTTCGTTAACCAATTCTTCATTTGTTCTAATTTCTTCATCTCAAAAGACCCCCTCTCATCCCATATGTATGAAAAAAGAGCTTGTAATATCACGTCCAAACTGAAAAAAGCATAAAAAAACGTCTCATACGAAATGAGACGCTTTTTTATGCTAATAGCTGGATAACCAGCTTATTCACAAGTGATCCGTCTGTTTTACCTTTTACTTTCGGCATAACAGCAGTCATCACTTTACCCATATCTGCTTTAGATGTAGCACCAACTTCAGAAATAACTTGCTTAATTATATCCGCTAGTTCTTCTTCTGTTAATTGCTCCGGCAAATATGCGCTTAAAATCTGAATTTCACTTTGCAGTTTATCAACAAGGTCTTCACGACCAGCTTTTTTAAATTCAAGGAGGGAGTCCTTATACTGTTTTACTTCACGAGCTAAAACTGTTAATTCCTCTTCTTCAGTAAGAGTATGTTGCAGTTTAATACCTTCATTTTGTAAAGCAGCCTTAACCATACGAATAACGGTTAATTTTTCTTTTTGTTTATTCTTCATCGCTTGTTTCATATCATCGTTTAAACGACCGAGAAGACTCATAACTTACACCCTCTCTTAGAACTTACGCTTTCTTGCCGCTTCAGACTTCTTCTTACGTTTTACACTTGGCTTTTCATAAAACTCGCGCTTTCTTGCTTCAGCAAGTGTACCAGTTTTAGAAACCGACTTTTTAAAACGGCGAAGTGCATCCTCCAAAGACTCGTTTTTACGAACGACTGTTTTTGACATTCTCTTTCCCTCCCTCCGAAACATCACACTTACATACTAACTTCAGCATGCAAAAAGAAACACTTCTTCAGCATGTCTTTTAAGATTATAATACATTTTATCACTTCAGGTCAACTATTTGGCAGAATAAAAGAAGAATTGATGCTCTTCCTTTTTCAAAAACTATGTTGATAGCCTTTATCTCTTCCCCTAAAAATAAATATATTTTTATTACTGGATCTTTTTTATACAAGGATACGCTCAAAAATCACTCATTTAACGAACAACCCACTGCATCTTCTTTCAATACTTAACTTCTCCATGAACGAAAAAAAAGCATTAACGGGCAGTAAAACTCCCATCTCAAAATTCGGCTGAAGCAAAGAAGTTAGGTGGGAGATCAACTGCCCGTAAACGCCCGATTGGTAAGGGCAAATAATCAGTGGGGATGAACAAAACCCCCCACTGATTAAAGTTTCACTTTATTATGCGCTTGCTGATTCTTTTTTTACATCATCTTCAAGAACACGAACAAACTGCGCTTCATTATATGGATAACCAGCTTTTGTAATTTTCACTTTTACTAGCTTACCAATCAATTCTTCAGATCCTTCAAACACAATTTTTAAGTAGTTATCTGTATAACCTACATATAAACCTTCACGGTCACCATCTTTAAATGTCTCTTCCGGAATGATTTCAAGTACTTCACCTTCAAATCCAGAAGCATACTCTTTCGCTAATTGATTTGATAGCTCAATTAAACGGTGAACACGATCGTTCTTCACGTCTTCAGGAATTTGATCTTCCATACGTGCTGCTGGAGTACCTGTACGTTTTGAATAAGGGAAAACGTGTAATTCAGAGAAACGATTCTCTTTAATGAAATTGTACGTTTCCATGAATTCTTCTTCTGTTTCACCTGGGAATCCAACAATTACGTCTGATGTAATCGCAAGACCTGGTAACGCTTCTTTCAAACGATCTAAACGCTCTTGGAAAAATTCCATCGTATACTTACGGCGCATACGTTTCAATACAGTATTAGATCCTGACTGTAATGGAATATGCAAGTGACGTACAACTACTTCTGATTTATCTAACACTTCAATTACTTCATCAGAAATTTGACTCGCCTCAATAGAAGAAATACGAAGGCGTTTCAATCCGCCTACTTTCGCTTCCATATCGCGCAGTAATCCCGCTAAGTTATACTCTTTTATATCTTCACCGTACCCACCTGTATGAATACCTGTTAATACGATTTCTTTATAGCCCGCATCTACTAATTGCTGCGCTTGTTTAATAACTTCTTTTCCATCACGAGAACGCATTAAACCACGCGCCCAAGGAATGATGCAAAATGTACAGAAGTTATTGCAACCTTCTTGTATTTTTAAAGATGCACGTGTACGGTCCGTGAAATATGGTACATCGAGCTCTTCATATACACGTGTTTTCATAATATTGCGGACAGCATTAATTGGTTGACGCTCTTTACGGAATTCTTCGATGTATCCTAACATCTTCTCACGATCTTGCGTACCAACAACAATATCTACACCTGGAATTGCCATAATTTCTGCTGGAGATGTTTGTGCATAACATCCAGTTACACAAATTACCGCATCTGGATTTTGACGTACAGCACGTCTAATTACTTGACGGCTTTTTTTATCTCCAGTATTTGTTACTGTACATGTGTTAATAACATATACATCAGATTTTTTTTCATATTCAGTTCTTTCATAACCACCTTGTTTAAACAATTGCCAAATCGCTTCTGTTTCATAGTGGTTTACTTTACAACCTAACGTGTGGAACGCAACAGTTGCCATTGATTATCACCCCATCAATTCAAAATGATAAGAAGCGGCACTTAACGCATAAAGCGGAGCCGTTTCTGTTCTTAAAATTCTTGGTCCTAAACTACATGGTACAAATTTATGTTCACGAAGTGCGGTTATCTCTTCCTCCGCTAAACCGCCTTCCGGCCCAAATACAATCAGCAGCTTTTGGCCTCGTTTAATCGTCGATAAAGCTTTCGCAAAATTAGATTTCTCACCTTGTTTCGCTTCTTCTTCATACGCAACAAGACAAACATCATACTCGCTACTCATCGACAGCAGTTGTTTAAATGATGAGGGAACGTGTACTTCTGGAATTTCACTTCTATGCGATTGTTCCGCAGCTTCTTTTACAATTTTTTTCAAACGCTCAACTTTTTTATCTGCTTTTTTCGCATCCCACTTTACAATAGATCGAGATGCTTGAAATGGTAAAAATGCAGCTGCCCCAAGCTCAGTTCCTTTTTGAAAAATTAACTCTAGCTTGTCTCCTTTCGGCAGTCCACTTGCAATCGTCACGAACACAGGAAGTTCGCTTGACGCCTCTACCCATTCTACAATAGTGGTATCCACAAATTCACTGGTAATTTCAGCAATTGAACACTCTGCTGTTTGACCATTTACACAGCAATAAATGTGGTCACCAGCTGACATACGCATCACTCTTGCGATGTGATGAACATCATCACCCATTATACGAATACTTGTCTCATTTACATATTTCTCTTCTACAAAATAACGTTGCATATAATCACCTTAGTAGAGTTTCGTTCCTTTCGTAAGTCAACACTTACGAAAAGAACGAAACGTTATCATTTTCATATAACAAACGGCAAGTCCCTCACCTTATACGGTGAGAGACTCCCCTGTTCTTTATAGACTAAAATCTATATTACGCATTTCGTGCAATAATTGCTACCCAATCTTCCATTCGAAGCACTTCTTCAATTGTAAATCCAGCTTTTTCTAACGCTTCAGAAATTAATTTTTCTTTCGCCCCAATAATACCAGATGTAATAAATAATCCACCTGGCTTCACAACTCTCGCTGCATCTTCAGGGAATAGAAGAATAATTTCCGCTAGTAAATTTGCTACGATTAAATCAACTGGACCTTCAATACCTTCTAATAGACTATTCTGTCCAACATTGACAATGTCATCTGTTTTATTTAAGCGCACATTCATTTCTGCACTTTCAACTGCAACTGGGTCTAAATCATACGCTTGAACAGAAGCCGCACCTAATTTTGCCGCAGCAATACTAAGTACCCCTGAACCTGTCCCCACATCAATCACAGTATCACCTGGCTGAACCGTTTTTTCTAACGCACGAATACACATCGTTGTTGTTGGATGTGTCCCTGTACCAAACGCCATACCTGGATCTAATTCAATAATTTTTTCATCTGGAGAAGACGGTGTATACTCTTCCCACGTCGGCACAATTGTGAATGTATCAGAAATTTGAACTGGATGATAATACTTCTTCCAAGCAGTAGCCCAATCTTCCTCATCGACTTCATTAATTGTAATATTTCCTGTACCAATTTCGATGTCGAAAGATGGTAGTGCATCAATAGATGATTTTACACCTGCAACCGTTTCGTGTAAAGAATCCGTTTGTGGGAAATATGCTTTTACCAAAACACCCTCACTTGGATATTCATCTGGGTTAAGTGCATAAATCTCACCGTATTGTTGCTCGCGCTCTTTCGTCAACTCCGCTGGGTCCTCAATCACAATCCCGCTAGCGCCTGCTTCATGCAAAATATGAGAGACAGCTTCTACTGCTTCTTCTGTTGTATGAATACTAATTTCTGACCATTTCACAATTTACCAACTCCATTTTTTATTTCCATTATTCCCCTTTGAAAGCACGTTTAAGCTTTCTGAATAAGCTATCATCCTGCTCTTCTTGCCCTGCAAATTCACGCAATAAATCTTTTTGATGTGAAGTTAATTTCGTCGGCACAACAACACGAACGACTACATATTGATCTCCTTGACCATATCCACGTACGTTCGGAGCACCTTTTCCTTTTAAGCGGAATTCTGTTCCTGTTTGTGTTCCTGCTGGAATTTTCAGCTTCACTTTGCCATGAACGGTAGGAACTTCTACTTCCGCACCAAGTGCCATTTGCGCAAATGTTAATGGCATTTCGCAAATAATGTGATCCCCTTCGCGCGCAAAGAATTCATGATTTCTCACATGAACAACAACATATAAGTCACCTGCCGGTCCGCCATTTACGCCTGCTTCACCTTTTCCAGATACACGAATTTGTTGACCATTATCGATACCCGCTGGAATTTTAACATTGATTTTTTTGCGTTTACGAACTTTACCAGAACCATGGCATGTCGTACATTTCTCTTTAATCATTTGACCTGTTCCTGAACAATGCCCACAAGCTTGACGGTTTACAATACGCCCAAATGGTGTATTTTGTTCTACACTTACTTGCCCTGATCCTGAACAATGTTTACATGTTTCTTTTGAAGTCCCTGGTTTTGCTCCGCTACCCTTACAAGTATCACATGGATCCTCCACTGGAATCTCAACATTTAATTCTTTACCAAAAATAGCTTCTTCAAACTCTAAAGTAACTTGATATTGTAAATCAGCACCTTGACGCGGAGCATTCGGATCACGACGTCTGCCTCCACCGCCACCAAAGAATGAACTGAAGATATCTTCAAATCCGAAACCACCGCCGAAGTCGCCTCCACCGAAACCTTGATTCGGACCCGCGTGACCAAACTGATCATACTGCGCGCGTTTTTGATCGTCACTTAATACTTCGTATGCTTCTTGTACTTCTTTAAACTTTTCAATTGCATTTTCTTCTTTACTTACGTCTGGATGGTACTTTTTAGCCAAACCACGATACGCTTTTTTTATTTCATCTTTAGAAGCACCCTTGCTAAGTCCAAGGACCTCATAATAGTCTCGTTTATTCATAAATTTGCAACCCCCGAATCTTTCACATAAACGTAATTTTAACACCGAAAGAAAGTGCTTTGCAACAAAGTTTCCTCACTTACAGTATGCAAAATAAAAAACTTAAGATCCTCACACATTTCTTCTTATTCGTGAAAAAAGCCAAAGCCAAGGCACGCTTGACTTTGACTTTTTGTCATCTTACTTATTTTATTTCACTTTATTACTTGTCTTCTTTTACTTCTTCAAACTCAGCGTCTACTACATTATCTTTTTTCGCGCCAGCGTCTTGTGCTCCTTGTGCACCTTCCGCTTGCCCTGCAGCCGCTTGAGCTTGCTCGTATAATTTAACAGTTAATTGTTGTACGATTTCTTGAAGAGCATCTTTTTTCACACGGATTTCTTCAAGTTCGTTTTTCTCGATTGCCGCTTGTAATGCTTCTTTCGCTTCCGTTGCTTTCGCTACTTCAGCTGCATCTACTTTACCTTCTAAATCTTTTACAACTTTGTCTGTTTGGAATACAAGTTGGTCAGCTTCGTTACGAAGTTCAACTTCTTCCTTACGTTTTTGGTCAGCATCAGCATTTGATTCAGCTTCTTGTACCATACGATCTACTTCTTCATCAGAAAGACCTGAAGAAGATTGGATTGTAATAGTTTGCTCTTTGCTTGTTCCTAAGTCTTTTGCACGTACGTTAACGATACCGTTCGCATCAATATCGAATGTTACTTCGATTTGTGGAATTCCACGTGGTGCTGGCGGAAGGTCTGTTAATTGGAAACGACCTAACGTTTTGTTGTCAGCTGACATTGGACGCTCACCTTGTAGTACGTGAATGTCTACCGCTGGTTGGTTATCAGCAGCTGTTGAGAATACTTGTGACTTACTTGTTGGAATTGTAGTGTTACGCTCGATTAATTTCGTGAACACACCACCCATAGTTTCGATACCTAAAGAAAGTGGAGTTACGTCTAATAATAGAACGCCCTCTACATCACCAGTAAGTACGCCACCTTGAACTGCAGCACCTAATGCTACAACTTCATCTGGGTTTACACCTTTGTATGGCTCTTTACCAGTTTCACGTTTAATTGCTTCTTGTACAGCTGGGATACGAGTAGAACCACCAACAAGGATAACTTTATCTAATTCGCTTGGAGAAAAACCAGCGTCTTTTAATGCACGACGAGTTGGCTCTAATGTTCTTTCAACAAGACCAGCTGAAATTTCTTCGAATTTAGCTCTTGTTAACGTTAATTCTAAGTGTAATGGACCAGCAGCTCCAGCACTAATGAATGGTAATGAAATTTGTGTTTGTGTTACACCAGAAAGATCTTTCTTCGCTTTTTCAGCTGCATCTTTCAAACGTTGAAGTGCCATTTTATCTTGGCTTAAATCAATGCTATTTTCTTTTTTGAATTCAGCTACTAAATGATCGATGATAACTTGGTCAAAGTCATCTCCACCAAGACGGTTGTCACCAGCAGTTGAAATAACTTCGAATGTGCCGTCTGCTAACTCAAGGATAGATACATCAAATGTACCTCCACCTAAGTCATATACTAAGATTTTTTGCTCTTCATCTTGTTTTTCTAAACCGTAAGCAAGTGCTGCGGCTGTTGGTTCGTTAATGATACGCTCAACTTCTAAACCAGCGATACGACCAGCATCTTTCGTTGCTTGACGCTCTGCATCGTTGAAGTATGCAGGTACTGTAATAACAGCTTTCGTTACTGTTTCACCTAAGTATGCTTCAGCAGAAGCTTTTAAGTTTTGTAAAATGATTGCAGAAATTTCTTGAGGTGTAAAATCTTTACCTTCAACTTCTACTTTGTAGTCTGTACCCATATGACGTTTAACAGACATGATTGTATTTGGGTTTGTAATTGCTTGACGCTTCGCAACTTCCCCAACTTGACGCTCTTCATTTTTGAAAGCTACAACAGAAGGTGTTGTACGGTTTCCTTCTGGATTTGGGATAACCTTTGGTTCTCCACCTTCCATAACAGCTACACAAGAGTTTGTTGTACCTAAGTCAATACCGATAATTTTACTCATGGCGAATCCTCCTACTTTTATGTACATTATTGATTTACTTTTACCATTGATGGGCGAATCACACGGTCTTTTAGTTTATAACCTTTTTGGAATTCTTCAACTACCGCGTTTGATTCAAATTCACTGTCTTCCACTTGCATAATAGCTTGGTGTTCATTCGGATCAAACTGTTTACCAACAGCTTCAATCGCTTCAACACCTTCCTTAGTCAACGCTTCTAGCAATTGACGATGCACCATTTCCATACCTTGTAACAAGGATTGCGTTTGCTCGTCAGTCGCTTCCACTTGCATCGCTCTTTCAAAATTATCAAGAGCTGGCAAAATATCTGAAACTAGACTTTGTGCTCTATATTTATCAGCAGCCTGTTTATCCATTTGGACACGGCGCTTATAATTTTCAAAATCAGCTTGTAGACGTAATGTGCGACCTTCCGTTTCCGTTAGTTTCGCTTGTAACTCATCTACTTTTTCTTGTAAAAGAGCAGCCTCACTTTTTTCTTCTACAGTTTTTTCACTGTTTTCTGGCGTGACAGCTTCTTCAACTTGCGCTTCTTTCACTTCTTCTACCACTTGTTCGTTACGCTCTTCCACAATTTTCACCTCCTTAAAAGGTATTAGGTATCATGCTTAGCATGATTACCTAAGCATTATATATTACACACAGCAATGAAAATTCCATCACTTGAGCGAATGTATTACTCTCATTTACTTTTTAAGTCCGTCTGTAAATTGTCTTGTAAATAACTGCAGTAAACTAATTACACGAGAGTATTGCATTCTCGTCGGACCTAAAATTGCAATTGTTCCAAGTTGCTCTTCTCCAATCGAATACGTTGCAGAAATTAAACTACAATCTTCCATAGCTATCGAAGAATTTTCTCTACCAATTTTCACTTGAATTCCGACTTGTTTATGACGCAAAATGTCATAAAACGCAGCCTCATTATCAATCATCGTCAGCAAAGATCTTACTTTGTGAATGTCATGGAACTCTGGTTGCGAAAGCATATTTGCTTTTCCTCCAAAGTATATCTTTTCCGATAAAGGAACTTGAAATGTACCATCTAACATTTTTATTGCACTATCGTAATTATGAACATACCCACGCAAGACTGTAACAATCTCTTTAAAGATTTTATTATGAAGTTCTGCCATAGGTATACCAGATAGCTTTTCATTTAAAATATTAACCATTTTTTCTAAATCTGATAAATCAACAGATTCCGGAACGGTAATCGTTTTACTTTGCACATGCCCTGTATCTGTTACAATAATAGCGACTGCTGTTTGACGATCAAGCGGTACAATTTGTACATTTTTAAGTTTATTTGTGCTCAATTTGGGACCAAGAACAATGGCCGTATAATTCGTAAGCTCTGATAAAATTTGAGCGGATTGTTGTGCAATTTTTTCTGCTTCAAAAATTCTTTCAGCAAATAAATCTTTAATTTGTACAATTTCATCGGTCGGTAAGTTTTGCGGCGCTAAAAGATGGTCTACATAAAATCGGTATCCTTTTTCAGAAGGAACACGCCCAGAAGAACTATGCGTTTTTTCAATAAATCCTAGTTCTTCTAAATCAGCCATTTCATTTCGAATAGTAGCTGAACTAAACGTAATTTCATCTTTCTTAGCCAACGTCCTCGAACCAACTGGTTGCGCTGATCCAATAAAGTCATCAACAATTGTTTGTAAAATTAAGAGCTGACGTTCCGTAAGCATCTCATCATCACCTCTGTTAGCACTCTTTGTCTTCGAGTGCTAAATCTATTAATAACTTACCAAAATTGACATTCAATTGTCAACGGAAACGTCACGAAATAACAAAACTTTTTCACGCTTATGGCACATTTAATTAATCAATCAAAAATGACTGGAATACTTCATTCCCTAATAGTTTCCCTTTCCTCGTTAAACAAACATGCCCATCTCTGTTTTCAAGTAATCCTTGTTCTTGATTACTTTGTAACTGCTTTGCAAAAACATGATCCATCTCCACATTAAATTTCTTTTGGAATTCTAACTTAGAAACACCTTTTGTTTTTCGAAGTCCTAAGAACAACTCTTCTTCCATTTTTTCTTTCTCTGTCACTGTGTGAACATCTAAATATGGAAATCCTGTCTCATTAATTTTAGTGAAATATTGCTTGAGCGGACCTACATTTTGAATTCGTTCCCCGTTCACATAGCTATGCGCTCCAGCTCCAAATCCATAATACTCTTCATTATTCCAGTATGTGAGATTATGTCTACTTTCATTATTACCTTTTGAGAAGTTACTAATCTCATACTGGTTATAACCATGTTTCTCCATTTCATCCATTACCATTTCGTACATTTTCGCTTCATGATCTTCACCTGGTAGTCTTAATTTCCCTTTATTCATTAAGTTATAAAATACGGTTTTCGGTTCCACAATTAAGGAATATGCCGAGAAATGTTGTACACCAAGCGTAAAGGCAATGTCTAATGTTTCCTTTACATCTTCTATCGTCTGTCCTGGCAGAGCATAAATTAAATCTACATTAATATTTGCAAAACCGACTTCCTGCGCTTCTCGAATTGCTACGAATGCATCTTCTCTCGTATGCCTGCGTCCAATCTTCTCAAGTAGCTCATCACGAAACGTTTGCACACCAAAACTAATTCGGTTTACTCCACCTTCTAGCAATAAGTTCAACTTCTCTTTCGGTAAATCACCTGGATTCGCTTCAAATGTTAATTCACAATTCGGCGCAAATGGACGCAAACGACGGTTAATGATGTCGAGTAGCTGTTTTGTTTGCTCCATATTTAAAGCTGTCGGAGTTCCTCCGCCAACAAAAATCGTTTTCATACTTTCAAACGGTACTTTTTGAACCGTATTTATTATTTCTTTCTCTAAATATTGTAAGTATTGATCAACCGGTTGGCGTTCAATAAATACTTTATTAAAATCACAATAGTGACAAATATGCTGACAAAATGGAATATGAATATATGCAGCTTGTACCAAATATAACTCCTACCTTTCTAAAAAGAAAACCTCCGCGTTCCGGAGGGTCCTTTACTTTTATAAAGTGTTACGAATTTGTTCCATTCGCATTTTTCCCCAATCATACATCATTTCAACGATCGGTAAAAGCGACATACCTAATTCCGTCATATAGTACTCAACTCGCGGAGGAATTTCCGGGTATACTGTTCGATCAATAATCCCGTCCTCCATTAACTCTTTCAATTGATTTGACAACACTTTATGAGAAATGCTTGGGAACAGACGTTGTAATTCACTAAAACGATGCGGACCTTCCACACCTAAGTGCCACAATATCACAACTTTCCACTTCCCACTAATAATAGAAAGCGTCAGTTCCTTTTCGCAATTAAAATTACCTTTTTGTATTTTCTCTCGAATATCTTTTCGAATATTTTCGGACATTAATAGTCTCCTAACTCTATATCAATCACTAAAAAGCTCTCTCACTATTGTAAATGAGAGATGCTAAGATGTCTAAAAAGTAGCATATAAAAAAAGAAGCCGAACGAACGGCTTCTACTTTTATCACAATTGGTGCGGGCTAATAATTAGCGAAGAATAGAAAAATCCCCACTAATTATAGTTCACTCTATTAGTTATCATCCATTTTCAGTACAGCCATGAATGCTTCTTGCGGCACTTCTACAGAACCAACAGACTTCATACGTTTTTTACCTTCTTTTTGCTTATCAAGAAGTTTACGCTTACGAGAAATGTCACCACCGTAACATTTTGCAAGTACGTTTTTACGCATCGCCTTAATTGTAGAACGAGATACAACTTTATTTCCGATAGTCGCCTGAATTGGCACTTCAAACTGTTGTCTTGGAATTAATTTCTTTAATTTCTCTACAATTACTTTACCACGGTCATACGCTGAATCACGATGTACAATAAATGATAAAGCATCCACTTGTTCATTATTTAAAAGAATATCCATTTTCACAAGCTTAGATGGTTTATAACCAATTAACTCGTAGTCAAATGATGCATATCCTTTCGTATTTGATTTCAATTGATCGAAGAAATCATATACGATTTCTGATAACGGGATTTCATATGTCAATGTAACACGTGTTTCATCTAAATATTGCATATCAATAAACGTTCCACGTTTCCCTTGGCAAATTTCCATTACAGCTCCAACATAGTCATTCGGAACCATAATTGCAGCCTTCACAAACGGCTCTTCTACACGATCGATAGCCTGTGGATCTGGCATATTAGATGGATTATCAACAATAAGATCTTCACCGTTTGTTAAATACACTTTATAAATAACGCTTGGCGCTGTTGTAATTAAGTCAATCTTGAATTCACGTTCAATACGTTCTTGAATAATCTCCATGTGAAGCAGCCCTAAGAAGCCACAACGGAAACCAAAACCTAAAGCTTGAGATGTTTCAGGCTCAAATTCAAGAGCAGAATCATTCAATTCTAGTTTTTCTAACGCATCACGTAAGTCGTTATAACGTGCAGAATCGATTGGATATAAACCACAGAATACCATTGGATTTAATTTACGATACCCTTTTAACGGCTCTACAGCCTGACGTTTCGCATGTGTAATCGTATCACCTACGCGTGTATCGCCTACGTTTTTAATAGATGCTGCTAAGAAACCTACATCACCTACTGTTAACTCGTCACGTTGCGTTGTTTTCGGTGTAAACACACCTACTTCTGTTACTTCAAATTCTTTTCCAGTTGCCATCATACGTACTTTATCGCCAACTTTTACCGTTCCATTTACAACACGGATATATGCAATTACACCACGGTACGGATCATATAAAGAATCAAAAATCATACATTGTAACGGCTCTTCTGAATCACCTGTTGGAGCTGGTACCTTTTCAACGATTTGTTCTAAAATATCTTCAATACCAATGCCAGCTTTCGCTGAAGCAAGTACAGCTTCCGATGCATCTAAACCAATTACATCTTCTACCTCTTGACGTACGCGTTCTGGGTCTGCACTTGGTAAGTCGATTTTATTAATAACTGGTAAGATTTCTAAATTATTATCAAGCGCTAAATATACGTTCGCTAATGTTTGCGCCTCAATTCCTTGCGCTGCATCCACAACAAGAATTGCACCTTCACAAGCCGCTAAACTACGAGATACTTCGTACGTAAAGTCGACGTGTCCTGGAGTATCGATTAAGTGAAGAATATACTCTTCACCGTCTTTCGCTTTATACGTTAGTTGTACTGCATTTAATTTAATTGTAATACCACGCTCACGCTCCAACTCCATAGAGTCAAGCAATTGCGCCTTCATTTCGCGCTGTGCCAACGCGTTTGTTTTCTCCAAAATACGGTCTGCCAACGTTGATTTCCCGTGGTCAATGTGAGCAATGATGGAGAAGTTACGAATTTTGGACTGTCTTTTTGCTCTTTCTTCTTTATTCATCTATGTTCTCAACTCCTAATAGTCTCGCCAATATACACTAGCACTGATTATATCAATAGAGCAGCAAAGATTCAATGAAAACTCGTGCTGCTTACAATACAAATCACTCTATCTATATCTTATGCGAACAAACCATAAGAGACAAACCTTTTTCAAATTAAAGGACGACTCTCTTACAAACCAATAAGACAACCGTCCTTCCTGCTATCCTTAGCTAAAAATCCCTTTTATTGCCCCAACCACTATATCCGTCCCAAACTTTGTCATATCACGAGCAACACTTGCTATCGCCATACCGATACCTTCTACAACATTAAAACTTCTTAAACTTTCTAACTGTTTTTGTTTTTCAATAGCCGAAAACGTATCTCTCGAAATTTCTGATTCAGCCCCAGCGCCTTCTGTTCCTGTCATATGAGCAATTTGTTCATATGACAGCTGACGATACCCCTTCATACTTTTCAGACCATGATTAGCGAGTCCCACTCCAGCTATCATCATAAGCAAGCATAAGACTGTACCGCATATACATAACAGCGTAAATCGACTCAAACTATTTCTGCCTCTTTCCATCAATGTGTATAGGCCCCTGTGTTATCTTGATCAATCTGATGATGCAGTGCTGCATTTAAACCACTTGCTATTACATTTGCCATATCCTCAATAAACGCATCTACTTCTTTTGGGGTTACCATTAAATTATGACCAAGAGGAGATAACACTTCATAAATCAACTTTCTCTTTTCTTCTTCTTCTAACGTACCAATAGCCCCTAAAAACATATTTCGACTCTTTTCATCTGGCATATCTTCTTCTGTTAATTTTTTCTTTTCTCCAAATGTAAAACCAGCTGGTAATAAAGAGCGTGATGGTTTGTTTCCTTCTTTCAGTTCCCGGCCAAAATGTTTCAAAATAAAATCAATTGTATCACTCGTAATCGAAACGGCATCTACCACAGTTGGCACACCAATTGCGATAACAGGAATACCTAATGTTTCTTTACTTAGTTCCTTACGCTTATTCCCAACACCAGATCCTGGATGAATTCCTGTATCAGAAATTTGTATCGTACTATTTACTCGTTCAATAGAACGCGCAGCTAATGCATCAATTGCGATGACAAAGTCTGGTTTTGTCTTTTCAATAATTCCGTAAATGACATCGCTCGTTTCGATTCCTGTAATTCCCATTACCCCTGGACGAATGGCACTAACAGGCCTAAACCCTTCTTCCACACTTTCAGGCTGCAATTTAAACAAATGTCTCGTCACCAGTACGTTCTCTACAACTATCGGTCCGAGTGCATCCGGCGTTACATTCCAATTCCCAAGACCTACGATTAAACAACTCGCTTCTTTTGAAACTCCAACCTCTTCTAAGAAATAAGAAAATTCTTTTGCAAAAATACGCTCTACCTTTTGCTGAAGTTCCGTATCTTGTTGTCGTATACCTTGCACCTCAAGAGTTAAATAATTCCCAGGTTTTTTCCCCATCGACTCAGATGCAATTTCATCAATAGTTACTTTTGTAATTGTAACTCCCTCTTCTTCCCTCTCTTTTACAATAACTCCCTGTATCCCTTTTTGTTCTTCTTGGCGCTCTTGCAGCATTTGGTGCGCCTCTACAGCAAGGTCAGTTCTAACACTATATTTACTTAAATCTAATGGTTCTTTCATCGTATCTCCTCCGTAATTCATAGTAAATATCGTTAGATTTCCCCAAGTTATATTAGGTCATTCTTTCCTTTACGTGAAATTTCATTGATATACTATTGCAATTCTCTTCACCGTTTGATAAAATATCACTTGTTCTATGTAAGAATCGAGTCATTCGATTGCACCAGGGAGGTGAAAAGTATGGCAAACATCAAATCTGCTATCAAACGCGCGAAACTTAGCGAAGAGCGTCGTTCACATAACGCTTCTATCAAGTCTGACATGCGTACTGCTGTTAAAACTGTAGAAACTTTAGTTACTAATAACGATCTTGAAAATGCTAAAGAAGCTTTCAAAACTGCTTCTAAAAAACTTGACAAAGCAGCTCGTAAAGGTCTTATCCACCAAAACGCTGCAGCTCGTCAAAAATCTCGCTTAGCGAAACAAGTAAACGCGTAAGGCGTTTAAAAAACGATCCATTCGGATCGTTTTTTATATACACAAAAAAGTTCACGTATTTAGTACGTGAACTTTTTTGTGTTACTACATATGATTTAACCGCATTAAGAAAAACTCAAGCACAAGTTTCTTATCCATCTTTCCAGTCTTCATACTATAATCAGCTTCCGCTAATTCTATAATAACTTTTTTTAATTCTTCAAAAGAAAAAAACTTCGTTTGATTCATCGCCAACTTTACCCGGTACGGGTGCACACCAATATGGGAAGCAATTTGATTTTGTCCGTAACCACGCTGTTGTAATTCTTTCACTTGATGGAGCAAGCGGAATTGACTTACTAATAACGCGAGCAGTTTAATTGGTTCTTCCTGCTGTGTAAATAATCCGTCTAAAATTTGCATCGCACCAGCGATATCTTTTTTCACCACTTTTTCTGTTAAAGCAAACACATTTTGCTCAACAGATTTCGGCACAAGTTCCGTGACAAGTTTTGGCGTAATTTCTCCGCCCATACCGACGTATAACGTTAACTTGTCCATTTCCTTCGCCAACATTGTTACATTACTTCCCACAAGCTCTAACAACAAACTAACAGCTGCATTATCAATATGCACATGCACCTCATCCGCGCGAGAAACAATCCACTTCTGAACATCCTGCACTTGCATCGCATTTGCCTCTATTACATCCGCTGTTTTCTTTAATAGTTTTGTAATTTTTTTTCGTTCGTCTAATTTTTCATAAGGCGCAACAAAAACAAGAATAGAAAAAGGAGATGGCTCCCCAATATATTCTTCTAAAATTTTTATATTTTGTTCTAATTTTTCTTTTTGTGCCGTTAAAAATAATGGTGATTTTATTAATATAACTTTACGCTCTCCAAAAAAAGGAAGCGTATGCGCATCCTCAACTACATCTTCTAAATACGCTTCTTCCAAATCGTATGTCACAACATTAAACTCTCGATCTTCCTCTTCAAGCGCTTCCGTTGTAATAAGCTTTATCGTTTCATTTATAAAATAGGCTTCCGTTCCATACAGTACATACAACGGAGCGAACTGTTTCTTTTTAATTTTCTTATGTATATCACTCATATTTTTTCCTACTCCCT
Source organism: Bacillus sp. RIT 809 (assembly GCF_016892495.1). Lineage (NCBI taxonomy): Bacteria > Bacillati > Bacillota > Bacilli > Caryophanales > Bacillaceae > Bacillus > Bacillus sp. RIT 809. Next base: position 92,556 of record NZ_JAFEMR010000013.1, on the reverse strand, counting down.
AACTTGGCAATATATATTTATACTAATGCCCTAGCTTTTGTTTTACAAGTACAAAGGGACGGGCTTTATAACCCGCCCCTTTATTTATATAAAACGCCACGCAATAAGCCCCGGATTTCTTATTGGTGTGCGGTAATCACCTTCCCTTTATTATTTACAATAATAATCTTAGTATAAGTGCCAACTGTTAACATGATTGGAAATGAAAAATTCACGCTACTTAACTAACTAGAAAAGTATACAAATACTCTATTTCGCTTCATATGGAAATTGTAGATTTTTTTCTGACAATATTCTATACTAAAATGGAATGTTGGGGAGGGATTCTAAATGAATGATTTTGAACAAAACGTTCAAAGTAAACGCAATGACGCTATTGATTCAGGGGTAGGATTTATCGTCTCATTTGGTTTTTTCGCAACACTTTTCATTATTGCAACTGTTATTAAATTCATCGGTTCTTAAAGGCTGCTGCTTAACGGCAGTCTTCTTTTTTTCATCTTCTATGTGTTTCATCATATGTGATTTTACTTTGAAAGGTTCCTTTTTCTCCATTAAAAACATAGGAAATAGCACCTTGCTTATCCGTACGCCATATATCAATACCCATCTTCTTAAAACGCTCTATAACTTCCTTATGCGGGTGCCCATACCTATTACGCTCTCCCACAGAAATAATCGCTACAGTAGGCTGTACAAGGCTTAAAAAAGTATCTGTAGACGATGTTTTACTCCCATGGTGGGCAACTTTTAAAATATTAGCCCGCAAATTAGGATATGTCGATACTATAAACTTTTCTCCTTCTTCTTCTAAATCACCCGTAAATAGCCATGTTAGTCCCCCTAGTCTGGCCCATAGTACAATCGAAGAGTCATTTTCTCCCTTTTCTTTCCCCTTTGGAGCTAATACGAAAAATTCCGCTTCATTTACCCTCCAACCTTCCCCTTCTCCTACTACACTTATCTTCATGCTCTTTTCTAACGCCTTTTTCTTCACCACTTTTTCCAATACAGCATCTTGTTCCTTTCTCCCAAATACAACTTCTTTTACAATAATAGATGACAGCAAATCCAGCGCAGCACCTATATGATCCGCATCTCCATGCGTTACAATTAATTTATCAATCGTTTTTATACCTTCTTTTTGTAAGAAAGGAACCAGAATATCATGCCCAACAGAAAATTCATGCTTTTTCTGTTGCCACACTTCCTTCTTGACGGGAAGGGCTCCACCTGTATCAATAAGATAAACCTCTTTATCGTACGGAAGACGAATTAATATTGCATCTCCCTGTCCAACATCAAGAAATGTAACACTCCCACTTTCGCGAAAATATGGATATACATAATGACAAGTACTAATAAAAAGAAACACACCCACAACTATGCACAAAATTTTTTTCGTTATTACTCTTTCCCAAATCACAAATATACTAACGATACTAAAACAATATATAGCCACAAGAAATAAAGGAGTTTGACCAAAAGTAAGTCGGATGAAAGGGAAACTTTCACAGTAACTTAGAAAGTCATTAGAAATGGTTAAACATAATGAAAGTACATATGCAATTCCTTTTGCGAAAAATGGAATAACCGGCATACATATAAGAATAATAATGCTACACGGCAATACAATAATGGATAGAAAAGGAACATATATAAGATTGAGGAAAATGCTATAAGGAGAAAAATAACAAAAATGATATAACAAGATGGGGGTACTAGCGAGCTGTGAAATTATAGAAATGTAAATAGAATTTCGAACTACTCCATTACTACGCCCTAATAATATCGGCGCAGATAGTAGTAAAGCAAAACTACCTACAAATGAGAATTGAAATCCAATGTTGAAAATAAGATATGGATCGTATATAAGCATACATATAGCTGTTATACTTAAGGCGTCTAGACTAGATAAGCGAATAGAGCACATGAAAGCTACCAACAATAAAACTCCTGTTATAGAAGCCCTCACAACAGATGGCGACGCCCCAGCTACGATCATATATAGAGGAATGCAAACTATAAGGCATACTGTTGCTGTCTCTTTCGTCACACCACTTCTTAGTAAAACAAAATACATTATAACCATTAATAATACGATATGCGATCCTGAAATTGCCAACAAATGTATAAGACCAAATTGTTGATATTGCTCTTCTACTTCAAACGTCATTTGTTGTCGATCTCCAAATAATAATGCGTTCATAAATGCACCTGATTGTTCTGGGAACATTTCTGTAACTTTCGAGATTGTTTGTTGCCTGAGAAGAAAAATCCATTGCACGAGTGACAACGATGTTTTTTGGCATTCAGAAATGTATGTCACATCAAATATAAAATGTATTTTTTGCTGATATAAATAATTACGATAATCAAAAACATGAAAATTCCGGGCAGTTTGTGGTTCTTTCACCTCCCCTTTAAATGTACACGATATACCTGCATGTAATTGTTGCAACTGCTTCTTTTCCGAAGCAGATTGTATTTTATAATTTAACTGCACTAAGTTTTTATTCTGATCCTCAATTTGAAAAGAGAGACGATCTCCATTAATTAGAGGTGTATTTTGCACGACCCCTCGTGTAACTTCGTAGGGCTCCCCTAGCGGCTTATTTAGACTCTGAACATATGTGGTGTACATAGCGCCACTAAAACACGCTATCATACAAAATATGAAGGTTTTACGCGAAGTACGATATAAACAAAATAAAACATAACAAACGAAACAACAAGCAGTCAACAAATGCGACGTGGAAAAGGTAATTGCAATCCCAATTATAAACGAGATTGCAACATAGCCCCATTGTCCATTCAACTCATACTCACTCCTTATAGCATCATTTTCGCTTTAGTGAATACACGCTGTAATTCTTCCATTGATAAATTATCTTTTTCTAAAGCTGCGAATAATTCCTTTAGCTGCAAATGACGCTCTTGTTCCTCTAGCGATGTAATATCATATTCTAGCGGAACGTGCTTCACTGTTACACTCGCCTGTTCAAATAACTCTACGGCATACGGATGATTTTTATAATCCTGTGCATAATAAACTGCTGTAACACCACTTTGAATAATCGCCTTACAGCACTGCAAACAAGGAAAATGTGTGACATAAATTTCCGCTTCCTCTGTTTTTGCACCAAACTTCGCACATTGCAATAAAGCATTCATTTCCGCATGAATTGTACGAACACAATGATTATCAATGACATAGCAACCATCGTCTATACAATGTACACCACCTTTAATTGAACCGTTATATCCACCAGCAATAATTCGTTTATCACGAACGATTGTCGCTCCTACCGCAAGCCTTGTACATGTACTACGTAAAGATAGTAGATGGCTTTGCGTCATAAAATATTGATCCCATGAAATTCGTTCCATATTTTTCACCTTCTTTTTTGTCTACTTGTAGTGTAGCGAAAAAAGAAAAACTTCGTCAATCTTTTACGGAATAATAATTTGATCTTTTATTTTCTCTAAAGACTTCGCCCCAATCCCATCAATTTCTAATAAATCTTCTATTTTCTGAAACGGACCGTGTTCTTCTCGGTATTTCAAAATACTTTCTGCCTTCCGAGAACCAATGCCTGTAATTTTTTCAAGTTGCTCTTTAGAAGCTGCGTTTATTTGAATCTTTGCCTCGCCCTTTGAAAAAGCGTCCACCTCTTGTACTTGCTCATTTTTATTCGGTACATAAAGGATCATTTGGTCTTGTACAATTTGCGCTAAATTCACCTTCTTCACATCTGCTTCTAGTAAAAAACCACCCGCCTTTTCAACGGCATCCTTCGCTCGGTCCCCCTCTTTCATTTCATACACACCTTCTCTTACAACCGCCCCTTTCACATCAATTATAATTATTTTTTTCTGTTCCTTTGTATCCAATACTTTCGGTTTACTTTTTTTCTCCACATCTTTCGCTTGAACTTCCGTTGTAATGAGCGATTGCTCCGTTTGCTGATTCGTTTTCCAGAAAAAAAGAAAAATCAAAGTGCCAATAATAACCACTAATCCCAACCATTTTTTCGGAAAATCCCACATCATTTTACACCTCTAATCATAAATTTATAACATCATTCATATTGTTTAGGAGAAAGCTGTTACGAAGGAGGGATGAAACATTGAACATAGGAATTATAGGGACAGGGAACATGGGGAATATACTAATCGATGCATTTTTAGAAACCCGTGCTGTCAAACCTTCGTGCCTTACTATTATTAATCGGACGCCTGCCAAAGCATATCATATAAAAGAAAAATACCCTTCTGTTCATATAGCCAAAACAATCCAAGAGGTAATCGAACAATCCCAGCTTATTTTCATTTGCGTAAAACCGATAGATATATACCCTATTCTAAAAAAATACGCTGACCATTTTTCAGACGAAGATTGCTTAGTTTCTATCACAAGCCCCATATCTCCATCACAATTAGAAACACTTATACCTTGCCACGTCGCTCGTATCATTCCAAGCATCACAAACCGCGCCTTATCCGGCGCATCACTATTTACATTTGGAAATAACTGCTCTGAAGAATGGCAACAAAAACTATTTCGTCTATTCAAAAACATTTCTACTCCCACTGTTATAGAAGAAGATATAACGCGCGTTTCATCTGATATAGCAAGCTGCGGCCCTGCTTTTTTTAGTTATTTATTACAATGTTTCATTAACGCTGCTGTAGATAAAACAAATATTACACATGAAGAAGCCACTACTTTAGTAAGTGAAATGGTCATTGGAATGGGGAAATTACTTGAAAAAGAAATTTTCACATTACCTACTTTACAAGAAAAGGTATGCGTTAAAGGCGGTGTTACAGGAGAAGGTATTCGTATTTTAGAAGAGCACGTTGGGGATATGTTTCATAAATTAATCGAACGGACACATGAGAAATTTGATGAAGATTTAAAATGCGTTGAGCAGCAATTCAATAAACACACATAATAAATACGCCATCGTAATCCCAAACCCTTTTTATTAATACTTATCTTTTTCATGCTACATTTTCACTAAAACTAGCATTTTTACACTTTACACATATCATCTTTTTATTTTTCTAGAACTAAAACTACATCTTTTCTATAAAACAAAAGCAACCTTATCGGTTGCTTTTCTTTTATCCATTCTTCTTCGCCATAAAAAAGATGCGCTCTGTTTGTTCTGTCACTTCGATTCGTTCAAAGTCACCTGTGACGCGAAGTACTGTAAACCCAGCTTCTTCAAGCCATTTTGTTAACACTTCAACCGAATATGCACGCTGCACGTGACATTCGTCAAAACGATGGTACACATCTTCTTCTGAATCTTGTACAAAGAATGTCAAATCATGTTCCACACTATCTGATTCTTCTCCAGGGAAGCAGTTCCAAATAAGTGATATTTCTTCGCCGTTCACTGTATATGTTTCATTTTGAAATACGTGATGTATTTTATATAACGAGTGTACATCGAATAAAAACAAGCCATCCTGACGTAAATGGTGGAAAACTCTTCTAAATGTTTCTTGCACTCCATCTTCTTGCAATACGTAATTTAATGAGTCACAAAATATTGTCACACAATCAAATTCACCAGGAACATCGAGCTCTCTCATGTCTTGTTGGTAAAAAGGAATAAAATAACCTTCTCCCCCCAATTTTTGCTGTGCGACAGTTAACATTTCTTCCGAAAGATCTACACCAATTAAATCATAACCTTTTCGTACAAGCGGAAGTGTTACGTTACCAGTTCCACATGCTACGTCAAGAATTTTTGCCTCTTTCATAGATGCCTGTTGCAAACTTTCCTCTGTGAATTCCACCCATTTATCATAAGGGACATCATTCATCAGTTCGTCATACAGCAAAGCAAATTGTTCGTATTTCATTGATCTAGCTCATCTGCAATATCTTCACGCGGCACATCGCCCCATAGACGCTCTAAATTATAGTGATTACGCTCATCTTTATGGAATACATGAGCAACCACATCACCAAGGTCTACTAAAACCCAACGTGCTTCATCAAAGCCTTCCATACGTTGTACGTTAATTTCGAACTCATGTGCCTTCGCTTTAATTTCACGTGCAATTGCTTGTACTTGCTTGTCTGAATTTCCGTGACAAATAATAAAATAGTCTGCAATCGGTGAAATACCTTGCATATTTAGTACAACCATATCTTCTGCTCTCTTATCATCAGCTGCTTTTGCCGCTAATACTAATAACTCTTTATCTTTCATTTATTAATTTCCTCCTTGATAATTGCATTGTATGTTTGGAATGTTAATGGATAAATCGTTTGATCTTTTTCCATTAAAAATTGAATTGTTCGCTTTAAAGCAAACAGTAAAGCTTGATTTATATCTTTATATGCGAGTTTCCTCGCTTCTTCCACACCAGGAAACTTACGTCCTGGTTCAATGTAATCTGCTACATAAATAACTTTATCTAACATTGTCATTTTTTCATGACCACTTGTATGATATGTAATAGCTTGTAGAATTTCAAGATCAGTAATGCCTACTTCTTTTTCTACTAAGTATGCCCCAACAGGTGCATGCCATAACTCTTTGTTATAGTGCAATAGATCCTTTGGCAAAGCTTCTCTCTTAATAATCTCTTCCATTTCTGGAATCGCTCTACATTTTGCATAATCGTGAAATATAGCAGCCGTCTCTGCCTTTTTTTCATCTACACCATATAATCGGGCAAGTTCAATCGCTGTTTCCATTACACCAATCGTGTGTATATAACGTTTTTCATGCATTTGCTGTTTGACAATACTAAGTGCTTCCTCACGATTCATACAACCCATTCCTCTCGACATATACCTGTACTTTTTCGGGGAGTAAATATTTGCACGTTTTCTTCGTCATATATCTCTCCCGTAACAGAGAAGAAGAAACTGCAAACTCCGGAATTTCCACTTTTACGATATCATAAGGCGTATGTAATGTATAACCTGGTCTTGCAACTCCAACGAAAGTCACAAGCTTAAGTAACTTTTCAATGTTATACCACTTCGGCAAATACTCAACCATGTCTCCGCCAATAATAAAGTGAAACTGCACATCCGGATACTTCTCCGTTAATTGTACCATAGTGTCGTACGTATAAGATGGGCCTTCTCTGTCTAGCTCTTCTAAACAAATTGAAAAGTATGCTTCTTCCTCAGTCGCTATTTGCAGCATGTTTAATCGACTTTTCACACTCGTAATGTTACGTCCTTGCTTGTGCGGTGGAATCTGATTCGGCAAAAACCATACCTCTTCCAACCCTAAAGCATGATACACTTCATTTGCAATTAACAAATGCCCATTATGAGGCGGATCAAACGTGCCACCAATAATGCCAATTTTTCTCAAAAGAAACGCTCCTTCCTTTTACATACAGCAACTCTCCCCATACATATTCGAAGAGAGCCACTGTTAATAAAAGTTCAATTGGTTTCGCTTTCTACATATCAAGCGTCCACTACGAAATAACTCACGTATATCTTTTATCGAGGAAGCTTAATCTGCTTATTTTCTCTTGATTCTTTGTATAAAACAATTGTGCTTCCGATTACTTGAACGATTTCAGCTCGTGCACCTTGTGCAAGCTCTTCTGCAACTTCACGACGATCAAATTCACAGTTTTGTAATACGCTCACTTTAAATAGTTCACGAACTTCTAATGCTTCTCCAATTTGTTTCACCATATTTTCATTTACGCCACCTTTTCCAACTTGAAAAATCGGTGTTAAATGATGTACCTTTGCACGTAAAAATCTTTTTTGTTTTCCTGTTAACATATAATTAGCCTCCAAGCTCTCTCATTACTAATTGTTTCATTCTATCAATATTCGGCACACAACCTGTCCACATTTCAAATGCAAGTGCACCTTGATAAACGAACATATCGATTCCATTTTGAATTATTGCACCTTGTTCTTTCGCATCGCCTAAAATTTTCGTCTCAAATGGATTATAAATAATATCAGAAACAATCGTTCCTTGTTTCAATGAACGAATTTCCAGCGGCGTATACGCAACATATGGATGCATACCTATCGTTGTTGTTTGGATGATAATATCATATTCCCCTTGATTTTCTGCTGCACATTCTAACGATAGAGCATGCGAATTAACATTTGCCATGCACCCAGCGATAAGATTTTCCGCCTTATCTCTCGTACGATTAGCAATATCAATTTCTTTCACACCTACATCTGCAAGCGAGAAGTAAATAGCTCGGCTAGCACCACCTGCACCGATTAATAAAATACGTTTCTCTTGAAGTGGATCTTCACTAATTGACTGCAGGGCACGAACAAAACCAATTCCATCTGTATTATACCCAATCAATTTTCCATCTCGATGAACTACTGTATTTACCGCACCGATTTGCCTTGCTAGCGGGGCAACCTCATCCAAGTACTCCATAACTGCAACTTTATGCGGAGTCGTTACATTAAATCCTGAAATACCTAATGCTTTCAAACCTTTTACTGCTTCCCCTAGCGCTTCTTCTTCTACAAGAAACGCATGATAATGGGCATCCATATTCAAGTGTTCAAATGCATCGTTATGCATAACGGGTGATAATGAATGTCCAATTGGATTTCCGATTACACCATATAATTGTTTCATAAATCCCTCTCCATATTAAATTAAAGATTTACGTAATGAAACACTTACTCCCTTTGGTACATGAGCAACAATTTTCGCTCCTGATTCATTTACAGTAACCCAGCCTAATCCAGAGAATACAACGTCCGTTTTTGGCTCACGAATATTAAATTCATATTTCACAAAATCCGGCATATTTTCTAATTCTTCTGGTGTCGGTGGATTCAACATTTCTCCAGCGTGTCTTTCGTACAATTCATCAGCCTTTTCAAGCTTTGTACGATGGATTGTTAAACGGTTTGAGAAATGACAAGTAAATGCACGACGACCTCCACTTACATAATCAAATCGTGCTAATCCACCAAAGAATAATGTTTGTTCTTCATTTAATTGGAATACCATCGGCTTAACCTCTGTAGTCGGTGTAATAAGCTTTAAGCTTTGTTTCCCAACATAATGCGCCATTTGATGATGATTAATAATACCTGGTGTATCGTATAAAGATGATGTTTCGTCTAATGGGATATCAATTAAATCAAGCGTTGTTCCTGGGAAATGTGATGTTGTAATTACATTCTCAGTCTCATCACTAAACTCTTTAATCATACGATTAATAAATGTTGATTTACCAACATTCGTACATCCAACAACATAAACATCTTTACCTTCGCGGTAATGCTCAATTGCATCAGCAAGTTCAGTGATTCCTTGTCCTTTAGCTGCACTAATCAAAAAGACATCTTCTGGTTTTAAACCAAGTTGCTTTGCACTATAGCGCATCCAATGTTTTACTTTATCATGCTTAACTGACTTTGGAATTAAGTCAGCCTTATTCCCTACAAGTAATACTTTATTGTTCCCTACAAAACGATGTAAGCCCGGTAACCAACTACCATTGAAATCGAAAATATCTACGATTTTAACCACTAGTGCGTCTGATTGTCCAATTCCGTTCAAAATACGAAGGAAATCATCATCTGTTAAAGATACATCTTGAATTTCGTTATAATGTTTCAAACGAAAACAACGTTGGCAAATTACTTGTTCTTTTTCTAAAGATGATACAGGAGCGTATCCTACTTCATTTTTATTTTCTGTTTGAATTTCTACACCGCAACCAATACATTTAATTGTTTCAGTCAAACTTTATTCCTCCCAGTTAATTAAGCCTTTTTTCTTCATATTTCTCATAATTCTTCGTTCAATTTTTCGATTAAAACGTGTCACCAATCCGTCCGTTTGCGCTACCGGTACAACTAAAATTGTATGAAGTCCCACACGATTCCCACCGAGCACATCCGTTAGTAACTGATCTCCAATTACTACAACTTCATCTGGCTGCAGGTGCATCTCGTGTATCGCACGCTTAAATGCGCGGACAAACGGTTTGCGCGCACTATGAATAAACGGAATACCTAATGGATCAGCGAATTCTTTAACGCGTTGCTCGTTATTATTTGAAACGACCGTTACTTGAATATCATTTTCTTTCATTTTCAAAAACCACTCTTCAAGCTGTGGTGTTGCGTTCGGACGATCCCATTCAATTAAAGTGTTATCTAAATCGGTAATAACTCCTTTAATTCCACGTTTTTTCAAATCTTCCGGTTGAACATGATATACATTTTTCACATATTCATTTGGTAAAAATAACTTCAATTTCTTTCACCTCTTTGAGGATTTTTCATAAAATTTTTCGACAACATTTTTCGATAGATAACCTGTGGATAAACTTGTACACACTTTCCACATTAACTTTTCAGTTAATTCGGAATTTACTAACACTCTATGCACACTTTATCCACTGAGGTATGTGGATAACCTCTTGTTTGTGACTGTCATATTTTTTTGGTACATTAAATGCAACAACGAATCAATCCTTATATTATTAGGAGGTGACTCCCCTTGAAAACAAAACATATGGAACAGTTATCTACTGATTTACTCACTGAGTCTTATTATAAAGCAAAAGAACTAAAATTAAATCCCGACTTCATTTTACTTATAAAACAAGAAATTATTAGACGCTCGTTAGAGGACAAGCTCGTCAAATCTTCTTGAGTACATATAGATTGCTGATTGACCTGTAAAAAGAGCCATCCTGCGATGGCTCTCGAATAAACAAGTACTCCCATCTAGGGGATTTCTTCATTAAGCATCTTTGTCCACATTTCTTAATTAGAGCTTCATAAGTATATTATAAAATCTTTTCTTTATTTATGAGATACTCGGGTTGCAATTTTTTCACCAAGACGTAGCTCTTGCCCACTTGTCAATTCCTGCACTGCTTCAATCATATCTTTTTCAAATAATAAAACAACTGTTGAGCCAAATGTAAAGTATGCCATCTCTTCACCTTTTTGAACAGTACTTCTTTCATGAAGGAGCTCAATACTATTAACAAACATAGCACCTACTTTTACAAGCGCCATACGTTCGCCTTCACTATTTACTTCTGTAACAGAGCGATAATTTTTTGACAATGGTTCTTTCCCATACTCCATACCCGCTGCATTTACCGGATATGATTTTCTGCCGAGTACAAATCTTTCAGTCACAGAGCCAGAGAGCGGACTATGAATACGATGATAATGACTTGGACTCAAATAAATTACCATATATGTACCGCCTGCATATCGCTTTGCACGCTCTTCATTACCTAGCATATCCACAATTGAATAACGCTTTCCTTTTATATCGAATGTTTTTGTATCCTCAATAGGACCTTGATCAGCAAAAACACCATCAACAGGACTAACGATACTCGATGCATCAGTATCAATACTACGCTTTCCTTCTTTTAGCCTACGTGTAAATAAATCATGCAATGTTCGATATTCCTTCAAACCCTTTTCCATCTCATCTTGATTAATTTGAAAAACTTTCGCATACGATGGAATAATGATAGAGCTCAAACGAGATTGTGCAAATTTACGTAATATATAAGAAGTAAAACGACCATTTGTAAGTTCGATCATAAGTCGATATAATGTCCGTCGCAAATTACGAAACCTCCTAATCAGCCTATAACTTTAGTTTCCCCTTATTTTCTCTCTATATCATATGTAAAATTGGTTCTTATTCCCACATATAGAATGGAGCCGTCTCGTTATACACGATGAAAAACTAAGTATAATTTTTATTCTTAAATTGTTTAGCACCTTCTAATATTACAGATAGAATCCGCCATTTTCAACAGTGAACATGTATTTCTTCTTAGAACAGCTCGTTTTCTTTCCGTTTTCCCGAAAGAAAAGCAGCCACTTTTAAAGTGTAGCTGCCTACAATATACATTATTCTTTTGCTTTTTTCTCTTTCTCAGCCCGCACAAATTCGTGGAACATTTTCATTAAAGCACGCTTTTCAATTCGCGATACGTAGCTTCTTGAAATACCGAGTGCCTTCGCAATCTCCCTCTGTGTTTTCTCTTTATCAAGCCCAAGTCCAAAACGCTTCACAATTACTTCTTTCTCTCGTTCGTCTAAAATATCGATATACTCTTTAATTTTTTCTAACTCCATACTAAGCTGAATCATATCAATTACATCTTCTGATTCTGATTTTAATATATCAATAAGCGATATTTCATTACCCTCTTTATCTTGCCCGATTGGATCATGAAGTGAAACGTCTTTTTTCGTTTTCTTCAGCACACGTAAATGCATCAAAATTTCGTTTTCGATACAGCGTGCTGCATAAGTTGCAAGCTTAGTTCCTTTCCCCGCTGAATAGCTTTCAATCGCTTTAATAAGCCCAATGGTACCAATTGAAATTAAATCTTCTGCATCTTCACCAGTGTTTTCGAATTTCTTAACAATATGAGCTACAAGCCGTAAATTATGTTCAATTAAAAGATTTCTCGCTTGAGCATCACCTTGCTCCATTAACTCTAAGTACTTTCTCTCATCATCTGATGATAACGGCTGCGGGAACGCATTGTTCTTCACATAAGAAACAAAGACAAACACTTCTCGAACCATATATCCAATTGCGGCGAATAGACTCAAACCTTTCACCTCCGCCAAAATAGTGGTCTTTACTATGTGTATGTGGGCGTGAGGTTGTTTGTGTCTGTACTACACAAATATGGAATCCTTAGCTTTTTGTCGAACAAAATAAGTCTTTCATACCTTGCATATTTTTTCCAATGTATTACAATATGTTAAGTTCCAAAATTTTGAAAGAGGTGTTTTCATGCAATACTTTACTTCACAAATAACAAAACTAGTAGTACTCACACTATCTTTTTTCTTACTGTCAGCTTGCGGACAACAAACTTCGCCCACAAAAACTGAAACGACTAAACAGGATACTGCAGCATCAAAAGACAGCACAAAAACAGAAGATACACAAAAAGATGAAGACAGTGTAAAAACTGAGGAAAATGCAACAAACGAGAATAACGCAACTACTGAAAACAACAAAACAAATGAAAACAGCGTAACAGCTAAAAACAGCACAAAAGCTGAAAACAACACAACTACCGAAAACAACAAAAAAAATGAAAACAATGCAACACCTAAAAACAATACAAAAACTGAGAGCAACACAACTACCGAAAACAACAAAAAAAATGAAAACAATGCAACACCTAAAAACAATACAAAAACTGAGAGCAACGCAACTACTGAAAACAACAAAAAAAATGAAGATAACGACACAGTTAAAAATAATACAAAACCTGAAGCAGAATCTAAAAACACACAAAAAGAACAACAACCAGCTAAGCAACCAAATAAACAAACTGATACTATTACATTCACAAGTGAAGATGCTGTAAAAGTTCTAGAAAAAAGAATGGGAGCTCGCTCAGATGAAATTCGTTACGGCTCCGGCGAAGACAAACTAATTGGCACAATAAATGGTATTAAACTATACGACGTCTTATACGGACGCGAATCTCCTGAGAACTCACGTTCTCTAAATTTTGCAGTGGGCTCTGATGGAAACCTATATGATTGGTCAAAAGCTCAAGATGGTATTCTTCAACCACTTAACGGCAATTAATAAATAATTCTAAGAACATAGTAAAAGCCAATCGATACGTATCGATTGGCTTTTACTAGTATTCACTCCAAATTTTCTCCCCAGTATGCGCATCAATATAACGAATTTCTCGACTACAGTCGAAGAATTCTTTATAATTTTCATCCGTTGTTTGTTTATACAGCAATTGATATACCGTTTCCTCTACGTCATGATCTATAGACCATTCTAATTTAACTCGGATAGCCTCTCTGTATATTTCTAACGCTTCTTCTTTTGTTACTTTTGGTGTTGTTTCATATGCAAGTAATTCTTTTATAAATTTGCTAGACTCTCCGGAGTAGTGCATCACTGCACCATTTTCTGCATTGATGTTGATCATAAAGTGCTTATACTCTGCCGGAATACCATTCACATATACGGAAAAGTTAAATCTTTCAATCCCATCTTCTGCTTCTTCACGTTCCTCCCAAAGATGAAGATATTGTGTGATATCCGGAATCACTCGTTCTAGAAATTGAAGTACTTTTTGTAAACATTCCTCTCTAGACAGTATTTGTTTTACTTCTTTATCGTCTGTCAGTTTTATAAAACCAATTAATTCATTGGTTGATTTATCAATCGTAATGCCAACTAAATTATTATATTTTAACATCGGTAAATGCTTTTTAAAGAATTCATTCATTAAATATGGATTCTTTTCTTCTTTTTTCTGTTTTTGTAATTCCTCTTTCGGAACAAATTTCATCCTTATTCCATCTTCATTTTCTGTCTCATCTACTTTTGTAAAACTTTCTTTATCCCAGTCAAATAAATCGAATATATCATCTTGCCGGCTACTTTTTTTTGTTTTTTCAACAGCTACTGTTGGCGGTAATTTATAGTGTTCTGGTCCAAATAAATCTTCTCCCGTACTTGCATCAATAGATGCATGACTAGGTTCTGGTTCATATACAAGATGATGCCCTTTTACTTCCTCACCATTTTCATATTTACATGAAGAAAATGTTAAATCTATAAATACAAGTCTCATACCTTGTCTAGCTTTCAAATTTTCTAAAACGACGTTCTCCTCAACAATTTCACTTGGCCATAACGTTTTTTTCTCTATAGCTTTTTGTCCATTATAATGGAAATTCACAACATTCCCTAAAGGATGAACTCGCACAACACACCCTGTATTCGGCAATGGATATCCATTCACTTCTTGCATATAATTTACTTCTTTCCAACCGCGCCAGTCGTCCTTAACAGTTACATATGTATAAAATTCGTATCCTTCTTTTGTATATTTTTTTAAGAATGTATTTGCAATCTCTCTTGCTTTATTCTCCTCTATCGCTTCCTTACCGCTCAAGAAAGAATTTTCATCATCTACCCTAAATTCAATTAAATTACCAGTATGTCTATTCAACGTAATTTGTATCGTTTTCTCCTCATCCGCTTTATGTTCCCACCATAATAGATGATATGGGTCATCCACACCTTCTTGATCATCTACAACAAGCCTATATTCATCTGGAATTTCAATAATATGAGCGACTTGCTCTTTTCTTTCTTTATCTTTTTGATTCATTATACCTCTCCTTTATTACAATTTAAGGTAATTATAACAAACAAAACCAAAAGTCATTAGCAAAAAGACAAAAAGCTGAAACAATTAGTTCATACGAATTTCACATGAATCTATTACTATAAGAATTGTACATAGTGAAATTACTAACAATGACGTTTATTCATATATAATTTCATTTGAAAGGGGTTGAAAAGATGAAAACTAAATATCGCTTTATGATCTCATCATTTGCTGCTTGCGCCTACATGATTTGGTGTTTAGTATAATAACAACTTCACTTGTAAATAAGAAAAGGTGTGTATATAAATGGAATATAACCAATCAACCGTTAACTACTGGAAAGCTTTTGTATTACCTTATACATTTGCTTTAGAAGAGTTAAAAACTAAATTTGAAATTATGAACCGGGAAGCTCAATTTTTAGAAGACTACAACCCGTTTGAACATATAAAAACAAGACTTAAACAACCCCAAAGTATCATCAGGAAGCTTGAGCGTAAAAACTTATCACCAACAGTTGAAAATGCTCAAACACAATTACAAGATATTATTGGCATCCGTATTACATGTTGCTTTGTAGAAGATATTTATCATTTAAAAGAAGTTATTGAAAATCGTGGAGACATGGAAATTGTAGAAGTAAAAGATTATATTGCTAATCCAAAAGGAAATGGCTATAAAAGTTTGCATATGATTATTAAATATCCATTGTCACTAAATTCTGGTACGAAAGATGTCTTTGCAGAAATTCAATTACGTACACTTGCGATGGACTTTTGGGCAAGTTTAGAACATAAACTTTACTACAAATATGAAGGAAATATACCTGACTATTTGAAGGATGAACTACATGATGCTGCTATGAAAGCTGAAGACCTCGATAATAAGATGGCAACAATCCGTCAAGATATTGATGACATTGAAGCATGTTCAAATCAAATTTTATTACCACTATAAAAAGGTTCTCTCCTATGAGAACCTTTTTTTATTCCGCTATTTGCGGGCAGTAAGACTCCCACTGATTAAAGTTTCACTTTATTTCTTCTCTATCGTACGAACTTCTTCAATCTTCCACCCTTCGTCTTCTTTTCCAAGTGCATACTGCATTTTCTTTTGAAGAGTAACCCCTCCGTCTACTTCTTTTTCCTCCGTTTCAACAATAACAAGCCCACCTTTAAGAGCTTTCATATTCATATGTTCCAATTCTATTTTCTTATTTCCCTTTTGAAATGCCGCTTCCTTTTGTGTTTTTAAGTCTTCAGCACTAGGCATCTTCTTTGAAAATAACTCCATATGCTCAGCAAGATTCTTTTCATTCGTCGTCCGTACAAATGCCTCAATAACATCTTGAATGGATTTCTCTTCTTCTTTCGTTATATGTACCTTTTCCTCAGTTTTTTTAGCAAATTTTTGTTCTATATTATTCTCTTGAGATTGACATCCAACTAGCAATAATACAAATACTAGAAGGAATCTTAATTTCCCTAAAAAAACTCTCATCTTTCCATCTCCTAAAAAGAAAAGTGAGGCATTTCGCCTCACTTTCATTTATAATTAGCGTCTTCCTTTATTCGGGTCGCCGCCGCCAACAATGTCAAAGACACGTTTAGCTATATTTGTATTCTCTTGAACGCCAGAGAATAAGTATTTACCCGGTCCGAATGCATATACGTTTACATCTTCACCTGTATGTCCACCCGTTGTCCAACCTGTAACCGAACGCTTATTGAAGATATCTTCAATTGCATTATCAATCTTTGTTACATCTTTTGATGGAGCTATATCATTTACAGCTTTAATTTCTTCTGGTGTTAATTGTAGATCAATATACTTTTTCAATGTTTCTTCTACATTTGCACCTTTTACAATCTCACTTGCCATAAAGTCTGGCGTACGTTTCGCAGCTTTAATCGGATCTACTTTAAAGTTATACTCACCATTCGCACCTAAAGATAATCCGCCAGTAGCATGGTCTGCAGTTGCAACAACTAATGTGTTCTTATCTTTTTTCGCAAACTCAATTGCTGCTTTAAACGCTTTTTCGAAGTCTTCCATTTCACTCATTGCACCGACAATATCATTATCATGTCCAGCCCAATCAATTTGACTACCTTCGACCATTAAGAAGAAACCATTTTTATTTTTGTTCAAGCGCTCAATCGCGGTATTTGTCATCTCTTCTAATGAAGGTGTTTTGTCAGTACGGTCAATCATTTTGTCTAAACCACCTGGTGCAAATAAGCCAAGAACTTGATCGCTTTTATCATTTAATAATTGATTACGATCTGTTACATAACTATAACCAGACTTCTTAAATTCTTCTGTAAGATTGCGGTCTTTTCTAACAAAGTTATTTACGCCGCCGCCAAGCATAACATCTATTTTATGCTTACCTTTAATTTTCTCATCAAAGTAATCATTTGCAATTGCGTCCATATTTTTACGACTAATATCATGTGCACCGAATGCAGCTGGTGTTGCATGCGTAATTTCAGACGTTGCAACGAGTCCCGTTGACTTCCCTTTTTCTTTCGCTTGCTCCAATACTGTTTTCACTTCAGCTTTATCATTATCTACTGCAATAGCTGCATTATATGTTTTTATACCTGCTGACATCGCAGTAGCTGCCGATGCAGAGTCTGTAATATTTTCATGTTCATCTTCTGGATATGTTTTTTGTGTTCCTACAAGATGCTTATCAAATTCTGTAGATTCCATCTCAAATGTTTTTGGATTATCTTTCATATAACGATGAGCTGTCATATATGAAGGCCCCATACCATCCCCAATTAATACAATGACATTTTTAATTTTTGCATTGTTTCCGTTCTCATCCGCATTAACCTCACTAGAACGCGTAAAATTCCATGTTGCTACCGAAGTAACTGCTAACGACGCCACAACTGCAAATGGCCATGCTTTTTTTACAAACTTTTTCACTGTCTTGTCCCCCTAATTAGGTTATTCATTTCCCACTATCAAATTTAATAGAAGACTGTTAAGAGAAAATGAGTTATATGTAAATTTTTTGTTAACTTATGTAAATTCCAGTTATAATTTGTATAAGTTTGTCTTGTCATATCAAACATACTTCCCTTTACAAAGAAAAATATAAACATGTTGGATTTTTTTAATACGAACCTATTATTTTACATTTCGTAATATTATTCTTATTTTTTCTAATTTAAATAGAAATATGGTGAACTTTATGAAAACAGTAAAACTAGACGAATCTTCCATTCCAGATTTACTCTCTCTTTGCAAATCAGTCGGGTGGTTACAGCATGAGATTTTTATGAAAGAGCAATTCCATATGTACCTTTCCATTGGCACAATTTTTGGCTATGTACATGAGAATAAACTTATTGCAGCGGGCGGGGTCTTTTCGTTTGCCCCTGGATTTTCTTCTATCGGTATGTTAATCGTGCATCCTGATTTTCAAAGAAAAGGAATTGGCCGTATTTTGTTAAACACTAGCTTAAAAGTAACTCATCGATCGCTCCCTATTACGCTCATTGCAACAAAAGCTGGCGAATCCTTATATGAATCTTATGGATTTCAATCAATAACAACAATTCATCGTTTCGAAAAACAAGCGGCTCATATAAGTACAAATTCTTTTCCCATAAAACAAATTCAGCAAGCCGATCTTCAATCTCTCATTTTTCTTGATCAAACTGCGACTGGTGCATATCGTTCTAAGCTTTTTTCATCGCTACTATCGAGAGCAACTTACTCCTTTAAAATAGAACGGGATAATCAAATAGATGCTTTTGCTTTATGCATACAAAAAGGAGATGTACTATGTATCACTCCGCTTATTTCAAAAAAAGAAAAAGACGCTATTCAGTTATTAGAAATGATTTGTAAATCGTGGAGTGGGACGATACGCATTGATGTTCCGCACTCACAATTCATATTCCGCCAATTTCTTCAAACAGCAGATTTCCAGGAAACGCTCCTTTCACCTCTTATGATAAAGAATGGTAATCAACTTCCTGGAAATCGTAATATGCTATTTGCTATGATAGATGCAGCGTTATGTTAGAAAGGGGACACCTAATTGAAGCGATTTAGCTATTGTATGGTAGGTTGTCTTACTCTTACACTATTAGTAGGATGTAGTGCAGCAGAAAAGCCAGTAGAACAAGTAAAAAAAGTTAAAAATACAATTACAGCGAAACTAGCTACCGAGGAAAAAATGGTAGAGATAGATGGTCAAACGATTTACTTTAAAAAGATTGGTGATGAAAAACCACCTTTACTTATGATCCATGGATTTGGAGGATCATCCGATGGTTTTCAAAAGATTTACTCAGATTTAGCAAAAAATCATACGATTATTTCTGTTGATGCCTTAGGATTCGGACGTTCCTCTAAGCCGATGGATTTTTATTATTCTTTTCCAACTCATGCAAATTTGTATTATAAGTTAATGAAAAAACTAGGGTATGACTCATTCGCAATACTGGGACATTCGATGGGCGGAGAAATTTCTCTTAATTTAACATATTTATACCCTGAAGCGGTTACTCACCTTATTTTAACTGATGCTACAGGCGGCCCTCATACTCTCGTTAATAAACAAGGTTCACCAAAACCAAAGTTGTCGACTGATTTAAGTGCCGTTTCTTCTATTGCAGATTATGATGAGAGCAAAGTTAAATTCAAGCGTAATGATGAAGAGCATTATAATAAAATGAAATTATGGCCTAGGCGTCTTCAAATCAATGCAAATGAAATTAAGCAACCAACTTTAATTATATGGGGAAGAAATGATAGTAGCGTTTCTTGGAAAGAAGGAGAAACTTATCATCAATTCTTAAAAAATAGCACTTTCCATATTATTGAAAAGGGTTACCATGCTCCATTTCGTCAAGAGCCACAAGAATTTGTAGGGTATGTAAAAGATTTTTTCGAGAAAAATCCTATAAATGCTGAAAAATAAACGGGTATCTCTTTTTGAGATACCCGTTTTCATATATTAAGCAGCTTGCTTTTGGCGTTTTTGAGTTTTTGATCCTAGTACTTTTGGAATAACGAAGCCATCAATTCCAAGTTTTCCAGCATTCATACCAGAAACAAGAACGAACATGGATAAGATAACCATTTCAGGGTTTACACCAATTGACCCACTAAACATATAGGAAAAGTTCATTACAAGACCGAAAAAGACCGCTGTTTTTGTTAAACAGCCTACAATTAAACCAATTCCGACTAAAATTTCTCCCCACGTCACAAGTGTATTAAATAAATCAACGTTTGGAATTGCAAAATCTTGTAAGAATGATGCCCACCAAGATTGAACAGCTGGTTGTGCTCCTTTAGATTTTTCAATTGCACCTTGTAAATAACCAGTTGCATCGAATCCTTTTCCTTGTAGTTTACCGATTCCAGCCATTACCCATGTGTAACCAAGATACACTCGAATTATCGCTAATACAAAAGAAACTGCTTTGTTTTCTCTTAAAAATTGAATAATCATATCTTCCTCCTAAAGTTGTAATTAAGTCAGTTACAGATAATATGATAACATTAGTTACTTACTTTTAAAATATTAATTATGAATAATTCGTGACATACATACAAAACATTAAATACTAACGTATATATAGTAACTTTTATTACCTGTAAAAACTTGAACATATCATACCACAGGTGATAATCATTTTCATTGAAGAAAATGTAAAAAAACTGTGAGTTAAATGTGAAACACGTTTATTCGAATATAAAATAAACGTGTTTCATACTATTTATATAATCGAAATGTATGTGTCTCCTCATCGATTAATCTCGCTTGTTGAAAAGCCTCTTCTAACGTTTTTTATGGTTAATAAGCCCATAAAATAAGCGTATTGTAAACATAAGCGCTACATTCCCATCTACATAATCTATCGATCCAACATATGATTTTACATCACTATGTAAAAAGGATTCTACTAGTTTCCCCCCAAACTTATACCAACCATTTACAATATGTGTAATATGCAATTTTGCATATTACTTAATTTCCGCTACGCCAAAGTATACTCTCTGCTCATTTAAGTCGTACACATTTCCCCCTAACTCTTCCATTACAAATCCCCCTCCTATAAGTCCATTTCATATATACCCGTTTCTTTCAAAAAATCAGCTCTAGTTAAAGCGACTTTCTGTAAATATTGCCTATACGCTGTAATTGTTCCATCATGTGAAACGATACAAACTTTTTCTGCTCTTAACTGATAGCACCAGTGCAGAAATTCATCTACTATTTGCTGAAATTCCTTCTCTGAGATGATATTGACTCCCTCATTCCATAACAATTCATTTGTACTTTCTTCTAATGAAAAATGTGGAAATAAATTTTTTATTACCTTTCGATCTAACAATTGATCGCACGGTAATGTTTTGGCGTATTCCCGATAAGGGAAAATACGCGGGGATATATATGGATGAACAATTTTTTGACAAGCAACTTCCGCACTCCACATTGCCGCAGTTTGTAAAGTTCGAAGTGTAGGACTAGCGATTAATATATCCTTTTCTTGTAATGGTACATCGCACTGAAGTAATTTAGCCTGCTTCTTTCCCACACCCGTCAATGGCGGATTCACCGCTTGTAAACTTAATGGTAAATCTTTCGTATGCTCACCTTCACCATGCCGAACAAAGACAAGTTTCATTCTCCTCTTCCTCTCACTATGAAATAGTCTCACATATTTCTTCCCTAATTTTTTCTTTACTCCTGCTATTTTAAAAAGCAGAATGTAAAAAGTGTTTGACATCAACTTTTGGAAAATATTACAATTATATATGTAAAATATTTTTTACAAGAAGAGGAGGATTACAAATATGAAATGGATTATCTTCTTTATCGGAATGATCATATGGGGATACATAAATGGCTTTTTTAATAGCGATAAAACTGCTAATCCTTGGATTACAGATGATGAACGGGAAACAAAAATTAAGCAGAAGGCAATTATCGCAAGCTGGTCTGGTGTTTTCATGTTTTGTATCTTTAACCTCTTAAACAAATGGTTAGGTTTAGGAACGAGCGATACATCACCTTACTTACCAGCTCCTGTCGCAACTATTTTAAAAGAAAATGTAGAGTTACAAGTTTTACTTATGTTATTCATTACATATGGACTATTTTACGTATACTACCGAAGAAAACTAAGTGCTTAACTTTTATCTCATGATTATCCTCCTAAATGGTTATAGTAACTAGGACGCAATGAAAAAAGGAGAGATATAAAAATGAGTAACTCAAATGACTTTTTAGATACATTACATGAAAAACAAGCAAAAGATGAACAAAATAGAAAGCGCCAAGGGAACGGAAACCCTGCGAAAAAAAAGCCAAATAAAACACATAAATAACATTGAAAAACCTGCCTAAAAATTATATTTTAGGCAGGTTTTTTTACTTGTCTTTAACCGAAACGACATCTTCCCAATCCCATTTCTCATAATACCACTCTGGCACATCTATATTTTCAATCCACTTCTTTTCATATTTCCCATCGCTATGAGCAAGCCATACATCAGCTTTCTTACGATTTGAACGGATCCACATTAATTGGTTGCTCTTCTTAATAAAAATAGGGTTATAATCGCCTTGGCTATTTGATGGCTTTGTAATTTGATTTTGTTCATCGTTTATACTATTTACTTCATATAAAGATGGTAGTGGTCTTTTTTCTAGAGGGACCGATAGCTCTGCTTCCTTTGCCCTTGAAACGATAATTACATTATCGTTCTTCCATGTGAAATCCCAATCAACATAGCCTTTTGGAGTAAATGTATTTTGCTGGAGAGCCGGCAATTCTTTTATTTTTAAATGTTTATTCTCTAAGGCAACTCTCCCGCTCCCTTCAATATAGGCTAATATATTTTTGGATGGCGCCCATTTGAACCATTGTGTGTTTAATAACATTTGATCTACTGTTTCAAAACGACTGCCGTCTGATCGAATTAAGCAAAGTGTATTACTATCCGCTGACAAAGAAGCTGTTGGTACTGCCAAAAACGAAATCCATTTTTGATCTGGCGACCACTTAAATCCACTTCCAACTAATGCTAAAAAGTCATCATGCTCATTCGGTAGTGCATATAAATGTTTCATCTTATGAGGATTCATATTTGCATCCTTTTGTATTTCATATAACTGAGCACCTGTCCATCCTGTTGGAAGCAAGAACGCTTCTGATGATACAAGAAACTTCTTACCATCAGGATGCCATGCATAGTCACCTACACCACTAGCTACATTGTCAAAATCTACTTTCTTTTTTTCAACATCAAATATATTTAATGTACGTGCAAATACAAATGCAATTATATTCTCTGTTGGTGACCATTGATAATTCGATGCTTCTGATTGAGATGGTGTAACTTTCTTTCCATCTTTCAGCCGATACAGTTCAAAATGATTTTGCTTCTTTCCTTTTGCATATGCAAGCCATTCTCCATTATGTGACCATTTCGGCCCTGTTATGTACTCTCCTTTTGTAATTTGTTTTTCTTTTTCACCGAATTTAATCCATAGATTATGATTACGAATAAAGGCAACTTTCACTCCATTGTTTTCTGCGCTAGTAATAGAACTTGAACAGAAAAAAAGGCCCAGAATCACGATTCCACTTACTATAAACCTTTTCATATAGCACCCCCATTTCCCCCTTTAGCATTCCTCATATTCCGCTTACTATATGCAAATTTTATCCATTCGACATAATTCCAAAAAATTTCCCAAGAAATTTTCAATTCAAAGAGGATTGGTATGGATTATGTCGAATTTATAGTTTAGCCAACATCCGTTCCTATAATTAACGACAAAAATGTAATATTTATTTTCGGAATATTAGCACTTTTTATTAGGGGGAGTTTCAATGAAAAAAACTACATCTACACTATTAAGTATGGCGCTCGTCTTTTCGAGTTTTGGAGCTTTAAGCGCCCATGCTGAGTCACTGCAAAAAGAGAAGCAATTTAGTCCACAGTTAAAAGCGAATATTGAACAATGGGGAGAAAACAAAATCGCGCAAAATGTTGAAACAAAAACATCAAAAGAAATTTCTGTCATTGTAGAATTACAGCATGCTCCACTCGCTTCACAAAGTAACATTCAGCATGCTCCGGATCTAAAAAATAGCAATGTGCAATCATACCATGCGCAACTAAAAAAGGCACAAGAGGATACAACAAAGAAAATTAAAGAAAAAGCACCGAAGGCAACGATAAAAGAAACATATAGTACATTATTTTCTGGGTTTTCTATTTCTATCCCAGGAGATCAAATTGCTGCTTTAGCTTCTTTACCTGAAGTAAAAGCAATTTATCCGAACTTAACATATAAGTTACATGAAACATCAAAAAGCCCAGCAGATCAAGAAACACCAAATGTTGGCGGCCCTACAGTTGGTGCACCTGAAGCTTGGAATTTAAAAGATCCAACTGGCAAACCCCTTGATGGAAAAGGAATGAAAGTCGCTATTATCGATTCAGGTGTCGACTATACCCACCCTGATTTACAAGCAAATTATATCGGCGGCTATGATACAGTCGATGAAGATAATGATCCGATGGATGGAAACGTCCACGGTACCCATGTTGCTGGAATTATTGCTGGTAACGGAAAAATAAAGGGGATTGCTCCGAATGCTTCTATACTCGCTTACCGTGTCATGAATGATGGTGGTACTGGTACGACCGATGATATTATTCAAGGTATTGAGCGCGCTATTCAAGATGGTGCCGATGTTTTAAATCTATCTCTTGGTCAAGATTTGAATGTACCTGATCAGCCTGTAACATTAACGTTAGAACGTGCAGCAAAGCTTGGGGTTACTGCGGTCGTCTCAAATGGAAATGATGGACCAAAACCTTGGTCTGTTGACGCTCCTGGTAACGCAAGTAGTGTCATCTCTGTTGGAGCATCTACAGTTTCTATTCCATTTCCAACATTCCAAGTAGCTGGTTCCAATAAATCTTACCAAGGATTACCTTTATCAAAAGCAGATTTCCAAGTAGGAAACGATGCTCAGCTTGTATATGTTGGCTACGGTAATCCAAGCGATTACGCTAAACAAGATGTGAAAGGGAAGTTCGCCCTTGTTTTACAAGGAACTTCGAGCACGTTAGTAAAAGCAGAACAAGCGAAACAAGCTGGCGCTCTCGGCGTGCTACTAATTTCTAACGAAAAAGAAATTAATATTATGCCCGAATATTTTGGACGTGAAGATGTAGCTCTTCCAGTTATGCAACTATCAAATACAAATGGTGAAGAGTTGAAAAATTTAATTACAAAACGAAAGAAAAATATAAAAATTGGACAACCAAGCCAAACCGAACTTATTGGTAACTTCAGTTCAAGAGGACCATCACAAGGAAGTTGGCTCATAAAGCCTGATATAGTTGCACCTGGAGTAAACATTACAAGCACAGTGCCAAGAGGTGGCTATGAATCTCACAACGGAACAAGTATGGCTGCGCCACAAGTAGCGGGAGCCGTTGCTCTGCTGCGTCAAATGCATCCTGATTGGACGACAGAACAATTGAAAGCAGCTCTTGCCAACACTGCAAAAACATTAAAGGATGTCAATGAAAATACATATCCTGTCATGGCACAAGGATCTGGTTTAATTAACATTCCAAAAGCAGCAAAAGCAGATGCATTAGTGAAACCAAACAATGTAAGTTTCGGTCTCATTAAACCTAATAGTGGCAAAGTGAAGTTAACACAAAATATTACGTTACAAAATCTTTCTAACAAAAAGAAAAACTTTTCAACTCGCATTGAATTACTAGATACAAAAACAAAAGTCCAGACTTCTTTCCCTTCTTCTATTAGCATTAAACCGAATAGTAACATCGAAAAGCCTTTTACTATTACTGTTGATAGCTCCTTACCACAAGGTGTATATACGGGAAATCTATATGTAAAAGAGCAAGGGAAGACTGAAGAAATGCGTATTCCATTTACATTTAGCATCGATCCGAAAGAATACAAGCGTATTGATGGCCTTGAAATCGTTAATTCTACTTTCAGTCCAAATAATGACAGAATACTAGATGACAACCTTATCAATTACTATTTAGTTACACCAGTTGAGGATGTAACGTTTCATGCTAATTTAATTACGAAAGACCGAGTAACATATAAAGGAATCGTTCATCAAGGTAAGAATGAAACACCAGGTTATAAATCTTTCAAATGGAATGGTACGAAAACTGATGGATCACCTCTACCTGATGGCTTATACCAAATTGAAGCTGTTGCTTCTAATTCTGGAGGAGAAACGAAACAAACAGGAGCTGTATTTGTCGACCGCACTGCACCGAAATTATCGCCTGAAGTAGATCAAGAAAACCTCGTAATTAGAGGGAAAGTAGATGATATACTTTTAGATTGGATGACAGAATCCGGATGGGTTGCTCCAGGACATCCAGTAACAATACAGTATGAAATTAATGGAAATGGCGTATGGGAAAATGCATTCTTGAACCATTGGGAGAAAAACTTTGAAATTTATTTCGATCGCAATCAATTACAACAAGGGAAAAATACAATCCACATTGCAGCAACTGATGCAGCCGGAAATACATCTAATTTAAATGTTGATTTAGAAGTAAAATAATAAAATTATTGTTGACAAGCTTTTAAATATAGTTTTATAATACAAAACATAGTTTAGTTGAACGAATTATATATCGGCTTTGAAGGAATACTAGTAGCGACTTATATCCCTGTCTCAGAGAACTGATGGTTGGTGCGAATCAGTACATATACAAGCGTGAATTACAATTCTGGAGCTTCTTTCCCGTAATGCTTTTTATGCATGAAGAGAAAGACGGATTTTTCCGTTATCTTAAAGTAAGTGGTAAACAATTAATTGTTTACAAATAGGGTGGTACCGCGATTTTTATCGTCCCTATCGGATTTTCCGATAGGGGCTTTTTTGCGTCCTTCCCTTTTAAATAATTTCATATATATGCGTTGAAAGAATCGCAGTAGTATCTTGTATCCCTGTTTCAGAGAGCTAATGGTCGGTGGAAATTAGCACATATATAAGTACGAATTACAATTCTGGAGCTTCTTTTTCGTAGTGCTTTTATGCATGAAGGAAAAGACGGAGTTTTTCCGTTATCATTAGTTGAGATGTAAGTACCTTTTCACTTACAAATAGGGTGGTACCGCGATTTTTTCGCCCCTATCGGATTTTCCGATAGGGGCTTTTTCTATTTCTCACACAAACAGTTGTTAAATAATTCCGAATCTTATGATAAGATTTTATAAGCGCTTACATTTTTTAAAGGGAGGTGATGCAATCTATACGAACCGGTATTCATTTTTATAGAAAAAAAGGAGGATGTCTAAATGACAAAGAAAACAGAAATTCCATCACATTTAAAACCATTCGTATCCACACAGCATTATGATCAATACACACCGGTGAATCACGCTGTTTGGCGTTACATTATGAAACAAAACCATAACTTCTTAAAAGATGTTGCTCATCCCGCCTATGTTAATGGACTACAATCATCTGGTATTAATATAGATGCGATTCCAAAAGTAGAAGAAATGAATGACTGTTTAGCACCAAGCGGCTGGGGCGCCGTAACGATTGATGGGCTTATTCCCGGCGTAGCATTCTTTGATTTTCAGGGGCATGGATTACTACCAATCGCAACAGATATTCGTAAAGTAGAAAATATCGAGTATACACCAGCTCCTGATATCGTTCATGAAGCAGCAGGACACGCACCGATTTTACTTGATCGTACATATGCAAAATATGTGAAACGCTTTGGGCAAATTGGAGCGAAAGCTTTCTCCACAAAAGAAGAACATGAAGCTTTTGAAGCTGTTCGTACATTAACGATCGTAAAAGAAAGCCCGACTTCTACACCTGAAGAAGTTGCAGCTGCTGAAAATGCTGTAATCGAAAAACAAAACTTAGTTTCTGGTTTATCAGAAGCAGAACAAATTTCACGTCTATTCTGGTGGACAGTGGAATACGGCTTAATCGGTAATATAGATGACCCAAAAATTTACGGTGCTGGTCTCCTTTCCTCTGTCGGTGAAAGTAAGCATTGCTTAACAGATGCTGTAAAGAAAGTTCCATTCTCAATTGAAGCTTGCACCGGGACAACTTATGACGTAACAAAAATGCAGCCACAGCTATTTGTTTGTGAATCATTTGAAGAGTTGACTGAGGCACTTGAGCAGTTCTCTACAACGATGGCATTTAAAACAGGTGGCACAGAAGGATTAGAAAAAGCAATCCGCTCCGAAAATCATGCTACAACTGAGCTAAGTAGTGGATTACAAATTACGGGTACATTTACAGAGACAATTAAAAATGATACTGGTGAAGTTATTTACACACGAACAAGCTCACCAACTGCATTAGCAATTCATAATAAACAACTAGCAAATCATTCTACATCTGTGCACAGCGATGGATTCGGGACACCAATCGGATTACTAGATGGTGATATTGCATTAGAAAATTGTACAGAAGAACAATTACAATCATTAGGCATTACAATTGGACATAGTGCAGAGTTTACTTTTGCAAGCGGCATTCATGTAAAAGGAACAGTAACAGACATTGTAAAGAATGATAAAAAAATTGCTCTTATCTCCTTTATAAATTGTACAGTTACTCATAAAGATCGCTTATTATTTGATCCTTCATGGGGAGCATTTGATATGGCTGTCGGCTCACAAATCACTTCTGTATTCCCAGGAGCGGCAGATGCGGCTGCATTTTTCCCGATGAATGAAGAAGTACAAAAAACTCCTGATCCACTTGTACTGAATGAGCTTGAACGTATGTATCAAACAGTTCGGGATATACGTAACGATAGTATTTTACACGATACTCATACTGATCAATTAATAGCTATTCAAGAAGTATTAAATAAATTTCATCCGAAAGAATGGTTGCTTCGTCTTGAAATTTTAGAATTGCTTTTAGAACATAATAAGGGCCACGAAGCATCAGCGGCATTATTGCAACAACTTTCTACTTTCACAACTGACGAATCTGTAACACGTCTTATTAACAACGGTCTTGCGTTACTACAGGTAAAGGATGTGAAAAATGATGCTACGACTAACTAATGAAGAGGTACAAGAAGAATTAGTTAAGCTGGATAAATGGACAGTGAAAGATGAAAAATGGATTGAAAGAAAATATATGTTTTCC
This sequence comes from Bacillus sp. RIT 809, assembly GCF_016892495.1. Lineage (NCBI taxonomy): Bacteria > Bacillati > Bacillota > Bacilli > Caryophanales > Bacillaceae > Bacillus > Bacillus sp. RIT 809. The sequence goes on along the minus strand of NZ_JAFEMR010000013.1, from coordinate 63,184 downwards.
GACTACTTAAAAGGAGTCGAATTTGTCTCTGAAGCCGCCAAACTATCAGAAGAACATAATCACCACCCATTTATCCTTATCCAGTATAAAGCAGTCATTATTACTTTGTCATCATGGAATGCAAAAGGTTTAACCAAACTAGATTTTGACCTTGCAAAGCAATTTGATGAACTGTTTTTACAAAATGAAAAAGCGATTATAAGAAAGTAAAAAAGAGAAGCCTTTAATTAGGCTTCTCCTTTTACTTTAAAATGTATACAATGTCCAAACGGATCCTTGGCCTGTAATATTCCATCTTTGTACGTAGCAACTACGCCAATATATTTTAAGCTTTCACACACTTGCTCTTTTTGTTTTTCATCTGCTAGTACAATTGTGAAATATTTTAAGCCAACGGAATTTGGCATTTGTGGTGGTATCCCTTCACCTTGCCATGTATTTAAACCGATATGGTGATGATAACCACCTGCGGATACAAACAGCGCTCCATTACGAGCTGGGATCGTTACATCAAAACCAAGACCATCAACATAGAAACGTTTTGCTTCTTCTAAGTCAGCTACATGTAAATGAATATGCCCCATCACAGTACCAGCTGGGAACCCATTCCATGTACTTCCTTGCTGTAATAATTCTTCACCGGCTAATGGGTTACTAACAAATGGTAGCTCTCCATTCTCATCACGCCAAACTTCTTTTTGGCGATCATGATAAATTTCAATCCCGTTTCCATCTGGATCAGCTAAATAAAGAGCTTCACTAAAGTAATGATCGGCTCCACCGTGCAGTGGATATACCATCTCTACAAGATGACGAAGAATGTTCGCTAAGTCCTGTCTATTTGGTAATAAAATTGCATAATGATATAAACCTGTTCTACCTCGTTGTTTCGGAAAAGCTTCTTTCTTTTCTTCAATTATTAGGAGTGGTTCGTCATTTTCATTCCCAAATGTAACGACAGTTTCATCTTCTTTTAGCACTTTCATTCGCAATACTTCTGTATAAAACTCTAGCGATTTCTTTACATTTGATACATATAAATGAACAACCCCAAGTGTTGTTTCGGGATGAAGTGGAAAGCCCATTTTGTTATACCCCCATTTTAATTAATTCTTCTTTAACATTTTCTCTTTTAAGAAATTATCTACAAAACCGTCAGCTTTCGCAACAAATAAGTAAGCACCCATTGCTAATAATGCAAGTTCTAACTCAAATCCAGGATTTTTCCCGTCTCCTAACAAACCAGCTGACCATTTTACTTTTACAATCGCCCCAACCATAACAAGTGCGAATAATAAACCAATATATCTTACACCTAAACCTAGAATTAACAATAGACCTCCAACTAATTCAACTGTTGCTACACCGTATGCAAGTCCTCCTGGTAAACCAATGCTTGTAAACCACCCTGCGATATTGTCAATTCCTGATTGGAATTTTGTTAAACCGTGCATAAAGAATGTTACCCCTAACACGATACGAATAATTAAGTTACCAATATGTTGATTCATTTCATTCTCTCCTTTATAGTTTTCTTATACAAAACTTTTATTCACATTACAAAACATACACTAATTATTTTTATTCGTCAATTCATTTTTTATGAGAAAAAATATATTTTTTTTGCTATGATACAAATAGTTGTTTACAAAAAGGAGCTTGATTTTATGAATATCGGTTCTGCAATTCGTGAAATTCGTCAACGCAGAGGTATTACGATTGCCCAAATTTGTGAAGGAACGGGTCTTTCTAAAGGCTTTATGAGTCAGGTTGAAAACAATAAAACATCACCATCTATCTCAACTTTAGAAATGATCGCTAATTTTTTAAATGTTCCCCTTCCATATCTATTGTTAGAACAAAAAGATCGTTTGAAAATTATAAAAAAAGAAGAGCGTAAATACAGTGTGTACGGAAAAGATGAACAAAGAATTGAGCATGTTGCGGAGCAAGGTGGCCTTCGCCTAAATCTCGTAGAAATTTCTGCCGGATTCCCGAAAGAAAACTCGCCAAATGCTCATGAAGGCGAAGAGTGTCATCTTGTATTACGCGGAAAACTGGAAGTTCAACATGGTGAAGATATTGCAATTGTAGAAGAAGGTGATTCTTTCTCCTGGAATGCATGCGTTCCCCATATTGTTCGTAATATAGGTGAAGAATCTGCATTATTACTTATCTCTAGTCATGCGGAAAATCGAAAACGAGTTTACTAATTGATAAAAAAGAAGCCTGTTTCGTAACAGGCTTCTTTTTTATTCCCTTATAATTCCATAACTTGTCCCAACTAGTACGGTCTTTTCATGTTGATTGCGATAAACTGACTCAATTGAAACTTTTTTATATCCTTCCATTTGCTCAATATTTGTTAATGTTAATTCACAAGTAATCGTATCACCTGTAAAAACTGGTCTAATGAACTCACTTACTAATTCCCTCGCTATGTAATGTAACTCTTCTCCTACTTTTGTACCAATGCTAGCAGTCAATAGACCATGAACCATTAATCGTCCATTCTCATCATATTCCATATGATGTCTACCTTTATCGCCTGTAATATTTGCAAATTCAAAAACTTCTTCCTCAGTAAACCTTCTTTCGTATTTAAATACATCTCCAACTTTTACATTCATTTTTATCCCCCGTTTAATAAACTGAATTTTCTTTAATTTTATCACAAAATAAGTCTCAGTTCAGTTTATATTATTAAAATAGCAATCCTTTTTCTTCACTACCTTATAATTTTATCGATGCCCATCCTTTTTTGCCACTTGATACCCATAATACGCACATGTTCCATTTCTTGATAACTCTCTTACTTCAAAACCACAGCTTCTATAAAAATCAAAATTGTTAGCGGATGTATGCGCAAACCAATCGCCATGCGGAAGCTTTTGTAAACAAAGAGCTACAAGTTTCTTACCTAACCCTTTTCCCCTATACTCACACTTCACAACTAAATTTACTATGTTAGCAACCATGATTTGATCAGAAATCACTCTAACCATCGCGACCATTTCTTCTTCATCCCAAATTGTGAAAGCCCATGTGGAATTTTCAAATGCTATCGTAAATTTTTCAATTTGCCAAGAAGGGATATTATCATTACTCCAACCGGCATCTTCAAATAAAGTTTTAATTGCATATGCTGGTACACCGTTCGTTCCCTCACGAATAATAAGTCCATTATGGTAAATATACATGTAATCCCCCCTTTATTTTTATATACCATTCTCCAAAAAATGCAATTCACCTTTTTCATCCAACCCGCTTAATGGAATAAACGAGAACATCCATCTCATGAAATGAAGTTGTTTTCTCATAACTAAGCCCTGTTTTTCTAGCAACAAATATTGAAGCTGGGTGGTTCGGATTAATAAGTGAAATTAATTTATTCATTTGTAATGCTTGAAAACCATAGTCTCGAAATGCCGCCGCAGCCTCTTTCGCATACCCTTTCCCCCAATACTTAGGAAGTAACCAATAGCCAATCTCAATTTCCTCTTTTCCATCTACCTTCTGCTTGACAAGTCCTGCATGACCAATTCGTATCCCTGTTTCCTTTTCAATCATTACAAATAAACCGAGACCGTTTTTATAATTTGGAAGTACCCTCTCCTCCAAACTTTTTTTACATTGCATAAATGTTTTTAACATTCCATTTCCAATATAGCGCATTACCTTCTCATCCCCCCATAAAGAAGCATAAAACGGTAAATCATCCATTGTATATTTGCGAAATTGTAAACGATCTGTATGAAACACTCTTTTATTCACTCCCATCATTTTGAACCTCATTACATAACTATATATTTCAAACTACTTAAATGTTAAATAATTTTTATCAAGACGCCACAAAAAAGAAAGAAAATTCAGTCTTATAAAAATGTATTATATCAAAAAAAAGCAGTAGACAAAAGAGTGTCTACTGCATCCATATCATAACTAGTATTAAGAAAACTACAATTGAGGGGGTGTAGGATTTTCATATATACTAGATACTTATCCCGTTCTAACGGGCGGTAAACCTTCCAATCTTTTGAGTGGAAAGTTTACCGCACATAAGAACTTTGCGGTCATTAAGAAAGCACTGTTAAGTATTCAAATACACGCTGAGCTTTTTCTCCACCCATTCGTGCATGTTGAAGTAGCGAGATGCCATGCGGGCCAGGTGCAAATAACGCTTCTGGTTGTACTACTAAAATAGCTTGTACAACTTCAAGTTTCCCAAGCATAGCCGCTGCAAAAATATCCATCCGAGCTCCCTTTTCCAGTAAATAAAGCGCAATATCTTTACGTCCTACATGGGCCGCTGCTCCTAAGGCACTTTCCCAATCTGAGCCGCCCCAATTATAAGAGGCATGAAGTAAGCTTGGCGATTCTGCCAATAGTTCCTGTACTTTTTCTAAATCTCCGTGAGCTGCCATAACAAATTCTCTTACTAATTCAATGGTAATACGTTCTTCTGTTTGCATCGCTCTGCTCCTTTTTTAGAAATTCGTTTCGGTGTAAAAAATGGCTTGTCGCTTCCTTGAAAAATATCTACTTCTATGCCAAATACATGTTGAAACATTTGTTGACATAATACTTCTTCTGGTACACCGTCATACTGAATCTTTCCTCGCTTTAATACGAGTAAACGATCACTATATTGAGCCGCTTGGTTAATGTCATGTAAGACCATTATAATTGTCATACCAAACTCCTCGTTTAATCGTTTCACAAGTTCCATTACTTCCAACTGGTGAACGATATCCAAAAAGGTTGTTGGTTCATCTAATAATAAGACATTTGTACGTTGTGCTAGCGTCATCGCAATCCAAGCACGTTGTCTTTCTCCTCCTGATAAGGATTGTAAAAGACGATATTCATACCCTTCAAGATTTGTAACAGACAATGCCCAATCAACAATTTCTTCATCTTCTTTGTTTAAGCGACTACTCCATGATTTATGAGGACCTCTTCCGAACTCTATTAGTTCTTTCACTGTTAAATCTAATTGATGATCATGCATTTGTGGTAACATCGCTAATTGCTTCGCTACATCCGCACTCTTCATCGTATGAATATTTGTCCCATCTAAAATGATATCTCCTTCGCTTTGTTTAAGTAGCCGTGCTATTAAACGCAGCAAAGTAGATTTCCCGGATCCATTCGGACCGATTAAACTAACGATTTCTCCAGCTTTAATATGTACATTCATATTTTGCATTTGAAATCTTTCAGAATGTGCGTAAAACACTTTGTTAACGGAAATCACGTTGTTTTCCTCCTCTATGAATTAAATATAAGAAGAACGGACCACCTAAGAAGGACAATAAAATACCAACAGGCAATTCGATTGGATCGAACCAACTTCGAGCTATCGCATCCGCGAAAACAAGTAATATCCCTCCGCCAAGGCATGATAATGGCAGTAAATATTTATAGTCATTTCCAACTAATAAACGTAACATATGCGGTACAACAAGACCTACAAATCCAATTAGACCAGAAACACTAACCGCAATTCCAGCTAACATTGTACTTACTACTATTAAATAAAACCGACTTCTTTCCACGTTATGCCCTAATAATTTCGCCATTTCATCCCCAAGCATTAATACCCGAATGTGTTTAATACCGAAGAAAGCTAATATAATAGCGAATATTGCATAGTAAATAATCATATTTAAATGTGCCCAGCTCACACCACCAATACCGCCAGCTAACCACGGTAACACGGATTGTACTTTGTCACTATGTAATAACATTAATGCTGACGTTGCTGCACCAATTAATGCATTGATTGACACACCTACTAAGACGATTCTTGAAGGCGGTGCCCCTTTTTGCCATGATAAAGCATAAATGACCATCGCTGTTATGAAAGCTCCTAAAAACGCTCCTAGCGGTAAAAAAGCCATGTGCTGAGGAAATAGAATCATAATTACAATTGCTACAAGACCCGCTCCAGATGAAACCCCGATAATTCCAGGGTCTGCAAGAGGGTTTCTCATAACCCCTTGCAGTAATGCTCCAGATGTAGCTAAACACGTTCCTACTATAAACCCAACGAGCACTCTCGGTATGCGAAGATCCCATACAATCCGATGAACTGTCGAACTTTCATCTTGTATCCCTGTTAGAATGTCTCGTAAAGAAAAAGATAAACTTCCTGCGAAAAGACCGTAAAAAAGACTTAGGAATGTTAATACGACTAAAGTAACTGCTATTATCCATCTTTTCTTTGCAAAAGGATGTTCCTTTTCTCTTACTATTTCACTACTCTCCATACTTATCATTTCCTTACATCTTGTATACTTTTATACATGAATTCCATCGCTTCTGTAACTTTTGTCCCAGGGTTTGATCCAAATAAATCTGGTGGCAAAATAACTACACGATTTTGTTTTACTGCATCTAAATTTTTCCATGCTTCATTTTTCATCATTTCGCCTTCAAATGCTTTTTTCACACTATTGGGATCTCCATGTGTAATTAAATAAATCACATCTGGATTTGCTTCAATAATACGTTCTACACTTAGCTGTGCATATTGCGGATATTCTTTCATTTCTGGAAAACCAGCTGCGATATTTTTCCCGCCCGTTTTTTCTAAAATATCCCCTGATAGAGATGTTGGTAATGCTGCTAAATAAGTGCCTGGTGCCCCATACACTAGCAATGCTTTAACGTCACTCTTTTTCTCATATTTCTTCATTTGATCATTAATTTTTTGGTTAAGCTCTTTTGCTTTATCTTCTTTCTTCATTACTGTTCCATACATTTCAATACTCTTTTGAATATCTTTTACAGAGTTGGCTGAAGAAATGATTACTTTTGTTCCTTGCCCTTCAACCGTTGGAATATTTTTTTGGAATCCATTATTAGCAACAAGTACGTCTGGCTTTAAACTAGCAATTTGTTCAAAGTTTGGCTGATGTGCATTTCCAATTACTTGTGTTTTTTGCAAATCTTCTGGAAGGGGAATTTTTGCATCTGGACGCCCGACGATTTTTCCTCCTAAAGCGTGGATAACATTCATGTCCCCCATACTTAACGTCGCAAAACTTTCAGGAACTTTATTGAATGTTATCTTTCTGTCTGAGAGATCGGTAATTTCGATTTTGTCTGTTCCTTTGTCTGTTTTTGTGGCGGATGCTTTTTCGTTTTCTTTTGCACTGCAACCTATTAATAAGAAAAAAATAGATAAGATCGCTGTGAACAGCGTAATGGATTTTTTCATTCTTTCACCTCTAATTGATAATGATAATCATTAACTACCATTCTACTTTAATTGATATAGATTATCATTGTCAATATAAACCGCATACATTTTCTTCAAAAACGAAAAAAACGCTACAAAAAGACTTTTTCTTTTCGTAGCGCTCTATTTAACAATTTTCTTCATATTCGCTCTCCTCTAATTGGTCACGCATCGTTCTAACACACTTAAAGAAGAAAAAAGCAAGAACTAAAAATACAACAATACTCCCCATCATAACAAAAGACTGCACCATATCTTTGACTCCGCTTGGAATTAATAAACCGATCATTAAAAATGTACTTATAGACAAAAGTACTTGTCCGAAACGGGTATAATCTGCTATTTTTCCTTGTAATTCTTTCATCTCTTTATCACTCCCATCCTCACTTTATCACATTCTATTAAGCTTAAAGACAAGTAAATAGAACCAAACTGGGAGATGTTTTCCAAAGTAAAAAAGAGCCACTTAAATGCGGCTCTTTTTTATCTATTATACGCCTTTATATGCTTCCATATAAATTTCTTTCAGCTCTGAAATGAGCGGTAATTTCGGATTAGCTGTTGTACATTGATCTTCAAAAGCTCTTTCTGCTAACATTTCCACAACAGCTTCAAATTGTTCTTTAGCAACTCCTTGTTCCGCGATACTCATATTGATATTTAAGCTTTTTCCAAGCGCAATAATCGCTTGGACGAGTGATTCCACACCTTCTGCCGCTGAACTTGCTGGAAGCCCGAGCATCCTCGCAATATGTGCATAGCGTTCATCTGCCACAAAGTGCTCATATTTTGGGAACAATGCGTGTTTCCTTGGCTTAATAGCATTATAGCGAACTACATGCGGCATAAGAATTGCATTTGCGCGTCCGTGTGGAATATGGAATTCTGGTCCAAGTTTATGTGCTAAACTGTGATTAATACCAAGGAAAGCATTAGCAAATGCCATCCCTGCAATCGCAGAAGCGTTATGCATTTTTTCTCGCGCCTCTTCATCATTTCCATCTTTATATGCTCTCGGTAAATATTTAAATACGAGATCAATTGCTTTTAACGCTAAACCATCCGTATAGTCATTTGCCATAACAGACACATAGGCCTCAATTGCATGTGTTAATACGTCCATTCCGGTATCTGCTGTTACATGAGGTGGTACTGTCATTACAAATTGCGGATCAACAATCGCTACATCTGGTGTTAATTCATAATCAGCAAGCGGATACTTTATATTATTTTTCTTATCTGTAATAACCGCAAATGGTGTCACTTCTGACCCTGTTCCTGATGTTGTTGGAATGGCAACAAACTGCGCTTTATTTCCCAAGTTCGGATACTTACATGTACGTTTTCTTATATCTAAAAACTTCTGTTTAATTCCATAGAATGTTGTTTCTGGGTGCTCATAGAAAAGCCACATCCCTTTTGCTGCATCCATAGCTGAACCACCGCCAAGTGCGATAATTACATCTGGCTTAAAGCTTCTCATCATTTCCGCACCTTTAAAAACAGTTTCATCTGATGGATCTGGCTCAACCTCGAAGAAAACTTCAACTTTTACATCATTTGCATGTTTACGTAAATAGTGCGTAACCGTATCTACATAGCCGTGCTCAACCATTCCTGGATCCGTTACAATAAATGCACGTGAAATATTAGGCATGTTTGCTAAATACGCTGTAGCATGTTTTTCAAAATAAATTTTTGGTGGCAATTTGAACCACTGCATATTCTTTTTTCTATTTGCCAGCCTTTTTATATTTAATAAATGAGTCGCTGTTACGTTTTGGGAAACTGAGTTTTTCCCGTAGGAACCACAACCAAGCGTAAGTGATGGAATAAATCCATTATATATATCCCCTATTCCACCTTGTGATGAAGGTGCATTTACAATGAGACGGCAAGCTTTCATACGCAATCCAAATTGTTTTTGTACTTCTTTGTTTGTAGAATGGATGACTGCTGAATGTCCTAAACCACCAAGGTTCAACATTTCTTCACAATATGTAAATCCTTCTTCTAATGAATTTGCTTTTACACAAGCTAATACTGGACTCAGTTTTTCACGAGATAGTGGATATGCTGCTCCGATTCCTTTAATTTCAGCTACAAGCATTTTTGTATCTTCAGGCACAGTAATCCCTACTAATTCGGCAATATACTGTGCTGATTTCCCAACAATATCACTATTTACTGCACATGTATTTTCATTAATAACAAGCTTTTCTAATTTTTCTCTCTCTTCTTCTGTTACAAAATAACAATTATTTGCAATCATTTCTGTTTTAACATCATTATAGATTTCCTTATCTACAATGATAGCTTGTTCTGACGCACAAATCATACCGTTATCAAATGTTTTCGATAAAATCAAATCATTAACAGCTCGTTTTACATGTGCCGATTTCTCTATATAACATGGTACATTACCTGGACCTACACCTAACGCTGGTTTGCCAGTAGAATACGCTGATTTCACCATACCAGCTCCTCCAGTTGCTAGAACGAGCGCAACACCTTCATGATTCATTAATTGTTTCGTTGCTTCGACAGAAGGTCTGTCAACCCATTGAATGCAGTGCTTTGGTGCACCAGCCTTCAATGCAGCATCGTATACTGTTTTCGCTGCTGCAATAGAACATTTTTGTGCAGAAGGATGGAATGCGAAAATAATTGGATTTCTCGTTTTTATCGCGATTAATGCTTTAAACATCGTTGTCGACGTTGGGTTGGTTACCGGCGTTACTCCAGCTACTACACCAACCGGTTCCGCAATTTCTATTACTTCTTCATGAGGATCTTCATGAATAATTCCTACCGTCTTGTCTTTCTTTATACTATGCCAAATGTATTCAGTGGCAAAAATATTTTTAATGCATTTATCTTCATATACACCACGACCCGTTTCTTCAACAGCCAATTTCGCAAGCGGCATATGTTGATCAACACCTGCTAGTGCCATTTTATGAACAATGTTGTCAATTTGCTCTTGTGTAAAACCTTCTAATGCTTGTAAAGCTTTTTGACCGTTATCTACTAACGAATCAATCATCTCTTTTACTTCCTGCATTTCATTTACAACTTTCTCTTTGACTACCATGTAAATTTCCTCCTATTCTACTATTCCGGTCCTTATATGTCCCTATAGGTCAAAATAAGTCCCAATTATCGCAAAAAAAATAGAGTTGCCTGCCTACATGAATTTCATTGTTTGTGAAACATTTCACAAGTTTGTTCGTGAGTAACATTTCATGAATTCAATATACATGAAATTATTTCATTTGTGTATGTCTATTTTGTGAAACATTTCACAAAATGATGTAATAAAAATGCACTGCTCTATATTAGCAGTGCATTTTTTATCCTTTTCGGCAAGAAGACTCCATCTGATTTGTGTTACGGGTGAAACCCAACAATTCAGGTGGAGATGAATTGCCGTCAGAAGGTAGACCAAACACCTTTGTTTCGTTCATAACAATTTTTTAAAGGGAGCATTTGTTCTTTTTTGTCTTACGATATAATCTGTCGTAGATAAGGAGGGAATAGATTGTACGACAACGAAATTGGATAATAATAATCATTCGGTTACTTGAACCAAAAGGAATTACGATGAAGACCATGTTCACATTTTGTTCCGTTCAGTTCCAAATATTGATTTATCAAAAGCGATTAACAGTTACAAAAGTGTTAGTTCTTGTCTCGTGAAACGAGATTTCCTAAGATAAAACATTATCTTAGGAAAGAAATAATTTTAATAAACTCTCTGAGAAAGGTGGTGAAAACAATAGTTTGTTGCCAGTACCAACCAAAAACTTACTTGGGGTGTTACCGTAAGGTGGCATGAATGCTAGAGCGTCAAACTGTCTAGCGATAGACGAAAAGACCTAGAGTTCTAACTCAAAGCCCCCACTGAAACGCTTCATCTCAGCGGGGGTAGTTGACTATGCTAGCGCTTGTGCTAAATCTTCAATTAAATCTTCACCATCTTCAATACCGACTGAAATACGAATTAATGTATCTGTAATTCCTAACTCTTTGCGGCGATCTGCTGGGATTGATGCATGTGTCATTTGAGATGGGATAGAAATTAAACTTTCTACTGCTCCTAAGCTTTCAGCAAGTGTAAAGTATTGTAATTTCTCAAGTACTTTATTTAATGTTTCTTCACTATCTACATCAAATGAAATAATAGCCCCAAATCCATTTGCTTGTTCTGTTGCTAATTCATGATTTTGATGTGATGCAAGACCTGGGTAATATACTTTATTTACTTTTGGATGGTTATTTAAAAACTCAGCAATGGCGCGTGAATTCGTTTCATGTTCTTCCATACGAATTCCTAATGTTTTTAAACCGCGAAGTAGTAAGAAGCTATCTTGTGGGCCAAGAATACCTCCTGTTGAGTTTTGTACAAAGTGAAGGTCTTCTGCTAATTGCGGGCTATTTACAACTACTAGGCCTGCAACTACGTCACTATGTCCTCCTAAATATTTCGTTGCACTATGAAGTACAATGTCTGCTCCTAAAGAGATTGGCGACTGCCAATATGGCGTCATGAATGTGTTATCAATAATTGTTAATACATCTTTCTCTTTAGCAAGAGTAGATATTTTCTTAATATCAGTAATTTTTAGTAATGGGTTCGTTGGTGTTTCCACATAAATCGCTTTCGTATTTGGACGAATCGCTTCTACAACTTCCTCTAGGTTTGTTGTATCTACAAATGTATGCTCAATACCGAAGCGGTTTAATACTTTCGTAATAACACGGTACGTTCCGCCATAAACATCATCTGTTAAAATGACATGATCACCTTTTGAGAACAACATAATTGTCGCTGTAATAGCAGCCATTCCTGAACCAAATGCAAATCCAGCATGACCATTTTCTAATACGGCAATCATTTCTTCTAGAGCTGCACGTGTTGGGTTACCTGTACGTGAATATTCATATCCTTGATGCTTACCAACTGCTTCTTGTTTGTACGTACTCGTTTGATAGATCGGTACGTTTACAGATCCAGTTGAAGGTTCTCCTATGCGAATACCATGAATTAACTTTGTCTTTGCTCTCATTTTTTATTCCCATCCTTTGTATATGTCTTTACTTAAATAGCGCTCACTACTATCAGGAAAAATCGTTACAATATTTGTACCTGGTGCTGCTTTCTCTGCCTCAAGTAAGCTTGCATGAAATGCTGCTCCTGAAGAGCTCCCAACGAGAAGGCCTTCCTTTTTCGCTAATTCTTTCACTCGTAAAAATGCATTTCGATCAGAAATTGTATGAATTTCATCAAAATAAGATGTTTTTAAAAATGGTGGAATGAATTCAAGACCAATACCTTCTGTTTCATGTGAACCAGCTTTGCCGCCATTTAAAATAGATCCTTCTGGTTCTACAATAACCGTTTTAATATCAATATTTTTTTCTTTTAAATAAGACGCAGTTCCCATAAACGTACCGCCAGTTCCTGCACCCGCAACAAATATGTTAATCTCTCCATTCAGTGCGTCCCAAAGTTCAGGACCTAGTGTTTTGAAATAAGCACGAGGGTTTGCTTCATTAGCAAACTGACTTGGAGAGTATGAATTTGGTATTTCCTTTACTAATTCTTTTGCCTTTGCAATTGCGCCGGTCATTCCTTGCTCAGTCGGTGTATGCACGACCTTTGCACCTAGCGCTTTCATTAATTCTTGTTTTTCAATACTAAATTTCTCTGGTACACAAACAATGACGCGTAAATCATGTTCTAACGCTGCAAGTGCCAGTCCAATGCCGGTATTTCCAGCCGTCGGTTCAATGATTGTTCCGCCCTCTGCAACAAGCCCTTTTTCTAACGCATCTTCGATTAATTCTCTTCCTAAACGATCCTTAACGCTTCCGCCTGGGTTGTAAAATTCAAGCTTTGCAAATAAACGGACTCCTTTCGGAAGTGAAAAACGAGTAATTTCTACGATTGGTGTATGGCCAATCAACTCATGAACTCCACGATATACATTCATCGTGTTCTCCCCCTTATTTGCCAATAAAGAAAAGGCAACTGTATGTATTTTCTTTATATGAGACAGTTGCCTTTTTGTTACATTACTTTAACTCTTCTAGTACCTTTACGATAAAGTTTGTAGAATGAAGAGCTGCTTGATCTAAAAATTGATCAAATGAAACATTTGATTCTTTACCAGCAATATCAGAAAGTGCACGAATAATAACAAATGGAACTTCATATTGGTGGCATACTTGCGCAACAGCTGCTGCTTCCATTTCTACTGCATAAAGATCTTCAAATTTATCACGAATGGCTGCAACACGGTTCGGATCACTCATAAATGAATCACCTGTTGCAATCATACCTTTTACAACTTGAATATTTTCTTCTGCCTGCATACATTTCTCAGCTAATGCAACTAATGCCTCATCAGCTTTAAATCCAGGTGGCATTCCTGGCACTTGACCATATTCGTAGTTAAATGCTGTTACATCTACGTCATGGTGACGAACTTCTGTTGAAATAACTACATCACCAACATTTAGAGAGTGATGGAATCCACCAGCTGAACCAGTATTAATTACTTTTTCAGGCTTATATTTTTCTAATAAAATTGTCGTTGACATCGCTGCATTTACTTTACCAATACCAGACTTTAGCAAGATTACTTCATGTCCTGCCAATAGCCCTTTCGTAAATTCAGAACCTGCAACAGTTTCTGTTTCTGCTTGTTCTAGTTTGTCACGTAAAATACGTACTTCTTCTTCCATTGCTCCAATTACAGCAATTCTCAATCTAATCCCTCTTTCTATTGCTTAGTTGCCTCCATTACCCAAACGAAATGATTTAATCTCGTAAACGTTACGTGGAAGCCATTGTTTTCAAAAATAGATTGCATGATCGGAATACGTGTATAGTATTCTGTTTGCAAATCGTTTGCTAACTGATGAAAACCTCTTTGTTTTGCTACTTCGACAGTTTTATCATATGCATCTTGATCTGCAAATATCGTATCAGCAAACACTATTTTACCACCTTTGTTTAGCAATTGACTATACTTCGCAATTGCTACGTCTTTTTCTTCATCTGTTAAATGATGAAATGCGTAAGTGCTCACAATAGTATCGATTGAATTTTGGACTTCAAATGAAAGAAAATCACCCTCCGTAATTGAAAACTCTTTTGGTAATTTCTCTTTTGCAATTGTACGCATTTCGCGTGACGGTTCTATACCGTAAACTGTGCGACCAGCAAGTAATAATTTATTTGTTAAATTGCCAGTACCAACACCGAATTCTAATACGTTGCCAAATGACTTGTTAACTACATCCTCTAAAATGTCCTCATAATGGGCGAAAACTTCTTTATATTGTATATCTTCGCCTTGTACAAATGAGTCGTACGTATGAGCCCATTCATCAAATAAACCATTAAATTCTGTTCCCATAAAAATTCCCCTTTTTCTTATCGGTTTTATCAGTATGATATTCTCTCTTTCTAAAAATGTCAATTGAAATGTACGTAGTATTTCCTTCTTTTCTTTGTTACACTATAGGTGATTACATAGGAGAGGGGGCGTCTTCGTGTCATTTACCTTTGAAATGTTAGAAGATAAAGTAGAGTTTTTTGAAGCGGCGGACTTAGCTTCTTTAGAAAAAAAAATTAGTGAGCAAATTGATAATAATAAAGCACTTATGCTCGAAGTACATCACATCTCGCATCAAATGGTTATGGATCCTGAAAGCAAAAGACCTTATTATAGTGCTGTTGTTCATTTTAAATTAAAGAAATTACGCTAACTAAAAAAGAGAGGCTCATAAGAGCCTCTCTTTTTTAGTTTAGAGTTTGAACAAGTACTGGTTTCCAGCCCTCATTTTCTACCCAATCAATATTTACATAATATTTTTTACCTGATTGCTTATCTTGGACATTACCGTACGCTTTATTCTTACCGTTATTTCCGATTCTATGAATAACTAATTGCTCTACTGGAACGTCAATTGCAGTGGAAATCGCTTGATTCATTTCATTCCAATCTGCTGAACCTTTTTTAAACGTCATCGCAGGTGTTGCACCTTGTTCTGTACCTACTGGCTTCCAAGAGGATTTCGTATACGCATCTGTTGCCTTTGGCTGTGTTTTTTCAGCTGGTTCTTTCTCGGTAGCTTTCGCTTCCTCTTCAGCTTTTTTCTTTTCTTCTTCAGCCTGTAGCTTCTCTTCTTCCTTCTTCTTAGCCTCTGCTTTCTCTTGCTCGTTCTTCTTCGTCTCTTCTTTACCTTTAGCTTTCTCAGCTTTATTCTCTTTTGTTGTTTGCTGAGTTACTTTTTTATCACTAGAAGACGCTTGCTCTTTTCTTTCAGGAACAAACAATTGATATGATACAATAGCTACTAATATTAATACAATTGCAATTGCAATATTTAAAACACCGTTTTGACGACGTTTTTGTTGTTTCTGTTGGAATCTAGATCCTCCTGCCATTCTTCAAACCTCCATGCAGTTTTTCATACTTGCTATTGTAACATTAAATCTAGAAAGGTTGAACATTTACAATAATATTTTCACGAAATGAAAACATTTCATAAATAATTGCAAGATTACTTTTCAACTTCTAATTGATGAATTGCTTCTACCATTTCTGCAAAAGCTGGTGTAACTACATTTACGTTATCTGTTTCTATATCAACTACAACTAAAGCATATCTTGGGTTTTCATATGGAAAATAACCTGCAAACCAGCGATTTACCTTCTCTCCTTTTCCTGTTTGTGCCGTCCCAGATTTTCCCGCGACAGTTAGTGGCAACGAACGGAATGCGGTTCCCGTTCCTTTTTCCATTGTTACAACGCCTCTTAACAACTGTTGTAATTTTTTCATCGTTTCATAAGAAAGCTGTTTTCCATTTAATTTATGATTTTCAAATGTAAAAAAGTCGGTTCCATTTTTATACACTATTTTTTTCACAGCTTTCACTTCCATCTTCTCTCCACCTCTAGCGATTGTCGCCATCATATTCGCTATAGCTAGAGGTGACACACGTACATCTTTTTGTCCGACCATCGTTTGAGCAATCGCTTTTCTACTATATTTATTTTCTTCGTTCCCCCAAATAATAGCACTCTTTTCTTCTGGAAATTGCTCAAATTCCGATGTATGAAATACCGAACCTTTCCACCCTACCTTCTTACTTGCTCCTAAGGCCTCTAAATACGTTTCTAATACTCCCCTATCCTTTTGCATTAGTTCATCACCTAATACGGCAAACGTTCGATTACAGCTTCTAGCAAAGCTTCCCTTAAAGTTTAATGACCCCATCATAACTTGTGGAAGATTTTCACCGTATAAATCCGTATTACAGTTAAATGTACGATTAAACCGCACCAAATTCTCATCAATTACTGCTGCTGCAACTACTGTTTTAAAAACAGACCCCGGAAAATGAGGAGTTAACATTTGATTTTCAAGTGTAGCTTTATATATCCTCTTATCATTCATCTGTAAAGAAGGCTTACTTACCATTGCTAAAACTTCACTATTCTTTATGTCTAGTAATACTAACCCACCTTTTTTTATTCCATTTTCATCTATAATCCTCTCTGCTCGTCGTTGCAACGTTTTATTTATTGTTGTTTGAATAGTAACTGGATAAAATGGATTTCCTGGTGAAGTGTATTTCGCCTGTTTCCCGAAAATCGGTTCTCCTTGTCGATCCACTTGATATAGTACTTTCGCTTCTCCATCAGTCAGTAAAAATTCATCAAATGATTGTTGCAATCCCGAAATACCAATTGGCGTTTGTTTCGAAGTTTTTTTCATTTCTCCATAACGCTTTTGAAATTCCTGTTCATTCTCTCCCACATCACCAATTAAATGATTTGCCTCTCCCGTTTGCTTCAGTCGAACTTCTGCTGCTACAATACCTAAAATATCTAATTGATTTACCTTCTCCATTTGCTCGATCGTTAATTGAAATGGGATATTCCCCCTTCGTAATATAAATGCTTGATTCTTATTTTTCATTTGCAGTCTTATCTCTTGTCTCGACACACCAATGATATGCGCAATTTTCTCTAACATGTCATTTTTTATTTGTAAAAATGGAAAAACAATTAAGACTGGATATTTCTCTTCACCAATTTCCTTACCATTTCGATCTGTAAAATGCCCTCTTCCACTATCTACTGTAAGTGATTGTGTTCGTTGCGTAACACTTTTTTCAATCAAATTGATATTTCGATCAGTAAAGGATTCCGTATCAATAATCTGTATTTGGATTAAACGACAAAGTAATAAAAAAATCACACCCATAAAACAAATTAAAACAATTATAATTCTCCGTTTCATTTTCATAAAAAACACCTCGTCTATTGTAGTTTAGACGAGGTGTTTCACCTTTTATACAAATAAAAAATCACTCGTTTTCACACGAGTGATTTTTACGTTATTTTACAGAGATAATCTCTACTTGCATTTCTCCACCTGGTGTTTGGATTGCTACCTTCTCACCAATTTGCTTACCTAATAAGCTTTTTGCGATTGGAGAATCGTTAGAAATTCTTCCTTCAAATGGATCAGCTTCTGCGCTACCTACGATTGTGTACGATTCTTCGTCTCCACCTGGTAACTCTTTAAATGTTACTGTTTTACCTAATGTTACAACTGTAGACTCTTCACCATTGTCTTCAATGATAACCGCATTACGGATCATATTTTCAAGTTGTGTAATGCGTCCTTCTACGAATGCTTGCTCATCTTTCGCTGCATCATACTCAGAGTTCTCAGAAAGATCTCCGAAGCTACGTGCGATCTTAATACGCTCTACAACTTCTTTACGTCTTACTGTTTTTAATTGTTCAACTTCGTTCTCTAGTTTTTGCTTACCCTCTTGCGTCATAGGGTATGTTTTTTCTGTTGCCATGTTTTCCACTCCTTTTATATACCAATCCCCCGAAAAAAAGAGGAGTTCCATATGAAAACTCCTCCGCTTATATATAGCGGAGGTTTCTAGCACACATGGCACTAGTGGAGTTGTCACATACAACCCCTTATTCTCCAATTCTTCCTTATATAAAGAAGGTATGTATGGAAAGTTGATATAAATATGCCCTCACCTATTGGTAGGTGAGGTTTCATGTTTCATTGTATTCGATAAGAAGGGAAAAAATCCCTTCCTATCGTATATCTTTTACTATGCTATTACAAATTTACTTTTTGTTCAAGAATTGTTGCAATTTTTGTAACCATAATATCAATTGCAACATGATTTTGTCCACCTTCAGGGATAATAATATCCGCGAATTTCTTAGAAGGCTCAATAAATTGATTATGCATTGGACGTACAACGTTTACGTATTGGTCAATAACTGAATCCATTGTACGACCGCGCTCTTCAATATCGCGCTGCATGCGGCGTAAAATACGAAGGTCTGCATCTGTATCAACGAACACCTTAATATCCATTAACTCACAAAGACGTGGGTCTTCTAAAATAAGAATTCCTTCTAAAATAATTACATCTTTCGGCTCAACTGGAATAATTTTTTCTGAACGCGTATGCAATGTATAGTCATATATAGGCTTTTCCACTTGCTCATATGCAAGCAACTGCTGCAAATGGTCAATTAACAAATCATTATCAAACGCTAACGGATGATCGTAATTTGTTTTTAAACGTTCTTCCATTGGTAAATGGCTTTGATCTTTGTAATAATAATCTTGCTCCAAGATTAAAATGGAATGACCTTTAAAATGGTCAAAAATCGCTTTCGTTACACTTGTTTTTCCTGATCCTGAACCACCAGCGATTCCAATTACAACAGGCTTATTCGTCCCCATTCGACTACCACTCTTTCTTATTGAAGTATGTTTTTGCGCATCATATTATTCACATACACTGGTTGATCCACTTTGAATTTCACGATTTGCAACGGATGTCTCGCTGCATCTAATTCGTTTCCATCCTCATCCCAAATTTTCTCCACCGTCTGCGTAAAGTTTTCTATTTCTGGCCCAAAGAACTCCACTTCATGTCCTGGTTTGAAGTGATTACGTTGCTCAAGCGTTACGATGCCCGTTTCTTCATTATAATCTAACACTAAACCAGCAAAATCATACGTTGTTTTCTTACTATGATTTCCAAACATTTGCTCTTGATGTCCTGGAACCCCTTCAAAGAATGCAGGAGCTGTATCACGATTTGCACATTTATCAAGTTCATCTAACCATTCTTGTTTAAACTCAAAGTTATCAGGATCCGCACAATACGCATCAATTACTTTACGATATACAGTTGCTACAGTCGCTACGTAATGGATAGATTTCATACGTCCTTCAACTTTTAAGCTATCAATTCCAATTTCAATCATTTTCGGAATGGATAAGATTAAATTTAAATCTTTTGGGCTCATCGCAAAGTGAGCATCTTCTTCTTGGAATAGAGGAAGCTCTTTTGCATCTTTATGTTGTGATACCGTTTGAACTAAATCATAATCCCAGCGGCAAGATTGACAACAACCACCACGGTTAGAGTCACGCGCTGTCATATGGTTACTTAATGTACATCTCCCTGAATATGCGATACACATTGCACCATGGACGAATGCTTCAATTTCAATATCAACTTTTTCTTTAATTTCTTTCATTTCTTCATAGCTTGCTTCACGAGCTAATACAAGACGATGTAAACCTTCTTCTTTCCAATACTGTGCTGCTTTCCAGTTGGATAGTGATTGTTGTGTACTTAAATGCACCTCAACAGAAGGCGCTACACGTTTACATGTCTCAATAATAAGCGGATCGGCAACGATAATTCCCGTTACGCCAGCTTTTTCAATCCCTTTTAAATATTCCTCTAGCCCATCCATATTTTCATTATGTGCAAAAATATTTGTTGTTACGTATATTTTTGCTCCATATTTCTTTGCAAATTCAACGCCTTCTGCCATGTCTTCCAGCGTAAAGTTACCTGCATTAGAACGAAGACCAAATTCTTGTCCACCTAAATATACAGCATCTGCCCCATAATGGATAGCTACTTTTAATTTTTCTAAGTTACCCGCAGGGATTAACAGTTCAGGTTTTTTCACAATAACGCGTTTGCCATCGATCACCCGTGAAATTTCTTGTACAGTCATTTCCTACACCCTCCTCGTTTAGTAAACCGTTTCTTTAAAGAAGAATCCTGTATCTAACGGACGATTTACCGGTTGTATTTCTTCTATCTCTTTCAATAAATCATCTTTCACGTCATAATACGCATCACGATCTTCTACACATAAATCAATCGCTTTACGATATTTCTTCGTTACCTCAATAATGTATTCAGAACTTTTTAGGACACCATCAATTTTTAAGCTATCGGCTTCAGCATCGATCAGTTCCTCTAACTCATCGATGAAACAAATATCATTTGGACTCATAATGTGAGTACCGTTTTCATCTTCATAAATTGGATATTTGTTATTACGTTCTGGGTCGTATAAGAACATATTCTCTTCATACTTTTTCTTTTCGATGTCGAGATTACGCCCTTGATACTCAAAGTAGTTTCCTACTAGTGAACGCTTCGATTGGAACATGCAAGTCATACCGTGAATTTGTACTTCAAGTTCCACTTCAGCATTTTCTTTTAATTCAGCAATTTCATCTAAGCTAAGCTCACGAGCTAATACAGCGCGTTTCGCGCCTCTTTGCCCCCAATAGTTACAAGTAAACCAGTTTGTCGCTGTCGTTTCTGTATTCCAGTGAAGTTGCATGTTTGGTGCAACTTCACGAACAGCCATTAATACCGCTGGATCTCCGAAAACAATCGCATCTACATTTACCTCATTTAAAAAGGCAACGTAGTCCGTTAATTCTTCCACTTTATCATTATGGAACATCGCATTCATTGCAACGTATACTTTCACACCATTTTCATGTGCAATGTTTACAGCTTGTTTCACATCTTCACGTGAAAACTCTCCTGCCAAACGTAAACCAAACTTTTGTTCACCAACCATTACTGCATCTGCCCCTGCTTTCACAAGAGGTTCAATATCCGCCACCGCTCTAGGTGTTACTAACAATTCAGGTTTCTTCATACTTTTGTCACCCTCTCTTTTTACTTACAGCCACTCCATCGCCAATTGGGAAAATCGTTGTATCATATCCTTCATGGTTCATAAGCCATTCATTGTACGTCTTAATACGACGAATCAAACCACGCGTACGTCTATTTTCAATTTTCTCTTTTGTCGTCACAAGACCATGGTACATAACGTTATCTGAAATAATAACGCCACCAGGATTTAATAACGGTTCGTATAAGTCAAAAAAGCGACGGTACTGCCCTTTCGCTGCGTCAATAAAAATAACATCAAATGTTCCATGTTCTTTCACTTGTTCGCCCGTTTCTAAAGCATCACCGTAAATAACAGAAATACGTTCTGTTACCGAGGAACATTCTATATATTCAAGTGCCTTTTCATATCGTTCACGATTGCGCTCTACTGTCACAATGCGAGAGTTCGGAATAGCTTGCATCATACGAATACTAGAATAACCGATTGCTGTTCCAAGTTCTAAAATACTTTCCGGTCCAATTAAACGTAAAAATTGCAGCATAAACTCCATTCCAAGTCGATCCATAATCGGCACATGGTTTTCAGTTGCATACTCTTCCATTTCAAGAATTAATTTATCTTTTGGATCAATAAATGATAATAGGTACTCGTTAACTGCATCCTCCATAATTGGTCCTCCTTATTTACATGGAGAAGTGCCTCTATGACGCGTCAACCTTTGTCTTTTCACACATAGAATGCAATAAAAATACAAGCCAGTTTCACCCTTAGCTTGTACGTCCCGTTTTGATATTAAAAACGATTCTTCTGCCAGTTTTTAACCCGATATATTTTACCACAAAAAAGAGGGATGTGCGACCTTTTTCGCTACCCCTCCCGATTTCATTGTTTTTTCGTAATGTATTTTTGCTTTAATGCATTATGTTCTTCTAATGTTTTCGCATAATACACTTCACCACTTGGTGCAGCTAAGAAATAATAATAATCTGTTTGCGCAGGATCTAACGCTGCTTCCACTGAATGTTTACCAGAGTTTGCAATCGGTCCAACTGGCAACCCTTTCACAACATACGTATTGTACGGTGAGTTTACTTTCAAGTCTTCGTATAATACGCGTTGTTTATGCTTTCCAAGCGCGTATAGTACCGTCGGATCCGTTTGAAGCGGCATACCTTTCGCTAAACGATTATAGAAAACACTAGAGATTTTCTGGCGATCTGTAAAGCCAGTGGCCTCTTCTTCAATAAGTGAAGACAACGTGAGCAGTTGATGCACATCCCAGTTCTTCGCTTTCATTTTTGCCTCATTTTGAACAATGATTGCATTCGTTTTCTCAAGCATCGGAATTACGATTTCTTCTAATGTCGTATCTTTCTTATAGAACGAATACGTCGCAGGATATAAATAACCTTCTAATGGATATTTAATATTACTATCAAAAATTTTATCCGTTAATAGCTTCGGATACTTTTGCTGCATTTTTTGAATAAATGCTTTATCGTTTAATTGACGCACAACATCATCTTTATTCCACTTTAATTCTGTCGCAATCACTTCAGCAATTTCAGTTACTTGCGCTCCTTCTTTAATCGTCACTTTATAAAGAGCCGGACGATGTACGTTGCCAGATGACATTTGTTCAATGACATCGTTAGCATTCATCGAAGGATTTAATAAATATGTACCTGCTTGTAAGCTTTTCGACTTAACTTTCGTATAAAAACTAAAAACTGTACCGCTGTTCACAGCACCTTTTTCTTCTAAAATCTCACCGATTTTACTTGTAGATGACCCCTTTGGAATCTCTACTTCAATCTCTTTTTTATTTCCACTATCAACTGGTCCTAATGCAGATGAAATATACGCATAGACTGATCCACAAACTAAAAGCAGTGCGATAATCGAAAATAAAAAAATGCGTCTACGCTTCTTCTTCACTTGATTCTCTACCAAAATTCTTCCTCCTTATTTAATTGTAGACCATATACACTTCCTCTATACAATGCCCTACAAACATAAAGCAAAACCAATCATTTCTAAATAATTGGTGACAGCTACTCATTTAAAGCCTCATTTCATACAACCCGTCTTATTATACTATAAACAATTAAGTAGTTTCGACAAAAAATCTGTCATTTTGCATTTGAATACAAAAAAGGCGAACTGTGTACACAGTCCGCCTTTTTATACATTACTACTCTTCGTCTTGCTCATCAGCAAGAGTGTTAAACATTTCTTGTACCATTTCCCACTCTTCTTCAGATTCAATTGAAAGTAATGTTCCGCCCTCTTCTTCACTTTGCTCGTATGCCATTGCATCGAAGATTTGGTCCCCATCTTCGTCTACTTCACCGATTGGCGAGAAGACTACGTAAGATTTTTTGCCGAATTTTTCAGCATCAAAAGTGAAAATAATTTCACATAAATGTTCGTTTCCTTTTTCGTCTACAATTGTAATTTGATTTTCTTCCATTTTGGTCACCTCTTATTTACTATCTAGAAATCCTTGTAAGATTACGACTGCAGCCATCTTATCGATTACTTGCTTTCGCTTCTTACGGCTCACATCAGCTGAAATGAGCAGACGTTCCGCTGCCATCGTCGACAAACGCTCGTCCCACATTACAACTTCTAATTGTAACAGATTTCGCAGGTTTTCTGCAAATTGTTGGCACGCTTCACCACGCGGGCCAATTGTACCATTCATATTTTTAGGTAAACCTACTACTATTTTGTCCACATTGTACTGTTTTACCAACTCAGAAATACGGTCAAAACCAAAGTTGCCTCGTTCTTCGTTAATCCTGATTGTTTCCAGTCCTTGTGCTGTCCAGCCCATTTCATCGCTCATTGCAACACCGACTGTTTTAGTACCAACATCTAAACCTAATATCCGCATAAACTACTCCTCACGATGATGTTTCAAGTAAGACTTCACAAGTTCTTCAATTAACTCATCACGTTCAAGCTTGCGAATAATGCTTCGTGCATCTTTATGGCGAGGTATGTATGCTGGATCTCCACTTAATAAATAACCGACGATTTGGTTAATCGGATTATAACCTTTTTCTTGAAGTGCATTATACACAGTTAAAAGTACATCATTCACATGGACACTCTGCTTTTCATCTTGAATGCTAAACTTCATTGTTTTATCAAAACCGTCCATTTCAAGCACCTCACTTGTAAGTAGTAAGTATAGGGAGAAGAACTTCTCCTCTCCCTACCATTGTACACTACTATCTCTTTATTTTGAAACAGATTTAACGTACTCTTGTACAAATGCTAAAGCTTCCTCAACTTGCGCTGGGTTTTTACCACCTGCTTGAGCCATGTCAGGACGGCCACCACCACCGCCTCCACAACGAGAAGCTACTTCTTTCACAAGTTTACCTGCATGGTAACCTTGACTAATTAAATCTTTCGTTACGCCAGCTAAAATATTTACTTTATCGTCATTTACAGACACTAATACAACAACTGCAGACTCTAATTTATTTTTAAGATCATCCATCATTGTACGTAAATTGTTCATATCTGCAACATTTACTTTCGCCGCTAATACGTTCACACCATCAACTGTCATTACTGAATCAGTTAAGTTTCCAGCTTCGATATTGCTTAATTTCGCAGCAAGAGATTCGTTTTCTTTTTGAAGTTGTTTTACTTCAGCAAATAAACCATCAACTCTTGTTAAAATATCTTTCGGATTTGTTTTCATTTTTCCTGCCGCTTCTTTTAATAAACCTACTTGATCGTTCATTAATTCGTATGCAGATTTACCAGTTACCGCCTCAATACGACGTGTTCCTGCACCGATACCAGATTCAGCAACGATTTTGAAAATACCGATAGAAGCTGTGTTATCAACGTGACAACCACCGCAAAGCTCTAAGCTGTAATCGCCTACTTGTACAACGCGTACAACATCACCGTATTTTTCACCGAATAATGCCATTGCGCCCATTTCTTTCGCTTCTTCGATTGCTTTTTGAGAAATCGCAACATCAATACTTTGCCAAATTTTTTCGTTTACGATACGCTCAATTTTTTCTAATTCGTCAGCTTGTACTTGACCGAAGTGAGAGAAGTCAAAACGTAAACGTTCAGATGTTACAAGAGAACCCGCTTGGTTAACATGCGTTCCAAGTACATCTTTTAATGCTTGGTGCAGTAAGTGAGTTGCTGTATGGTTTTTCACAACGCTACTACGGTTTTTCGTATCGATAAGAGCTTTTACAGCCGCTTCTTTCGTTAATGTACCTTCTTCAACAACAACTTTGTGTAAGTTTTGACCATTTGGTGCTTTTTGTACGTCTTTTACAAGAACTTTCACGCCGTTAGCAAGAAGATAACCACGGTCTGCAATTTGCCCACCGCTCTCAGCGTAGAATGGCGTTACATCAAGCATTAATTGTCCTTCTTCACCTGCTTGTAGGCTATCTGTGTACTCGCCATTTTTTACAAGTGCAACAACGTTACTTTCTGTTGCAACTGTACCGTAACCAACGAATTCGCTCGCTACTTTAACTTCACCAAGTACACCGCCTTGAACTTGCATAGAATCAACGTCTTGACGAGCAGCACGTGCACGCTCACGTTGTTTCTCCATTTCATTCTCAAAGCCTGCTTGATCAACTGTCATACCAGCTTCTTCTGCATATTCTTCTGTTAATTCAATCGGGAAACCGTACGTGTCGTATAGACGGAAAGCATCTACGCCAGAAATAACAGTTATTTTTTCTTCTTTCGCTTTTGCAATTACTTCAGCTAAAATTGATTCACCATCATGAAGTGTTTCATGGAAACGCTCTTCTTCATTCTTCACAACTTTTGCGATGAAATCTTTCTTTTCAAGTACTTCTGGATAGAAGTCTTTCATTACTTCTCCAACAACCGGTACTAATTCAAACATGAATGGACGGTTGATATTTAATTTTTTCGAGTAACGAACAGCGCGGCGTAATAAACGACGTAATACATAACCACGGCCTTCGTTAGAAGGAAGTGCTCCATCACCAACCGCAAATGTTACTGTACGAATATGGTCAGCAATTACTTTAAATGCCATATCTTTTTCTAAGTCACCATTACGATACTTCTCGCCAGAAATTGATTCTGTCGCCCCAATCATCGGCATGAATAGGTCTGTATCAAAATTCGTAGGTACATCTTGAACGATAGATGTCATACGCTCTAGACCCATCCCTGTATCGATGTTTTTCTTAGGAAGCGGCGTATATGAACCGTCTGGATTATGGTTAAATTGAGAGAATACAAGGTTCCATACTTCTAAGTAACGCTCGTTTTCTCCGCCCGGATATAATTCTGGGTCACTAAAGTCATTACCGTAAGCTTCACCGCGGTCATAGAAAATCTCTGTATTCGGTCCACTTGGTCCTTCACCGATATCCCAGAAGTTTTCTTCTAAACGGATGATGCGTTCTTTTGGAACACCCATTTTCTCATTCCAAATTGTGAATGCTTCTTCATCTTCCGGATGAATTGTAACAGATAGTAATTCTTTATCGAATCCGATCCACTTGTCGCTCGTTAGAAATTCCCAAGCCCAAGTAATTGCTTCTTCTTTGAAGTAATCACCGATTGAGAAGTTCCCTAACATTTCAAAGAATGTATGGTGACGAGCTGTTTTCCCAACGTTTTCAATATCGTTTGTACGAATTGATTTTTGTGCATTTGTAATACGTGGGTTTTGCGGGATTACACGTCCGTCAAAATATTTCTTTAATGTCGCTACACCACTATTAATCCATAGAAGAGATGGATCCTCGTGCGGAACTAGTGATGCACTTGGTTCTACTGCATGTCCTTTTTCTTGGAAAAAGTCTAAAAACATTTGACGAATTTGTGCGCCTGTTAGTTGTTTCATTGTATTTTCCTCCTTAAATATAAAAAACTCCCGCCCCTAATAAAAGGGACGAGAGTTAACTCGCGATACCACCCTAATTATGAATTGATTATTATAACAATCAATTCATCACCTCATGGTGCCGTAACGTGGCAAGACGGCAGTGATTAGCTGCTCTCAGGATTAGCTTTCTGTTACCCTTCATTTAAAGCTTCTTTCAGCCATTGGAAGCTTCTCTCTATAAATGGACTGTAACATACTTGTTCCGTCATTGATTTAATGTATTATATGACTAAATATAATAGAATTCTCTTAAGTTTGTCAATGTAGATAATAATAATTATATTGTACTACACACATTTTCGTTAGCTACATAAGCATCTACTTTTCATTTTAAATATCTTCTCTTTTCCAAAGAGGCCTCACATGAACGACCACTGTCCGAATGACCGCTAAAATAGGAACCGATATTAGTAATCCTACAATCCCCGCAACTTCTCCCCCTACTAGTAACGCAAACATAATAATCACAGGATGCATACGAAGCGACTTACCAACGATGTAAGGCGATAAAATGTTACTTTCCAAAAATTGCAAAATAGCAATCGTAATCCCCGCCTTAATGAGTAAACTCGTTGATACCGTTGCCGCAATCATCAACGTCGGAATCGCCCCTAAAATAGGACCAAAGTACGGGATTATATCCGTTACCCCAATAATAATACCGAGTAATAACGGATATTTCATACCGATAAACCAAAAAGAAAGAACAGATACTCCCCCTAATACTAAGCAAACAAATAACTGTCCTCGAATATAACTTCCGAGTGACTTATCAATTTCTTTCGCAAGCATTTGACCCGTACTACGCCACTTACTCGGAACTAGTTTCCAAAAAATATGATAAAACTCACCGTAATCTTTTAATATGTAAAATACAATGAACGGAATTAAGAAAATAATGAGCAATGAATCCAGTACACCACGTGCTGTGCTCATAACTTTATTTAAAAGCGTTTGTATCTTCATTTCTACACCAACGAAAATTTGCTTTACCTTTTCATGAATAAATGATGGGAAATTCGCTGTTTGTTCTGTAACTCCATCCATCCAAGAATCGTACATTTTTGTAAACTGCGGAAATTGTTCATTAATTTCTTGTAACTGTTTAATAACAACTGGCGTTCCTTTATAAATCCCATAGCCAATTCCGCCAAAGAAAAGAATATAAATGAGCAAAATAGCAAGTGTGCGTGGCATTCCTTCCTTATGGATTTTTTCAATTAAAGGGTGTAATAAATAAGCAATAAAACAAGCAATAAGAAACGGTGTGATCGCCACTTTAAATACAAAAATAATCGGTGCCCATAGTGGCTTAATTTTTAAAAAGACGAGCAAACAAAGAAAAACGAGTAACAATAATCCTAAACGATATATCCAAATGATTTTAAGATTCTTCACACGAAAAACCTCCTCCACCTTTATTTTGAAAATAAATAGGTTAGGTTATGTGCAAAAGTTTTAAAATCTTTTTATACAGACCATACTGTTTTTTAAAGACGTACATATATTTAACATAATAAGGACAACCACCCATGAAAATACAAAATGTCAAAATATAATCAGGAGGGCTCATAATGATCTTATTTATGCTTGCATTATCCGCACTTTTTATGCTTCTTGAATGGATTTGTATCGGGTTTGGTATTTGGAAAGGCTTCTTTATTCGTTCCTCGCGAAAAGAAAGAGCGAAGCACTTATGGCATTATGGAATGCTTGGCGTTGGATGTTACGGTTTATCTTATCTCTTCTCTGAAATCGGACTTTTATATTTGCATACAAGCACATAAAAAAACTCCCTTATCATGAAGGGAGTTTTTACGCCTTATAAATAAGACTTAATCATCTTACGTGCTTTTTTCACATTACGTTTTGAGAATACATCTTGTTTGCGAGCATATTGATATGCTGCAGCTCCAACACCTAATGCGATTAATGAATTGCGTAGATTCAAAGTAAATCCCCCTTTTCGTTATCCGATCGTTCTTTCATTATCATCAAATAAATCATCAAGAGAGCTTAATGAACCATCTTCCTCTACTTGATGTGTATGGATTTTCCCCTTTGAAACCGATAATTCGATATAACAATTCCAGCAATAAAATTGGTTGACACCTATTTTTCCGATGTCTTTCCCTTTGCAATTTGGACAACTGAACATATGGCTTTCATCTCCTTACAGTCTCCCAGATTCTATTCGCCATTATGTCCAAACTGCATTCATTTATACATTGCTAAAGCCTTTCAACGTTATACGTTTGAAAGTTTCACTATATAATTTCACCTTGTTACATGAAATCATACGGTGAAATGTTTTCCACATCCATTTCTTCACCATTAACCGTCACCATTTGCACTTCGCCTTGTGATTCTTGCAATCGGCCAGCTAAAGTCGTTTGACGCATTGCATCATCAAGGCGATTCACACCGGATTGAAAAGCTGCTTCCTCCCCGCAAATAATAAGGAATTTCTTACTTCTTGTAATACCCGTATAAATTAAATTACGACGTAACATACGGTTATAGCTTTTTACAATCGGCATAATAACAATCGGAAATTCACTACCTTGTGATTTATGAATCGAGCAGCAATATGCATGTGTAATTTGATTTAAATCTGGCTTTGTATACGTTACTTCAATCCCATCAAATGAAACGATAATCATATCTTGTTGCTCAACGTTTTCTTTCGCATAAAACACCGAAACGATTTCTCCGATATCACCATTAAATACTTGACTTTCCGGCTGATTGACGAGTTGCAGTACTTTATCTCCTCTGCGGTATACAACGTCACCGTATGCAATTTCTTTACTTTTTTCCATTTTCGGATTAAACACTTCTTGGAGAGCTTCATTTAACACATTAATACCTGCTGGTCCGCGGTACATAGGTGCCAACACTTGTACATCTCTTGCGCTAAATCCTTTTGTCTTGGCATTTTCACATACTTTTTTTACAACTTCAACGATTTGAGCGCCTGTACAAGAAATAAAGGAACGATCCTTTTTATTTTGTGCTAAATCTGGCGGAAGCGCACCACCTTTTATCGCATGGGCAAGCTGAATAACAGATGACCCTTCCGCTTGACGATAAATTTCTGTAAGCTTGACCGTTGGAACTGCACCTGCATTCAATAAGTCTTTTAGCACTTGTCCAGGTCCTACAGATGGCAACTGATCTTCATCACCTACAACGATAACTTGAATATTTGTCGGAAGCGACTTAAACAGCTGATTTGCAAGCCAAATGTCTACCATTGAAAACTCATCAATAATGAGTAACTTTCCTTGTATTGGATCGGTTTCATTACGCTGGAAAGATCCTTCTGGCGTCCAACCGAGTAGACGATGAATTGTGCACGCCGGAAGCCCCGTCGATTCACTCATTCGCTTCGCTGCTCTTCCAGTTGGAGCCGTTAATAAAATCGGAAATGGATTATCATCACTATATTCATTCGGATTTAATGATACTCCGTGAAGTGATGCATACATTTCAACAATCCCTTTAATAACTGTTGTTTTCCCCGTTCCTGGTCCACCTGTTAATAGCATCATCGGCTTATGAAGTGCAGTTTGAACTGCTTCTTGCTGAAGCGGCGCATACTGCACCTTTAGCTGTTCTTCAATTTCTCCTAATGTTTTTAACACTTCTGCTTCAGGGAATGCAGGGGTTTCTTCTTGATTCATAAGACGACGGATCGACTTTACAACGCCTTTCTCAGAATAGAATAAAGAAGCTAAATACACTCGCTCTTCTTCTATAATGACTTTCCCTTCGCTTTGCATCATTTCAACGCAGCCTACAATATCTTCCTCAGTCACTCTGCCTTCTTGATTATTTAAAAGTGACATCGTTTCTCTTACAAGCTGACCTTTTTCCATATACACGTGACCGAGTTGTAATGAAATATTCTCTAACGTATAAAAACACCCTGCACGTACACGGTCGTCGTGATTGCCCGTTATTCCGATTGCACGCCCTATATCATCTGCTCTTCCAAATCCAATTCCGTCCACTTCTTCAATAAGTTTATACGGATTATTACGAATCACTTCTAATGTCATCTCTTTATATTGCTGATAAATTTTAATAGAAAGTTTTGTTCCAAAACCGTAACCATTTAAAAAACTCATCACTTTCTCGAGCCCTTGATGCTCAATAATCGTCTCATATATTTCCTGCGCTTTTTGCTTGTTTACAACACCACTTAACGCATCCGGATCATCCATAATTTTAGAAATCGCATGCTCACCAAGATGGTCCACGATTTTTTCGGCTGTACGCTTTCCAATCCCTTTAAATAAATCGCTCGCTAAATATTGCACCATACCTGCTTTTGTTTGTGGCAGTTCTTTTTTAAACGTTTCAACTAAATATTGTTTTCCATACTTTGGGTGGTCTTTAAAATGACCTGTTAATGTAAACACTTCATCTTCATGCATACGGGGAAAATGACCGTTTATCATTACTTTTTTTTCGTCGTATGTTTCATTCGTTTCAATGACTTTCATACTGACAACGGAATAGAGGTTTTCTTCGTTGTGGAAAATGGTATGAAGAACTTGCGCTTTTATAAATTTTTTCTCTTCCTCAAACAAATCCATTGCATGTTGATTTCCCATATTTCCTCTCCTTTCCGAGTTCTTTTCACTTTAATGAGCAGTACATCCCCCACCTCTTTCACAATCTTTAGATGAGGGGTAACTGCGCATTAAACTATAATTTCACTTTATTCAGCTTCTTGCTCTAATAAACGAATACCATTACCAGCTAAAAAGTGGTCTGCTTGAATTTCAGTCGCTTTCTTAAATAAAGTAAGAGCTTTCTCGTTATTTTCTTCGAATACGTACGCAACACCTAAATTATAATACGCATCTGCATGCTCTTCATCCATTTCTAATACCTTTTCAAAATAAGGTTTTGCCTCTTGAATATGTTCTAGTCGCGCGAAGCAAAGTCCGCATTGGAAAACAGCTTCTACATCATTTTCATCTAATTCAGTTGCCCTTTGTAAAAATGGCAGCGCAAGACGATCATTTCCAAGTTGCACATGTGTGATACCTAACATAAATGTTACGTCAGCTGATTGTAATCCCGCTTGCATCGCTTGTTCAAATACAGCCTTCGCCTCTGCAAATTGCTCTTGACCGTAATATACGTTTCCTAAGCCATAATAAGCAGCCGCAGATTTACCATCTAATTCTACTGCACGTTTATAAAATAAAATTGCTCGCTCACTATCACCTAATACATCTAATAAATTCGCAAAGTTAATGTATCCAAGCGTATCTTTCGGATTTTCTTCGATTGCTTCTGTGAAATTTTCAGCTGCTTCTTCCCAGTTTCCTTCTTGCATATATTTAATACCTGTTTCAAGTTTGTTTGACATATCCTTCACCTCTACAACAAATTATAACAAAGAATGTATTTTCCAAGCGAACAAAAATTCGCTTTATGTAAAAGAAACCTCTAACCGCTAATCGGCAGAGGCTTCTCGTGTTATCCTAAATAATCTAATTTCTTACCACTATGATATACTTCATCAATTGTAGCGCCGCCTAAGCACTCATCTCCATCATAGAAAACAACTGCTTGGCCTGGCGTAATCGCACGAATTGGCTCATCACAAAGAATACGAACTGTATTTTCATCAACGATTTGAACCGTTACTTTATTGTCTGCTTGACGATAACGGAATTTCGCTGTACACGTAAATTCTTTTTCCTTCGCTTTATTACTTACCCAGCCTACATTCGTAGCAATAACTTCATCACCATATAGAAGTTCGTTATGGAATCCTTGGTCAACATATAAAATGTTTTCTTTCAAGTTTTTCCCAACAGCAAACCATGGATCACCATTACCACCAATACCAAGGCCATGACGTTGTCCAATTGTATAGTACATTAAACCATCATGTTTCCCTTTCACTTCACCAGATAATGTTTGCATCACACCTGGTTGCGCCGGTAAATAGTTACTTAAGAAATCTTTAAAGTTACGCTCACCGATGAAGCAAATACCAGTACTATCTTTCTTCGCCGCTGTCGCTAAACCAGCTTCTGTCGCCATTTCGCGAATTTGTGGTTTCTTTAATTCACCTAATGGGAACATTGTTTTTGATAGTTGCTCTTGGCTTAATTGATTTAAGAAATATGTTTGATCTTTATTGTCATCAACGCCGCGAAGCATTTTATATTCGCCGTCCATATAAGCAACGCGTGCATAATGACCTGTTGCTACATAATCAGCACCAAGTGCAATTGCATGCTCTAAAAATGCTTTAAATTTAATTTCTTTGTTACACATTACATCTGGGTTTGGTGTACGACCAGCTCGGTACTCATCTAAAAAGTACGTAAATACTTTATCCCAGTATTGTTTTTCAAAGTTTACTGCATAATACGGAATGCCGATTTGGTTACACACTTCAATTACATCATTGTAATCTTCTGTTGCTGTGCAGACACCATTTGCATCTGTATCATCCCAGTTTTTCATAAAAATTCCGATTACATCATAACCTTGCTCTTTTAATAAAAGAGCTGCTACAGATGAATCGACGCCACCGGACATCCCGATGACAACGCGTGTTTCGTGAGGTAGTTTGTTCATCATGTCACCTCCCATGCTAATTTTGTGTTAATCGCTTCACGATTTTCACTGTTTCGTACGCCGCTTTTTCAATTTGCTTTTTCGTATTTCCAAGACCGAAACTAAAGCGTACGGATGAACGTATTTGATCGGAATCTTTTCCGAACATCGCCACTAATACATGTGATGGGTCAATCGAACCAGCTGTACAAGCAGAACCACTTGATACTGCAATGCCAGCTAAGTCTAAGTTTACAAGAAATGGTTCAATATTCATTCCTGTAAAACTTACATTAAACACATGTGATAAGCGATATTCCAAGTTTCCGTTTACCTCGAAAGTAATGTCTTCATTTTTGAAGACAGATACCATTATATCTTTAAACTCTTCATATTGGGCATTTTTTTGCTCACGAGTTTTTTCAGCTAGCAAAATTGCTTGCTGAAGTCCGGCAATACTAGGTACATTTTCAGTACCAGCACGACGTTTTCTTTCTTGCTCTCCGCCTATTAATAACGGTTCAAACTTCACATTTGCACCAGCATATAGGAACCCGACACCTTTTGGTCCGTTAATTTTGTGTGCTGAAATTGATAATAAATCAATTCCAAATTCTTTCACATCAATCGATAATAAACCGTAGGCTTGTACAGCATCTGTGTGGAAATAAGCTTGATGTTCTTTTAACAGCTTACCTATTTCCGCAATTGGTTGCATTGTCCCTACTTCATTATTCCCGAACATAATAGATACAAGAATCGTCTCTTCCGTTAGTGCCTTTTGTATGTCAGAAACTTGAACACGCCCTGTTTCATCAACAGGTAAATACGTCACTTCAAATCCTTCACGCTCTAACAATTCACACGTATGCAAAATCGCATGATGTTCAATTTGCGTTGTAATAATGTGGTTACCTTTGTGACGATTCGCGCGCGCTACACCTATAAGTGCTAAATTATCAGCTTCTGTACCACCGCTCGTGAATATAATTTCATTTGGACTCGCGTGAATGCTACGTGCACACACACGTCTCGCCTCATCTACCGCATGGCGCGTTTGACGCCCATAAAAGTGAATGCTAGACGGGTTTCCAAATGTTTCTGTCATATATGGAATCATCTTTTCGACCACTTCTGGGTGAGTCGGAGATGTCGCAGCATGATCTAAGTAAATGCGTTCCATTAAATCTCCTTCTTTCCAAATCGTTTCACAAGGAATTAAATGTAAAACATATAGCCCCCGTGATTTTCTTCCTCATAACGTACTAAATCTTCTAAAGTTGTACTATCTAATACTTCTTGCACCGCATCACGAACACGCATCCATAATTGGCGTTGTGCTGGTTCTTCTTCTTCTATCATTTCTACAACACTAATTGGACCCTCTAGTACACGGATTACATCTCCAGCTGTAATGTTGACTGGCTGATCAGATAATACATATCCGCCATATGCCCCGCGCGTACTCTTTACAAGACGAGCGTTACGAAGTGGTGAAATTAATTGCTCTAAATAATGCTCAGATAGGTCATGTGCCTGCGCAATTGATTTTAATGAAATTGGGCCTTCACCAAATTTTTTTGCAAGGTCGATCATAATTGTTAAGCCGTAGCGGCCTTTCGTTGAAATCTTCATCTATTTGCACCTCATTTCAAATTTTCACTTCTATTGGTTATATCTTATTTATAAAAGAACACAATTTAAAATCCTATGAAATTATAGCATAATATAGTATTATAAGAAATTTCAACTTGTGTATCAAAATGATAACATAAAATCACATTGAAAAACTCGGAAATTATTACAATTGAAAGAAAAATGAAAATATTATCCTTCATTTTTCCCATAAAACAGCATCCTATTTCAAATTTCATCAAAAAAAATGATACGATAGAATGAGATTATACATTAAGGGAGAGGGTCAAATGAAACAACCACTCGCACATCGAATGCGCCCTACAAATATTCAAGAAATTATCGGACAACAGCATTTAGTTGGTGAAGGCAAGATTTTATGGCGAATGGTCCAAGCAAATCATTTTCAATCAATGATTTTATATGGTCCTCCAGGCACAGGAAAAACATCAATCGCTAGCGCAATTGCAGGAAGCACTGGAACCCCGTTTCGCCTCTTAAACGCTGTTACTCATAATAAAAAAGATATGGAAGTTGTCGTACAAGAAGCGAAGATGCATCGGCACCTCGTTTTAATTCTGGATGAAGTTCATAGGCTAGATAAAGCGAAGCAAGACTTTCTATTACCCCATTTAGAAAGCGGACTTCTTACTTTAATTGGTGCAACGACAAGCAATCCGTTCCATGCTATTAATTCTGCTATTCGAAGTCGTTGTCAAATCTTCGAATTACACGCATTAACAGAAGATGATATTTTAATTGGCTTAAAACGAGCGCTTGAAGATAAAGAAAAAGGGCTTGGGGAATATGATGTAACTGTTACGGATGAAGCATTACATCACTTTGCAAATGCGTCAGGCGGAGATATGCGCTCAGCTTATAATGCACTTGAACTAGCTGTTTTATCTAGCTTTACAACTGACGACAAAGCCGCGGAAATTACACTTGAAATCGCAGAAGAATGCTTACAAAAAAAGAGTTTCGTTCACGACAAAGGTGGCGATGCTCACTATGACGTTTTATCTGCTTTTCAAAAATCAGTACGCGGAAGTGATGTGAACGCCGCACTTCATTATTTAGCACGTCTTATTGAAGCTGGTGACTTACAAAGCATCGGTAGACGTCTGCTTATTATGGCATATGAAGATATCGGACTTGCTAGCCCACAAGCTGGACAACGTACACTTGCAGCGATTGAATCAGCTGAACGGGTCGGCTTCCCAGAGGCACGTATACCACTTGCAAATGCTGTTATTGAACTTTGTCTATCACCGAAATCAAATTCGGCCTATAAAGCACTCGATGCCGCACTACACGATTTACGTAATGGCCAAACAGGCGGTATTCCAAGTCATTTAAAAGATAGTCATTATAAAGGAGCCGAATCATTAGGAAGAGGCATCGGATACTTATATCCACACGATCACCCAAACGGTTGGGTACAACAACAATACTTACCTGATAAAATTAAAAACAAGCAATATTATAAACCGAAAACGACAGGGAAATTTGAACAAGCACTTTCTACTGTTTATGAAAGATTACAAAGTTCGCATAAAATGAAGAATAAAGGGTAATATAAGCGAAAACGTCACCATTACGGAGGCTTCGCTTATGAAAACACGTCAAGATGCATGGACAAAAGAAGACGATCTCCTTTTAGCAGAAACTGTTTTACGACATATTCGCAGCGGAAGTACACAAATAAAAGCATTCGATGAAGTTGGTGATACATTAAACCGAACTTCAGCAGCTTGTGGCTTTAGATGGAATGCTGAAGTAAGACCATATTATGAAGATGCGGTGCAAATTGCAAAAAAACAACGTAAAGAATTAAAGCGTTCGGAAGCTAAAATAGAACAAGAGCAGTTCACACAAACTCGGCAGCTCGTAATCGATGCCGAGTTTTCAGAAGATATTGCCCCAAATAAACAAGATCTTACAATGCAAAATGTCATCTCATTTTTGCAAAACTTGGAGCACAATAACCCTTCACTCGCAAAGTTACAAACTGAAAATGACGTATTACAAGATCAGCTCACTTCCCTGCAAAAAACGAATAATGAACTTGAAGCAAAATTAGCTGTTCTCACAAAAAAACAACAAGCAATCGAAGAAGATTATGCAATGCTTGTTAGAATTATGGAT
The DNA here is from genome assembly GCF_016892495.1 of Bacillus sp. RIT 809. Classification (NCBI taxonomy): domain Bacteria; kingdom Bacillati; phylum Bacillota; class Bacilli; order Caryophanales; family Bacillaceae; genus Bacillus; species Bacillus sp. RIT 809. The sequence goes on along the minus strand of NZ_JAFEMR010000013.1, from coordinate 25,587 downwards.
CGTGCTCGAAAACTTGTTTCGGTCGAAGAACAAGAAGAGCAAATTGCTCCGATTTTCAAAACCGATCAAAATGGAAATTTAGATATTATATATTCAGCAGAAAATTGAAAATGGGGATGTCACTTTTTCAACTTAGTGACATCCCTGTTTATTACTACGGCAAACATCGCCTCGGTAAGTGAAATTATATTAACGATTTTCCGAATATATCTATCACAACTCGAAATATATCAACCATTCGACATAGAATATCGATTTACCGACAAAAATTAACATTAATAATATTTCTTTAAAACATACAAAAAGCATATACCCTAGGCGGATATATGCTTCCTTTTTATTCTTGCCCTACACGCTTCACTTCTACGTTTTTAATACGTTCACGTACAACGTGACTTGCCATAATTAAGCCTGCCACAGATGGTACGAATGCATTTGAAGAAGGTGGTAATTTCGCTTTACGAATTTTTGCATTTTCGTCTGGTACGATTTCTTTACGTACTTCTTCACGAATTACGATTGGGTTTTCGTCAGAGAAGACAACTTTTACACCTTTTTTAATGCCATCTTTACGAAGCTTCGTACGAATTACTTTCGCAATTGGATCTGTATGTGTTTTTGAAATGTCCGCAATACGGAAACGAGTTGGGTCCATTTTATTTGCCGCACCCATACATGAGATAATTTTAATTTTACGACGTAAACATTGTTTAATTAAATGAATTTTGAACGTAATCGTATCAGATGCATCTACTACGAAATCTAAACCGTGTTTAAAGAACTCTTCATATGTTTCATCTGTATAAAACATCTCTAGTCCAATTACTTCACATTCCGGATTAATGTCCGCAATACGCTCTTTCATTAATTCTACTTTTGAACGTCCTACAGTAGATACTAACGCGTGAATTTGACGGTTTACGTTTGTAATATCTACAACGTCTTTATCAACTAATACAAGACGTCCTACGCCAGAACGTGCTAGCGCTTCTGCCGAAAATGACCCTACGCCGCCAATTCCTAAAATACCGACTGTACTATTTTTTAATATTTCAAGGCCTTCTTTTCCAAAGGCTAATTCATTACGTGAAAATTGATGTAACATTCAGCTCTACACTCCTATTACAAAAATGGTCTACCATGTATTCTAGCGTTTTTCCGACTATTTGTATAGAAAAAGTTATAGAATTCCTAAAAATACGTATTTCAAACAAGGAAAACATAATGTAAACCAGACTTTTTTCTTACGTGTACGTTTAAAAAGGAGGATTCAGAGGGCCGAGCAGATCGAGGCGCTGACGCCAGGAGGAGCGCAGTGTAGCTTTACTACTCGATCACCGGACTGGCGAAGCAACGGTGAGATGTGACTGCCATCTGAACGGGACTTTTTTAACTTCCTCTATAAAAAAAAGCCTAGACGGCTATAGTATAACCATCTAGACTCTATTCTTACTTCTCTTCTTTCACTTTCACGCTCAATTTTAAACTTAGCTCTTCAAGCTGCGCTTCTGCAACTGGGCTTGGAGCTTCTGTTAATAAGCAGCTTGCGCTTGCTGTTTTCGGGAATGCAATTGTATCACGAAGGTTCGTACGACCTGCAAGTAACATAACAAGACGGTCTAAACCTAATGCGATTCCGCCATGTGGTGGTGTACCGTATTCGAATGCTTCTAATAAGAATCCGAATTGTTCTTGTGCTTCTTCTTGTGAGAATCCAAGTGCTTTGAACATTTTTTCTTGTACGTCACGCTCGTAAATACGAAGTGATCCACCACCAAGCTCATAACCGTTTAATACAAGGTCATATGCTTGTGCACGTGCTTTTTCTGGTGCTGTTTCTAATAGTTCAACATCTTCACGGAATGGCATTGTGAATGGATGATGAGCTGCGAAGTAACGATCTGCATCTTCATCGTACTCAAGAAGTGGCCAATCCGTTACCCATAGGAAGTTAAATTTACTTTCGTCAATTAGCTCAAGTTCTTTACCTAAACGTAAACGAAGTGCACCTAAACTATCTGCAACAACGCTCTTCTTATCTGCTACGAATAGTAATAAGTCACCAGCATCCGCTTCTAATGTACTCATTAACACGTTTGCATCTTCTTCACCGAAGAATTTCGCAATCGGTCCTTTTAAGCCGTCTTCTTCAACTTTAAGCCAAGCTAGACCTTTTGCACCGTATACTTTTGCGAATTCAGTTAATGCATCGATGTCTTTACGAGAGTATTTGCTCGCTGCACCTTTTGCGTTAATCGCTTTTACTTGTCCGCCGTTTTCTACAGCACTTGTAAATACTTTAAATCCACAACCTACTGCAAATTCAGATAGGTCTTTTAGTTCCATTTCAAAGCGTGTATCCGGCTTATCAGAACCAAAGCGAGCCATTGCATCAGCATATTTCATACGAGGGAATGGTGCACTAACTTCTACACCTTTTGCATCCTTCATGACTTTCGTCATCATACGCTCCATCATTTCTAAAATTTCATCTTGTGTTAAGAATGATGCCTCGATATCAATTTGCGTGAATTCCGGTTGACGGTCCGCACGTAAATCTTCGTCACGGAAACAACGTGCTACTTGATAGTAACGCTCAAATCCACCGACCATAAGAAGCTGTTTAAATAGCTGCGGAGATTGAGGTAATGCATAAAATTCACCATCATGCACACGGCTTGGTACTAAATAGTCGCGAGCTCCTTCTGGCGTGCTCTTCGTTAAAATTGGTGTTTCAACTTCTAAGAACTCTTCTGTATCTAAGAAGTTACGAATTGTTTTCGTTACGTCATGACGCATTTTGAATGTGTTGAACATTGCAGGACGACGTAAGTCTAAGTAACGATATTTTAAACGCACATCTTCTGATGCATCTGTATCATCAGCAATAATGATTGGCGTTGTTTTCGCTGCGTTTAATACGTTTACTTTCGATGCTTGTACTTCAATACGACCAGTTGCCATATTATCATTAATTGCGCCTTCACCACGTTCAACAACTGTACCTTCTACGTGTAATACGTATTCGCTACGAATCGTTTCTGCTACTTCTAACGCTTCTTTTGATGTTTCTGGATTAAATACAACTTGTACGATACCTGTACGGTCACGTAAGTCGATAAAGATTAATCCACCTAAATCACGGCGTTTTTGTACCCAACCTTTTAATTGAACTGTTTGTCCAACCGCTTCTACTGTTACTTTTCCGCATGCATGTGTTCTTTCAGCCACTTTAAGTTCCCCCTATATTAATTTCTCTGCTACATATGAAGCAAATACATCTAACGCTACTTCTTCTTGTCCGCCTGTTGCCATATCTTTTAAGTTAATGATGCCTTTATCTAGCTCATCTTCCCCTAATACAGCTACGTATTTCGCATTTAAACGATCTGCAGATTTAAATTGTGCTTTCATTTTGCGATCTAAATAATCTTTTTCAACTGCTAGTCCAGCTTTACGAAGATCAAACGCAATTTTCGCAGCTTGGTCTTTCGCTTTTTCACCAAGTGCTACAACGTAACAATCAATACTATGTTCAATTGGTAACTCAATATTTTCAGCCTTCAGCGCCATAATTAAACGCTCAATACTCATCGCAAAACCGATACCTGGCATTTCCGGTCCACCGATTTCTTGTACAAGTCCGTTATAACGGCCACCGCCACTTAATGTTGTGATAGCACCGAAACCTTCTGCCTCACTCATAATTTCAAAAACAGTGTGTTGGTAGTAGTCTAAACCACGTACTAAATTCGGATCTTTCTCAAATGGAACATCCATCATCGTTAGTAGTTCTTGTACTTTGTCGTAGTATACTGCTGAATCTTCGTTTAAGTATTCTGTAATAGATGGTGCCGTGCTCATTAATTCATGATTACGGTCCTTCTTACAGTCTAAAATACGAAGAGGGTTTTTTTCTAAGCGAGATTGGCAATCAGAACAGAATTCTCCGATGCGCGGCTCAAAGTGAGCAATTAACGCATCACGGTGTGCTTGACGACTCGCTGCATCACCTAAGCTATTTAATACAACTTTAATATTTTTCAAGCCCATACCGCGGTAAAACTCTACAGCAAGTGCAATTACTTCTGCATCAATTGCTGGATCGTTACTACCAATTGCTTCAATACCGAATTGTACGAATTGACGATAGCGACCTGCTTGTGGTCTTTCATAACGGAACATTTGGCCGATATAGTATAATTTTGTTGGTTGTGTTGCATCACCGAACATTTTGTTTTCAACGTAAGAACGTACAACAGGTGCAGTACCTTCTGGACGTAATGTTAAACTACGCTCTCCACGGTCTTGGAATGAATACATTTCTTTTTGTACGATATCTGTCGTATCACCAACACCACGTAAAAATAGCTCTGTGTGCTCAAAAATTGGTGTACGAATTTCTTTATAATTGTAACGACGGCAAATGTCGCGCGCTTGCCCTTCGATATACTGCCATAACTCAACACTACCTGGAAGAATATCTTGCGTTCCGCGTGGGATTTGAATAGACATATTCAGTTCCTCCTCAAATTGTTTTAATCTTAATAAAAATAAAAAAACTCCCGCCTCTACTGTTTGAACAGTAGGGACGAGAGTATTATACCCGTGGTGCCACCCTAATTGAAGCACGTATGCTTCCACTTTTTTAATAACGCTTAAATTTGCGTTCATCTCTACTAAGCGTATAAGCCTTTCAAGTTGAAACCTACAGAGTGTCATTCAATCAGTCATCATGTAGAAATGTTTTCAGCCTAGGACATTTCTTCTCTTTCCATGTGTATCTCATTTACTCTCCTCTATCAACGGCTATATTCATATGTAAATATAAAATTACTATACGTTTGTTGAGTAGGATTGTCAAGTGCTCTAAGAGCGCTCAATTTGCTTCTTTAGGCGCTTTACATCTTGTAGTGAAATTCCAAACTCAGAAGCAAGCTCCATTGAAGTATTGTTTTGTTCTTTTGAAATAAAATCATGTAAATTTACGTTAAACAGTTGATTTGCACCATTTGTAACAGAATGCCCTTTTTCATTCATACGCATACGTATATCCCTCACATTCAATATGGATGTTTTACTTTTTATTGTTCCATATTGATGAGATAGTTATACATAGCCGAAACAGCTATTGATTCCAAATAACTAAACAAAACATACCACAATGTATGAAAAAAGAGAGGATCCTATAATCCTCTCTTCCCCGGCAACACTATTTACTTTCTACAATTAAGGTCACCGGACCATCATTGATTAAAGAAACGTCCATCATTGCTCCGAACTGTCCTGTCTCCACATGTAGTCCTTGTTTACGAACTTCTTCATTAAAGAAATCATATAAATGCTCTGCATAATCAGGTTTCGCAGCATCCATAAAGTTTGGACGTCTTCCTTTACGGCAATCTCCGTATAATGTAAATTGCGAAATAGATAGAACTTGTCCCTTCATATCAAGTACAGAGTGGTTCATCTTTCCGCTCTCATCTTCAAAAATACGTAGGTTTGCAATTTTTTCAGCGATGTAAGTTGCATCTTTTTCTGTATCTTCATGCGTAATGCCAACTAGTAGTGTTAAACCGAATGGAATTTGTCCTACAATCTCACCATCTACTGTGACAGACGCTTCTTTTGATCGTTGTAAAACAACTCTCATCTTTTATACACTCCCTATTAATGCATCATGCGTCGTACCGCATAAATTTCTGGAACACGTTTAATGCGCTCTACTACTTTCTTCAAGTGCTGTAAGTTTCGAATAGAAATTGACATGTTAATCGTTGCCATCTTATTACGATCACTTCTACCAGAAACAGCTGAAATGTACGTTTTCGTCTCCGTAACAGCTTGCAATACTTCATTTAATAAACCACGGCGATCGTAACCTGAAATCTCAATATCAACATTGTATTCAATTTCTTTTTCAGGGCTACCTTCCCACTCTACTTCTAATAAGCGCTCTACAGCTTCTTCTGTATGGACATTTACACAATCACGACGGTGAATCGATACACCTCGGCCTTTCGTAATATACCCAACAATATCATCGCCCGGAACTGGGTTACAGCATTTTGACAAGCGAATCAATAAATTGTCAGCACCGCTTACCTTTACACCAGAATCCCATTTTCGAATTTTCATCGGTTTACGAACTTCTTTAACTTCAACGATTTCTTCTTCTTCACGTTGCTTACGGAACTTGTCCGTTAGTCGCGTAACAATTTGCGACGCTGTAATTCCGCTATATCCAACTGCTGCAAACATATCTTCTTCATTTGCAAAATTGAACTTCTCAGCAACACGTTTTAAATTGTCAGGAGCTAACACTTCTTTCATCTCATACTCTAGACCACGTACTTCTTTTTCAACAAGTTCACGGCCTTTTTCAATATTTTCGTCTCTACGTTGTTTCTTAAAGAATTGACGTATTTTATTTTTCGCATGAGATGTTTGAGCAAGTTTCACCCAATCTTGACTTGGGCCATACGAATGTTTCGATGTTAAAATTTCAATGATGTCACCCGTTTTTAATTTATAATCAAGGGTCACCATTTTCCCATTTACTTTTGCACCAATTGTTTTATTCCCGATCTCTGAATGGACACGATACGAAAAGTCAATTGGAACAGATCCAAGTGGTAATTCCATTACATCGCCTTTCGGTGTGAAGACGAATACCATGTCAGAGAACAAATCAATTTTTAATGATTCCATAAACTCTTCTGCATTAGAAGCTTCATTTTGCCATTCTAATATTTGACGGAACCAAGTTAGTTTCTTCTCTAATGTACCAGTTGTTTCTGCTGTTTTCCCTTCTTTATACGCCCAGTGTGCCGCGATACCGAATTCTGCAATTTCGTGCATTTCTTTCGTACGAATTTGCACTTCTAGCGGATCACCTTTCGGTCCAATTACAGTTGTATGAAGAGATTGATATAGATTCGCTTTCGGCATTGCAATATAATCTTTAAAACGACCTGGCATTGGCTTCCAGCACGTATGAATAATTCCAAGTACCGCGTAACAATCTTTAATACTATTTACAACGACACGTACAGCTAATAAATCGTAAATTTCATTGAACTGTTTATTTTGCAATGCCATTTTACGATAAATACTGTAAATATGTTTTGGTCTTCCAGAAATCTCAGGTTGAATTGAAACTTCTTTTAATTTCTCACGAATACCAGTCATTACTTCATCTAAATATTCTTCACGCTCTGCACGTTTACGCTTCATTAAATTTACAATACGATAATATTGCTGTGGGTTTAAATAGCGGAGTGACGTATCCTCTAACTCCCATTTAATAGTACTAATTCCGAGTCTATGTGCTAAAGGTGCAAAGATTTCTAACGTTTCATTCGCAATGCGACGCTGCTTCTCTTGAGGCAAATGTTTCAATGTACGCATATTATGAAGACGATCAGCTAGTTTAATTAAAATAACTCGAATATCTTGAGCCATTGCGATAAACATTTTGCGATGGTTTTCTGCTTGTTGTTGCTCATGAGATTTATATTTAATCTTTCCGAGCTTTGTAACGCCATCGACAAGCATAGCGATTTCTTTATTAAATTCCCGTTCAATATCTTCTAATGTAATTTCTGTATCTTCCACTACATCATGCAAGAAACCTGCCGATACTGTAGCCGGATCCATGTGTAAATCAACTAAAATACCTGCAACTTGAATTGGGTGAATAATATATGGTTCACCCGATTTCCTATATTGTTCGCTATGTGCATCGCGCGCATATTCATAGGCACGTGCCACTAGCTCAATATCTTCATCCGCTAAATATTGACTTGCTTTCTCGAGTACCTGTTCAGCTGTTAGTACTTGCTCATTTGCCATCGAATCACCTTTTATTGAAAATTGACTTTATCTTTATTAAGTAGAATAAATTATATTCTATCATTATAACCCAATGATTGTGAATTGTGAAAAGGAAAAGATTTTACTGACATTTCACCTTATTTTTTTGTGCAATTATACAAAAGTACCCGTTCCTCTCCAAGAGATTCACGGGTACTTTTTATCACCGTAGTTTTACCTATATAGCGATTAGTATTTTTCTAATACTAATACATCGTAACCATCTAACATTTTACGACCATCTAAGTAAGTAAGCTCTACTAAGAATGCAATTCCTGCTACAACTCCGCCAAGTTCTTCAACTAGTTTAATTGTCGCTTCGATTGTTCCACCTGTAGCCAATAGGTCATCTGTAATTAATACACGTTGACCTGGCTTAATTGCATCTTTATGGATTGTTAAAACATCTGTTCCATATTCTTTACCGTAGTCAACTGTAATTACTTCACGTGGTAATTTCCCTAATTTACGAACTGGTGCGAACCCTAATTCTAATGCATAAGAAACTGGGCAACCAATAATAAAACCACGCGCTTCTGGCCCTACTACAACATCAATGTCTCTTTTTTTTGCATAAGCAACGATTTCATCTGTTGCTGCTTTGTATGCTTTTCCGTCGTTCATTAAAGGTGTAATGTCTTTAAACACAATACCTTCTTTCGGATAGTCTGGTACAATTGCGATATGTTGCTTGAAATCCATATTTCTGAATCCTCCTCAGATATAAAAGGTTTGTAAATACAAATCCTTTACCCTAACTGTTCTACTTATTTATGATTACGAATCGTTTCAAACCATGTATATAGTTGCTGATATGTGCTATAAACCAATTCTTTCTCTAATTGTAAGTGGTTCATTTTCTCACGATATGTGTTCGATTCAATTAAATCACGCTTTTGTTTTTTGTCTGCCATAAAAATGACACCGTCTTTTATTGTAACAAATTCTAACTCAAAAAACACCTGTGTCATGAAATTTACTGTATCTTTTGACCAACCTTTATGACGACACAGTTGTTCCCCATATTGCTTTAAAGAAAATGGTGTTTTTTGGTTTAAGAAAGAATAGTACCATTTAAAATGTTCCCTCGTTGGGACCGTACTAAATAAATGATTGTTCTCTTGATAAAATAGCGTGTAAATTCGAGATGGAAATCCTACTTTAAATAAATCACGCAATTCATCTGTTCCTTTCGGCAAATCGAGTAACACAATATATTGATCATCTAAATGTGTTACCTCTGATGCATGCACGAGCTGTTCTTTATAGCCTTCTAAAGAAAACTTATTCAATACCTCTTCAGAAAAATACACCATGGTTATTTTTTCTTTCGGAAGTTCTGCTAAATTTGCTTCTACATTACGCATACTACGCCAGTCAAATAATTGCCATGCCTCTACAGCAATATCTTGCACCATTAATTGCGGCTTTTTAAAGTTATTCCATTCATTAATGGACACTTCTCCTACTACAGAAACCTTCGCAACTGGAGAGATTTCTTTCGCATAAGCACCAAATCCAAATCCAATTGTATCCAGTGTTGCTTGTCCCTCACGAAGAGCCATTTTCAAATGAGATCCATCAGATCCAATTGCACGGATACTTTCTAAGTCAGCATCTTTCACCGCAATACGCGGTTTCGGATTTCCTACGCCAAATGGCGCTAACTTTTGCATCTCCTCAATCGCGGCAAGCGTTACATCCTCTACTTTACAAAATGCATCCACTGCTGTAATCGGAATAAAATCTTCTTCTGTTAAAATTACATCTGCTTGCTCATTTAACCTGCGTCTTAATTCATCCACATCATTCATATTAAGCGTCATTCCCGCCGCCATCGGATGACCTCCGAAATGCGGTAACAATTCACGGCAATCTGAAAGGTTTGCAAACAAATCAAATCCTGCAATACTACGAGCCGATCCCTTTGCTGTTTCTTTATGAGGATCAATGCTTAATACAATCGTCGGACGATAAAAACGTTCAACTAACTTAGAAGCGACAATTCCAATTACCCCTGGATTCCAACCTTCTTTTGCAAGGACTAATACTTTATTTTCTTCAGGCGGGAATTTATTTTCGACTTCAGCGATAGCTTCTTCTGTAATTTGCTTTACAATATCTTTTCGAAGTGTGTTCAGCTCATCAATTTCTTCAGCTAGCTCTTTCGCTTCCTCTGGATCTTCTGATAATAAAAGGTGTACAGCAGGTGTTGCATCTTCCAAACGACCAACTGCATTAATACGAGGTGCGAGTGAGAATCCGATGCTTTCTTCTGTAATTTCGCTTTGCGAAACGTTAGCAACTTTAAATAACGCCTTTAAACCGATATTTCGAGTCATTCGCATATGCTTCAGTCCACGCTGTACTAACAATCTATTTTCACCGTGAAGCGATACTAAATCGGCTACCGTACCGATTACTGCAATTTCTAATAAATGCTCTGGTACACGGCCCAAAAGTGCATGTGCAACTTTAAATGCAACACCAACACCCGCTAAATAATGAAACGGATAAACACCGCCTTCTAATTTCGGATGAATAATCGCAAGTGCCTCTGGTAACTCTGGTGGCGGCTCATGATGATCTGTAATAATAAGATCTATCCCAAGTTCCTTCGCTACCTTCGCTTCATGTACCGCTGCGATACCAGTATCGACAGTAATAATTAGTGAGAACCCTGCACTGTGCGCCCAACGAAACGCTTCTTCATTTGGCCCATAGCCTTCAGTAAAACGATTTGGAATATAAAACTCTACTTCTGCACCTAATTCTTTGAGAGCAAGATATAACACAGTCGTACTACTTACTCCGTCCGCATCATAATCGCCAAATATTAATATTTGTTCTCCATTTTCAATGGCCTTTTTCACACGTTCTACAGTCCGATCCATTCCTTCAAGTAAAAATGGATCATGAAATTCTTGATCTGCTGTATTTAAAAAGTCTACAATCTTATCTTCTGTATTTAAGCCTCTACCGAGAAATAATGAAGTCACAAGAGGTGATAGTTGCAATTTATTTGCTAATTCACTCACTAGTTCCTCATTATATTCTTTTTCTTTCCAACGCGTCTTCGGTTGTAACACGAAATCACCCCTTAACCTATCCATTATACAAGACAGATTAAGGGGTGACAATATAATGCAAACTACGATTCGATATCTATATAATTAAATATCCGTTATGTTTAATTTGGAGAATACGGATTAATATGTACAAAAACATTTTGTACGTTATCTTGTTTCATAAGTTTTTCTTTTACATGTTTTCCGATGCGGTGACCTTCTTCTACAGTGATATATGGATCTACAGATACTTTAATATCAACAATAACATAGTGGCCATGTTCTCTTGCATATAAAGAGCCGATTTTTTTCACACCTTCCACTTGAAAAACTGCCTCCCTAAGCGGAACAACATCTTCTTCATGCAAAACATGATCAAGCGTTGCATGAATAGCTTCTGCTCCAATACTCCACGCCATCTTAGCAACGAGAATTGAGACAAATAATCCCGCAATTGGATCGGCATATACAAGCCAATCTATACCTAACTTACCGCCGATAATAGCTGCACAAATGCCTATTAAAGCTGCAATTGAAGAAAACACATCCGAACGATGTTCATATGCATTTGCAATAATTGCATCACTATTTATCCTCTTCCCTAATCGATATTTATACTGAAACATCCCTTCTTTCACTACAATCGAAAGAATAACTGCAAAAATCGTAATTCCTTTTGGTGGTTCTAAATCTTGTGAAAAAGCTTTTATAGACGAAATCGCTATCTCTAGTCCAACAATAAATAATAATACCGCAACAATAATCGCTGAAATCGATTCCGCTTTACCATGACCATACGGATGATCTTCATCAGGCGGTTGCTTTGCTGCTCGTAATCCAAAAAGTACAGCTAACGAGCCAATTACATCTGATCCAGAATGCACCGCATCCGCTAAAAGTGCCTTACTGTTTCCAATATAACCGATTACCGCTTTTACAATCGCTAATATAATATTACCAACGATTCCGACAATAGCACCAAACTCGGCCTGTTTAAAACGTTCATCTTTTTCCATAATTAAAATCCCTTCTTTTCTTAACCTCTCTTTTTATCCCGCTTTAACGAGCAGTAAGACTCCCTCTCATTAAAGTTTCACTTTATTGTAACAAAAATAAAGATAACATCACCACTTTCTTCCATTTATCTCCCCTTAAAAAAGGCGCTACTTTATTGTGTCCGCAAACGAAAAAGAGATGCCTCATATAGAGACATCATCTTTTTATATGTTTTATTTTTTATACTTGCGGTTCAGATACTTCTTTCTCAACCTTCTTCTTGTTTTTGCCCTTTTTCAAACGACGGTTTTCAAGCATTAACCAAATTTGAGAAGCAACGAAAATAGAAGAGTACGTACCTACAACTAATCCAATTAATAATGCAAGTGAGAAGTTACGCAGTGATTCACTACCGAAAATAAGTAGTGCAATTACTGGGAATAACACTGTTAACACTGTATTAATTGAACGACCAATTGTTTGGCGAATACTTGAGTTTACGATTTCTTCTAAATCTTTTATATCGCGAACTCGTTTTTTCTGTTTGTATAACTCACGGTTTCTATCAAACGTAACGATTGAGTCATTGATAGAGTAACCAATAATCGTTAATATCGCAGCGATAAACGTTAAGTCTACCTCTATATGGAAAAGACTAAACATAACAATCATAACGAACGCATCATGTAACAATGCGATTACCGCAGATAATGCATATGTAAAGCGGAAACGAATACTTACGTATAAGATGATAACCAATGAAGCTATCAGAACCGCGATGAATGCATTTCGTGCAATCTCTTTACCGATTGTCGGTGAAACTGTACTTACGTTTGGCTCTGTACCGTATTTATCGTTAAAGAATGTTTTTGTTTTCGCAATTTCATCTTTTGATAGAACACCTAACGTACGAACTGCGAAACCTTTATTATCATTACCAGTCGGTACAATATTTTCTTCTTTCACATCAATCTTCAGTTCGTTGAAGTCTTTATGAACATCAGACACAGTAAGTGCTTGTTTTGATTGCAAGTCAATACGTGTACCACTTGCAAAGTCAATTCCAAGGTTCATTTTGAAAATCGGTAATATAATTGCCCCAGCAATTACGACTACAACTGAGAATAAGAAGAATTTATGACCGATATTTACGAAGTTAATACGATCAAATTTCGTTGGTGGATGTACTACACCTTTTGTTAATGGAATAATATCCTTTTCCTTAACACCGAAGTAAGATAGTTTTTTATCGAAGTAACGGCTCTTTACAAGTAATCCAAGTAGGAAACGAGTACCAAATACGTTCGTAATGAAACCAACTAAAATACTTACGATTAAACTCGTTGCGAACCCTTTTACAGAGCTATTACCGTAAGCGAATAATACACCAGCTGCTGCAATTGTTGTAACGTTCGCATCTAAAATTGTCGCTAATGAACGATGGTTACCAGCACGAAATGCTGACATCATCGACTTACCAATTTTAAGCTCTTCCTTTAACCTCTCGTACGTAATGATATTCGCATCAACTGCGATACCTACCCCGAGCACTAATGCCGCAATACCTGGTAACGTAAGAACTGCATGCATCCAGTTAAAGACAAGCAGTGTAACGAAAATATATAACCCTAACATAATAACCGCTACAAGTCCTGGTAAACGGTAGAATACAAGCATGAATAAGAAGATAATAGCAATGCCGATCGCACTAGCGAAAATCGTTTGCTCTAATGCTTGTTGACCAAATTTCGCTCCAACAGATGTTGAATACATTTCTTTTAAATCAACAGGAAGTGCACCTGCATTTAATAAAGATGAAAGTTCTTTCGCACTTTCAACTGTAAAGTTTCCACCTACGATAGATACTTCAGCTTGGTTAAATACTTGGCTTACTGTTGCTGCTGATAAAAACTTCGGATTCGGTTTTGCAGATTCTGCTTTATATGAATCTTTTCCTTCTTCAAAATCAAGCCAAATTACCATTAAATTCGTTGGTGGTGGCATTTTTGAAATCTTTTCAGTTACTTCACGGAATTTTTCAGCGCTTTTTAGTGTAAGACCTACGCTCGCACGGCCTTGCTCATCAAATGTTTGCTTCGCTCCGCCGCCTTTTAAATCCGTTCCGTCCATAAGAAGGTTATCATCCACATCACGGAATGTTAGTTTCGCTTGTGTTGATAACATTTCACGTGCTTTTTGCTGATCTTGTACACCAGCAAGCTGTACACGAATTCGATCTTCCCCTTCGATTTGAATGTTCGGCTCACTTACACCAAGAACATTGACACGATTTTCAAGAGCACCTACTGTACTTACAAGTGCATCACGATCGATTTTATCACCTTTTTTGGCTGGTTTTACTTCATACAGAATTTCAAAACCACCGCGAAGGTCTAGTCCTAGACTAATTCCTTTTGCTATGTCTTTTCCTGCCGCACCAATTACTCCACCAATTAATAAAACGATGAGGAAAAAGGCAGCAATTCTTGTACCACGCTTTGCCATATGTACCCTCTTTCTGCTACTAACACTTTCAATAAATCTCTTACGATTCATTTTTGCACGTGTGCATACGCCTAGTTAGTAGACTTACTTTCTATAAAATACATGTATTTTCGCTAGTTCATCACTAGCTGTGTCGGTAAGCTTTTCACAATACCTACACTTTCATTATTTATTTTTTCTCTTCACTACCTCCTTTATATATAATCTTAGACATAATTAATTCCTCTTTATCAATACCTATCATTATACTGCAAAAGGAAGAACAAACCAATTACAGTCGGTTATTTATTTTCATATTCATCAAACGACCAAAGTGGTGCTTGATATGCTTCAACAGTTAAATAATTCATATATTCATTAGTACTTACTCTTAATACATCATTTACTAATTCATATAATCTAACATCACTGTCTATCTTTTTCCACTTTTTCGCCTTGAGAAACTTCCAAATATCATTATCTGTCACTCGGTCGTAACCGAACATTTGAAACTCTTCTACTTTACTTTCTAAAACGACTTGTAACTGTCCGCGGTATGATTCTACCAAAGCCTCTTTATCCAACATATATAACATCTCCTTCTTATTTCAGCACGAAAAGTCGCTTTTAATCCCGCTCTAATGGACAGTAATAACTTCTTTCAAGAGTACCATTCATACTTTACTCTCTTAAATGCTTGTCATTCTTGTCTCATACGTGCATATAAATTATTGTAAATCATTCCATTGATTTTGAGAAGGTAGGAGAAGAGTATGACGAGACAAAGCTTTTTAAAAGGTGCATTTATTTTAATGATAGCTGGCTTTATTACAAAAATTCTTGGATTTATTAACCGCATTGTAATGGCACGTATTTTAGGCGAAGAAGGCGTTGGCCTTTATATGATGGCTGTCCCCACCTTCATTTTAGCAATTACATTAACACAAATTGGTCTTCCTGTGGCAATCGCAAAATTTGTAGCAGAAGCGGAAGCAGTGAACGATAAACAAAGAGTTAAAAAAATATTAACTGTCTCGCTAGCCGTTACATCCATTATTAGTATCATTTTAACAATTGGGATTATGCTACTCACACCTATTTTAGCAAAAACATTACTAACAGATGAAAGAACTTACTATCCATTAATGGCTATTTTACCTGTCGTCCCTGTTATTGCAGTTTCTTCCGTTTTACGTGGTTATTTCCAAGGGAAACAAAATATGAAGCCGAGCGCTTATGCTCAAGTCATAGAACAAGTTGTCCGCATTACAATTATCGCTGTATGCATTCGGTTATTTTTACCTTACGGCGTAGAATATGCTGCAGCCGGTGCCATGCTATCAGCTGTTCTTGGCGAAGTTGCATCTTTATTATTTTTACTTACTTTATTCCAACGCGAAAAACATTTATCTATACGCTCTGGATTTTTCACTACTGTAAAGGAGAGCAAAAATACATTTTATTCCCTTATGGACATTGCTTTACCAACTACAGGAAGCCGTTTAATTGGTTCCGTTTCTTATTTCTTTGAACCTATCGTCGTTATGCAAAGCTTAGCGATCGCCGGCGTTGCTGCTTCTGTCGCCACTCAGCAATACGGTATATTAAACGGATATGCGTTCCCGCTTCTATCACTGCCAGCCTTTATTACATATGCTCTTTCTACAGCACTCGTCCCATCAATTAGCGAGGCAATGGCAAAGAGACAACACAAATTAGTGGAACACCGATTACAACAAGCGCTTCGAATTTCCTTAATAACCGGCGGATGGTCAGTCGTTATATTATATGTATTTGCTTCTCCAGTTTTAACTCTCATGTACGGATCAGACAACGCGGCCGCGTTCATCCAGCTTCTTGCACCTTGCTTTTTATTTCATTATTTCCAAAGTCCCCTTACATCTGTGTTGCAAGCTTTAAACTTAGCACGCGCTGCTATGATGAACACCTTTATTGGTGCTATCGTAAAATTAATCGTTATTTTTGCACTCGCTTCACGCCCAGAGTTCCAAATGATGGGGGTTGCCCTCGCCATCGCAGCAAATATAGTAACCGTAACATTCCTTCACTACGCCACTGTTTTAAAGAAAATTGCATTTACCATTTACGCAAAAGACTATATTTTCGGCGGAATTGCTATCGGGATTGCTGGTACCTTCGGTTTTTATCTTCATAAGCATATCGTTTTTTCTCATTCACTTGGCGTACAAACGTTATGGGAAATCACCTTAACAACAATCGTTTATATCGTTCTCCTCTTCGTTTTCAAACTCATTCGAAAAGAAGAATTAAGTCGTCTCCCTATCATCCGGAAACTTTCATTTTTGAAGTAAGCGGGCTTGCCATTCAAAATGGTAAGCCTCTAATTTTCTTTCAAATCAACAAAAAATTGTCCATTTTGAAAACTACAATATACAATCTGTTTCACATCTTTATAACCTAAGTTATTCAATTTCTCAACGAGCCACTCATTTGTATGCTCAATCATTTGCAAATGATTGTATTGAATTTCTCCATCAATAATTAGTGGGAGTGTAAAAATTGGTGTATCATTTTTGCTCTTTTTACTTTTTTGTTTTTGAAAGACAGATAACTTTCCAGATGGTTCTAAAATAGCGTATTCTACATCACGCACATCTCCGATTCCTTGCTCACGTAGTTGCATCAATAAATCATCTATGTTATATCGCTGCTTCCGCATCTTTTTTTCGTCAATTTTACCTGCATTCACAAGAATCGCAGGCTCCCCTTCTATTAAATGCCGAAAACGCTGGAACTTTAAAGAAATGACCGACAAAATGATTTGTATACACATTAGAAAAGTCATTGGAACTAATTGATGCCAAAGTGATTTATCTGTATTTTCAATTGCCACTACAGCCATTTCACCGAGCATAATGAATACAACCAAATCTAATACACTTAATTCTCCAATTTCGCGTTTACCCATAAGACGAAAAATAATTAAAATGATTATATACAAAAGCATTGTTCGTCCGATTATTGATACCCATTCCATTTCTACATCCCCTTTTTTTACTTATAGGCTCCCCTACAAAAAAGAAACTAGTCTAACTTAAACAAAATGAAAATATGCTTGTATTAAAAAGGGGGAATGCATAATGGATGGAACGAAAAAATTATCGAGCGCAATCGGCTTCGGTATTATTACCCTATTAATCCTCGCATCTATTACAAGTATGATCATGGCTCTTTTATTAAAATTCACGAATATTAATGAAGGGACATTAGTAATTACTATTTTTATACTAGCCCTTCTATCTATGCTTATGTCTGGATTTATTGCTGGTAAAAAGGCACAAGGAAAAGGTTGGTTAGTGGGTTTCACTACAGGACTCACATTCACTCTTCTCGTCTTTCTCGTTAACTATTTAGGCTTCTCTCAAACTTTATCGAACTCACAGTTACTCTACCAATTAGCATTAATGGGTGCGAGTACACTCGGAGGCATTTTCGGTGTAAATATGTCAAAACAAAATAATTAAAAAAAGGCCCTGCACATTTCATGCAGGGCCTTCATCATTAGTTTTTCACAACTTCACGAATCGCATTGCGATCGAAAGTTAAGTGTGAACCACCAGATTTAACAACGATTTTCGTTTCGTCTACTGATTCGATTGTAGCGTGTAAACCACCGATTGTTACGATAGCATCACCTTTTTTGATTTCATTTTGCATTTGAGCAACTGCTTTTTGACGCTTTTGTTGCGGGCGAATTAATAAGAAATAGAAAATCGCAAACATCGCAACAATCATAACGATATTCATCATACCTGCATTCATCTTGTGTTCCTCCTTTTAAATTATGTATTAGAAGTTTTTAGCATTCGGTTTATTAAAGCCATACTGTTCAAAGAACTCTTCGCGGAAATCGCCAAGACGGTCTTCACGAATAGCTTGTCTCACCTGCTCCATTAAGTTTAACAGAAAATGAAGGTTGTGATAAGACGTTAAACGAATTCCGAACGTTTCATCGCATTTCATTAAGTGACGAATGTACGCACGAGAATAGTTTTTACATGTGTAGCAATCACAGTTCGGATCAAGCGGTCCGAAGTCTCTAGCGAATTTCGCGTTTTTCACAACTAGACGGCCTTCACTTGTCATACATGTACCATTTCGAGCGATACGAGTTGGAAGTACACAGTCAAACATATCAACACCGCGAATCGCACCATCAATTAACGAGTCAGGAGAACCTACACCCATTAAGTAACGTGGCTTATCATCAGGAAGAAGTGGTGTTGTAAACTCAAGAACACGATTCATAATATCCTTCGGTTCACCAACAGATAGACCGCCTATAGCATAGCCAGGGAAGTCCATTGAAACAAGATCTTTCGCACTTTGGCGACGAAGTTCTTCAAACTCTCCGCCCTGTACTATACCGAATAAACCTTGATCTTGTGGACGTTCATGCGCCTTTAGACAACGCTCTGCCCAGCGGCTTGTACGTTCTACAGACTTCTTCATGTATTCAAAAGTAGCAGGGAATGGTGGACACTCATCAAATGCCATCATGATATCTGAACCTAATGCATTTTGGATTTCCATCGCTTTTTCTGGTGATAAGAATAATTTATCTCCATTTAAGTGATTACGGAAATGAACACCTTCCTCTTCAATGCGTCGGAAATCACTTAAGCTAAATACTTGAAATCCACCAGAATCTGTTAAAATTGCACGATCCCAGTTCATAAACTTATGCAAGCCACCTGCTTCGCGTACAATTTCATGACCTGGACGTAACCATAAATGATACGTATTGCTTAAAATAATGCCAGAATCCATTGCTTTTAATTCTTCTGGTGACATCGTTTTAACTGTTGCAAGTGTACCAACTGGCATAAATGTTGGTGTATCAAATGAACCGTGTGGCGTATGTACTCGACCTAAACGCGCACCCGTTTGTTTACAAGTTTTAATAAATTCATAACGAATTGCTGTCATAATTTACTCCTTTTATTTGTTTCTCATTTTAGCGTGAGATGCAACGAACATCGCATCACCGAAGCTAAAGAAACGATATTTTTCTTTTACTGCTTCATTATAAGCATGAAGTACATTATCTCTATTTGCAAATGCACTTACAAGCATAATTAATGTTGATTTCGGCAAATGGAAGTTTGTAATTAAACCATCAATTGCTTTAAATTCGTATCCTGGGTACATAAAAATATCTGTCCAGCCAGAAGCGGCGCAAAGCTTACCACTATGATCTGTCGCAATCGTCTCTAACGTACGAGTTGATGTCGTACCTACTGTAATAATACGTCCGCCATTCTCTTTCACGCGGTTTAATAACGCAGCTGTCTCTTCAGACATATGGTAATACTCTGCGTGCATATGATGCTCTTCAATCGTATCTGCAGAAACTGGTCTAAATGTTCCAAGTCCTACATGGAGTGTAATGAACGCTAACCCGACGCCTTTTTGCTTCAATTTCTCGAGTAACTCTTCTGTAAAATGAAGCCCAGCTGTCGGTGCTGCTGCTGAACCTATTTCCTTCGCATATACCGTTTGATAACGATCGCGATCTTCTAGCGTCTCTTTAATATATGGAGGAAGTGGCATTTCTCCAAGCTCGTCTAAAATTTCATAAAAGATGCCGTCATATGAAAACTCAAGTTGACGCCCACCTTGATCTGCTGTTCCAATGCAAGTTGCTTTTAACTTTCCTTCACCAAAAGAGATAACAGTTCCTTCTTTTACACGCTTCGCTGGCTTTATAAGCGTTTCCCACTTATCGCCCTCTTCTTGTTTCAAAAGAAGTACTTCAATGTGTGCACCTGTATCTTCTTTCACGCCGTGCAAGCGAGCAGGCATAACTTTCGTTTCATTTAAAACTAAGCAATCCCCCTCATGTAAGTAAGAAAGAATGTCCGTAAAATGTTTGTGCTCAATATCTCCTGTTTCACGGTCTAACATCATCAATCTTGATGTTTCACGCTCTTCAAGCGGAATTTGTGCAATGAGCTCTTCTGGTAAATGAAAATCAAACAAATTAATATCCATAACTGTATCCACCTATTTCTTATTTGAATCGATTTATTATATACATAATAAAAGATAATACAATACTTAACACAATACATGTAATGATAGGAAAATAAAAGGTAACGTTACCTTTTTTCACAAAAATATCGCCTGGAAGTCTTCCTATGAACTTCCAAGCTAATCCAGCAACAATGAGCAAAATACCCGCTGTAATAAGCAGCTTTGGCATCTCCGTCATACTTTTGGCATCTCCATTCCGAAATGCTCATATGCGAGCGGCGTTACGATCCGGCCTCTTGGCGTTCTTTGTAAAAAGCCAATTTGTAATAAATACGGCTCATACACATCTTCAATCGTATGCGATTCTTCCCCAATCGTTGCTGAAACAGTTTCTAATCCAACTGGACCACCGCGGAACTTTTCAATAATACCAAGCAGTAATTTATGATCAATATGATCAAGTCCTAATTTATCTACTTGTAATAGTTCTAACGCCATTTGTGTAATTTCCATCGCAATGGTTCCGTCACTGCGAACTTGTGCGAAGTCACGTACACGTCGTAATAGACGATTCGCAATACGAGGTGTACCACGGGCACGCCTTGCAATTTCTAATGCAGCTAACGAATCTATTTCAACTTCAAACACTTCTGCTGTACGTTCTACAATCGCAGAAAGCTGATCTACTGTATAGTACTCTAATCGTGAAAGTACACCAAAACGGTCACGAAGTGGTGCTGATAATGCACCTGCACGCGTCGTTGCCCCAACTAGCGTAAATGGAGGTAAGTCTAGACGTACAGAACGAGCTGACGGTCCTTTCCCAATAACGATATCAAGGCAAAAGTCTTCCATCGCTGGGTATAACACTTCTTCAATAGATCTATGCAAACGATGAATTTCATCAATAAATAATACATCCCCAGGCTGAAGTGCTGTTAATACAGCCGCTAAATCTCCTGGTCTTTCAATTGCAGGACCTGACGTTGTTCGAATGTTAACACCCATTTCATTGGAAATAATATTCGCAAGCGTCGTTTTACCAAGTCCAGGTGGTCCATATAAAAGTACGTGATCTAACGTTTCTTCGCGCATTTTTGCCGCTTCAATAAACACTTCTAAATTATGTTTCGCTTTATCTTGGCCAATATACTGACGGAGCGTCTGTGGCCGTAATGAATACTCTAAATCCGCATCTTCATATCCAGATTCCCCTGAAAGGAGACGTTCGTCCATTATACTCACCTCTTACCATTTAGTAAAAGACTAAGTGCCTTTTTGATATACTGATCCGTTGTAAGTGATTCTTTTAATAGTTCTGGTACAACGCGAGAAACTTCTCTCTCCGCGTAACCAAGTGCTCGTAGTGCTTCAAGTGCCTCATCAAGCTCAGTTGATGAACCTTTCTTCTGATCAAAACTTTCGGCATCCGAGAACAGGTCAACAAACGCATCTGGCACGACATCTGCTAGTTTTCCTTTTAAATCTAAAATCATTTGGCGCGCTGTTTTCTTTCCGACACCTGGGAATTTCACTAAAAACTTCTCATCTTCATGTTCAATCGCTTGCACGACCTGTCCTGTTTGACCAGAAGCTAAAATTGCAAGAGCACCTTTTGGTCCAATCCCCGATACACCTAACAATTTTGTAAATAATAAACGCTCTTCACGTGTTTTAAATCCGTAAAGTGCCATAATATCTTCTCTCACATAATGATATGTATAGACACGAATTTCTTGCTTACTTCTTTGAAATACATACGGATTTGGTGTGAAAATTTGATAACCAATTCCATTATGATCAATTACGACATATTCCGGTCCTACATACTCCACGTAACCTGTAACATATTCAAACAAAATACGATCTCTCCCTCTCAAATCATGTATTCCATTTTAACATATTTAACAATAGAAAAGCGAGACTGCCCCAACAAATGTTCTCTATTTGAAACTTCTGTTATTTTCCATTGACAGAAAGTATAAAGCACCTTAATATACAGGAGTCAATAATGATTATCAATATTAATTAAAGGGGTTACATCAGGATGAAACAAAGGCTATTTATTTTATTTACTATTATGCTAGTTGTTCTTTCTATTGTTGGCTGTTCTTCTCAAAAAGAAGAATCCAAAGCAAAAGAACAACCGAAAACGAAAGTTGTAAAACATGCTAAAGGGGAAGCAACAATTCCAGTTAATCCAAAGAGAATTGTTGACTTATCTGGATCAACAGAGGAATTATTAATCCTTGGACATAAACCTGTTGGCACAGCGAACACATATAAAGATAAAATCCAAAATCACTTAACAGACAAACTAGACGGAGTAAAAGCAGTCGGCTGGTACTGGGCGCCTAAAGTTGACCTAGAGGCTGTTACTGCTTTAAAACCAGACTTAATTATTTTAAACAATCGTCAATTGAAAATTTATGATCAACTAGAAAAAGTTGCACCGACAGTTGTTCTAGAAACAAATCTAGAAGACTGGCGCGGTAAGTTTAAAGAAGTAGGTAAACTATTTGACGAAGAGAAGAAAGCTGACAAATGGATTGCAGACTACGATAAAAAAGCAGAGTCTTTATCTAAAAAAATTAAAGAAAAAACAAAAGATGAGAACTTTATGTTCGTTGCAGTAACACCACAAAACTTCCGTGTATACGGTAGCTTCGGATATGGTGACATACTCTTTAACGATTTAAAGCTTCCAGCAACAAAAGGTACAGATTTAAAACAAACGATGGCACAAGTATCACTAGAAGGTCTTGTTGCATTCCAGCCTGATCAAATGTTTATTGTAAACTTCGGCGGAGAAGCTGATAAAGTGTACGAAGACTATAAAAACAGTGCCGTTTGGAAAGATAATAAAGCAGTAAAAAATAATCACGTATATGAAGTATCAAATGAAGCCTTCAATACGAAAGCCTTCAATCCAATCGGAAAAGATATGCTAATTGATGAAATCGCAAAAGAGATTTTAGCTAAGAATAAATAAGAAAAAGCAGCTCACCCTGAGCTGCTTTTTTTCTGATTTTGCACTGCGTACTGCTTCATTTTTTCGATTGTCTTTACAAAACCTTCTTTTGATTTTATGCGAATACCACGTTTCAATTCCGCACGCTCATAACTTTCAAGCTTTTTCATATCAATTTGAAAGAAGGAATGGATCGCGTTATCACTTTTCGGTACCCCTTTGAAAATTTGCAATATCCCTTCCTCTGAAACACCAAAATAACCGCTCGTTTTCAGTAAAGGAGAAATATCATCCACTTTCTTTTGTAATACGATTTGCACATCATCACGATCAACAAGTTGCCATTCTTTATATTGCTGCAAAAACTTTTCTAAATCCACTACTTTTTCTGTCAGTATTTCCTCGCTTACTTCTCCATCAACATACATACGCTCTAATAAAATTGTAACTGCAGGTTCTTTTTCTGTTATTTCTGCCCTCACATCGGATCCATAAGCTAAGCAAAACATCATAACGAAAGCTTGCACTGCAATTAGTATCCATTTCATTTCCGTTCACCTCTTCTAGGCAAAATCATACTTTCATTTGTAGCTTTTCCGGAAATGGGGGTTTTATCCATATAAAAAATCGCATTAAATTTCTAAGGAAAATAAAAAATGCAGATAAGGGTTAATCCTCATCTGCATGTATCAGTTACTTTTATATAAAATGAAAGACGCCTGCAAAGCAGGCGTCTTGATGCGTTTACGGCGAGAAACCAGGCGACCACATTCGCGTGTTTAGCACTTAAGCATATCTCTCGACTTACGTAAATTAGCTCATCGCTTTGCTAATATAACATTAATAAGATAGAAACGCAACATGTTTATTAAAAAACGTCGTTTACAAGACGAAGATGAATAAAGAGGAAGGGCTATCCCTTCCTCTTTGTTTTGTTATCGTACTGTACCAGTTAAGCCATAACGAATGTCTCGGAACATATTTGTTATGTCACGATTAAAATCATTTGTAACTGTGCCGTTACGTAGACGTGTACTCATTGCATCCACACGAGTAAACATGTCATTTCTTACAGAAACATAAACATTTCTATTTCCAACTTCATTCGCAACAGCTTGACGAATTTCGTTTGCCATTGCCGTTTCATCTGTCGCCGAATTACGTGGCTTTACCGCAATCGCTACATCGTTTCCATATACAACTGTAGAAACTCGATCTACGTTATTCATACGTTTTACACGATTCGTAATTTTCTCCGCAGTTTTACCATCATTGTTAATGTATGAATTGTTCATTGTAATATTACGGGTTGGATGCGGATTAGCAATTTGCCCATTGTAATTTACATCACGGTAATAATTATTATATCCTGTATCGTTACGACCGTTTCTATATGTTACATAATCTGTAGAACGATCGTTACGCGTTACATTATCATTATATCGGTGTGTGTCATTATAAGATGTACGCTCGTAATTATAGTTACGTCCATCCATCGCATTATTATCTTTTGGTGTACCACATGCAGCTAATGCACTGGTAACTAACAAAGAAGCAGCAATAACTTTTACTTTCGTATTCAATACAAAAACCCCCCTTGTTAGAATGAACTTCTCTTTCGAAAAGCTCCCCCTTATGATGAGTAATAGAGAGGGTTTTTACACTGTTAATATTTCACTAGGAATTTTCTAGCACTTAATGTAAATTCACCATATTCCTGACCATCACGAATAAAAAAAGGCGGGAATAACCCCACCTTTTTTAAACTTCCTCTTCATCCTCTTCTTCTGAAACTGGTTCTCCAAATACATTTGGTGGATCTGGCTGATAATACATCGTTCCTGGCTGCGGTGCATATGCTGGCTGAGTCGGTTGATAATATAAAGGATTGGCGTATTGTGGTCCACCCGGTTGCGGACTATATAACCTACTCTCTCCTCCGCATCCACAATCTTCTTCCCCTTGTACGAGTGGTGGCATATTATTATCCATTGGCATCATATTTGGATTTGGCATAGAAGTATATTGCGGCGCCATTTGTTGATACGGCATTTGATTGTATGGATTTTGTTGCTGATAATGCGGATATGGCGGCATCATTGGCTGTTGATACGGCATTTGATATGGCATCATATTCGGTGGTTGGTTGTTATCCATTATTGGCATCATGTTTGG
>NZ_JAFEMR010000012.1:0-168595 GCF_016892495.1 Bacillus sp. RIT 809 | reverse complement strand
CATCGCTCAATTGCGACTTCCTTATGTTAACATCTTCGTTTTTCGATGTCAACTAAGTTTTTCATTTTCTTTTTTGTCGTTTACTGCGTTTCCGCATCAGCGACGTTTATTAATATATCATGCAGTATATGTAGGGTCAATACTTTTTACAAAAAAATTTCACATCCCGTTAAAAAGCTAAATTAACTATAGAAAAAAATTACTACTCCTCTTTTATAGACATACTTCTTCCACCTAATCTCTTTCTGTATTGCATCTTAAAAGAAAGCACTACTGTTCTTTAATAAGTGATAAATTTAATCATCGCCTTCGTTTTCATAAAATATTCTAAATTGTGTGTTATATTATCCCTATAGGAGTGTGGTGGGAATGGGTATTAAATATTCGAACAAAATTAATAAAATCCGAACCTTTGCATTGAGTTTAGTATTTATCGGTCTCTTCATTGCATACTTAGGTGTCTTTTTTCGCGAAAACATCATTATTATGACAACCTTTATGATGGTTGGTTTTTTAGCTGTCATCGCTAGCACTGTTGTTTACTTTTGGATTGGTATGTTATCTACAAAAACGATACAAATTATTTGTCCAAGCTGCGATAAGCCAACAAAAATGCTTGGTCGTGTCGACGCATGTATGCATTGCAACCAACCTTTAACACTCGATCCGAGTTTAGAAGGAAAAGAATTTAATGAGAAGTACAATAAAAAAAGCTATAAAGGATAACACGTACTTTCACTTTAGTATTTTTTCATCTCCATATAATGAAGAAAGAGGGTGACGATTTCGTCACCCTCTTTCTTCATTATATATTACGCCTTATGACACTCTGGACAAACGCCATAAATTTCTAAGCGATGACTATTAATAACGAAGCCTGTCGTTTTCGCAGCTTCCTCTTCAAGCTGTTCCAAACCTCCATAAGGAAAATCAACAATCTTACCACATTTTTCGCAAATCACATGATAATGTTGACTTGTAACATAATCAAATCTACTTGAAGCATCCCCATAAGTTAATTCCTTTACAAGTCCAACTTCTTTAAACACACGTAAGTTATTATAAACAGTTGCAACACTCATATTTGGAAACTTACCTTCTAATGCTTTATAAATGTCATCCGCTGTTGGGTGCGTCATAGATTCCACAAGGTACTCTAAAATAGCATGACGCTGTGGAGTAATGCGTACACCCGTATTTTTCAGCATTTCTAGCGCTTCTTTTAATTCTTCTTTGACCACCGTCATGCACCCCGATTCTATACGGATTATTATTTTATAATTCTTATAAAGAGTGTACTCTTTTTCTTATAAATCGTCAATATTTCTACTATAAGTATGTGGTTTATTTTTGTATATATCCTTATTCTTATATACCTTCCCCCATTTCCTATACATTTACATAGAAAAAAGTGCGACATAATCGCACTTGGAATACTATCATCTGAGGAGGTATGCCCTACACTTTCACTTTATGTATCGCAAGAAAATATGTATAGACGCATGCCTTACATATATATTTTTTCTCCACATTAATATAGATTATTTTATCCCGCTATTTGCGGGCAGTAAGACTCCCACTTCAAAATTCCGCAAATGCGAAGGAGTTAGGCGGGAGTCGGGCTGCCCGTAAAAGCCCAATTGGTGCGGGCTAATAATCAGTGTAGATAGACACCCCCCACTAATTAAAGTTTCACTTTATATAAGAAAGAACGTCCTCAATATGTCCTTTCACTTTCACTTTACGCCATTCTTTTACAAGTTCACCATCTTTATTGATAAGGAATGTAGAACGCTCGATTCCCATGTACTCTTTTCCAAAGTTCTTTTTCAACTTCCAAACATCGTACAATTCTGCTACTTTATGATCTTCATCTACTAAAAGTACAAATGGAAGCTCATGCTTCTCGATGAATTTCATATGTCTGTTCACCGAATCAGGACTGACACCAAGGATGACCGTGTCCTTCTCTTGGAATAATCCATATGCATCACGAAAATCACACGCTTCAGTTGTACACCCTGGAGTCATATCTTTCGGATAAAAATATAAAACTACATTTTTACCTCGGAAGTCAGCTAAGCGAATTTGTTCTCCGGTACTTCCCTCTAATGTGAATTCCGGTGCTATTTCTCCTACTGTGATCATTGTTATCACTCCTTTTCTTTTCTATTACTATAACAAATGCTACCTTATTTTTCATTGTCCATTACAGTCCTTACCACAAATGCAAACGGTAATGTATATCCAATTAGCGCTTCTCCAATTGCAATCCATCTTCCGATTCCAATCGGAGCTATATCACCATATCCAACGGACAATAAAGTAACCGCGCTAAAATATAAACATATTTCAACGAGCTGAAAGGAATGAGCACTTAACCTATCCCCATCTTCTTTCAAAACTGCAAAACCCATTTCCTCTAGCACAACATAACTTAATCCAAACGCAATCAGTACCGTTGTATAAATTAAAAACAACGTAGCTAAATTGTACAGCGAAAAGAAACGATTGGAATTTGAATATGAACTCCATAATAATTGGACACTTCTCAAAATAGCGATTGCTGCAATTAATAGAATAAATCCCCATAACATGTCCTCCACCTCATTTTATATGTATGAGGACTATAGCTGATTTATCCCTTAGAAACGAACAAGCTTCTATAATTAATTCCCTGCACCACGATATCGTTTAACCCCTTGATTCCAGAGGGTAATTGCAATAGTAAAACAGATAACACCAACAATTGGCGTTGCGAAAGCATAGCTATTCCACTCTGTTTTTCTTAAAAAGTATGCTGCTGGATATACCCCAACAAATGCAAACGGTAAAACAAACGTTAAAACAAAGCGAATAACACGGTTATAAATATCAACAGGGTAGCGTCCATAATTCCCTATGTTATACATAAGCGGCATAATGGAACTTTTCGCATCCGACCAAAAGCCAAGACTTGCAAGCGTAACAAATATCCCGCCGTACACAAGTGCCCCTCCCCCTGCCATAATTAGGAATAAGAAGAAATCATACCAGTAAAAAGATAATTGCAGCTCCATTGCTGCATAACCCATCACAATAATCCCCGTAATAGCTCCAATTAAAGATTCAAGTTCCATTCTTTCTAATATAATTTGAAATAAACTATGAATCGGTCTCGTTAATATACGGTCCATTTCTCCTTTAATAATGTAACGATCATTAAAGTCCCATATATTAAAGAAAGCTGAAAAAATGGCAAACGGTACTAAAAAGAACCCATAGATAAAGATTACTTCTTCTCGACTCCACCCTTTTAGTGCTTGAGTATGCCCAAACACAACGAGAATGAAGATTAAATTAACAGCTTGTAGTGATAAATCTGAAAGTAATCCGACGATAAAATCGCCACGATACTCCAATTTTGTTTTTATATATTGACTTGCATATTGCAAAAATAATTTTATATATATCATCTCGTCATCCCCCTTGTACGATTAGACGTTTTCTCGCCGTTTTCCACATCAGTACAATTGGAATAATAAGTATAATTGCCCAAATCATTTGAAATAATAAAGCTTCATATAACTTACTTCCTTGTATACCTTCAGAGAAAATCATACTCGGAATATAACTAATTGCTTGAAACGGTAAAAACACCATTGCTTTTTGGGCCCATAACGGATAAAAACTAATCGGTAATAATAAACCAGAAAATAAATCGATAACAACACGTTTCGCATACATAATTCCACTATTATTAAATAAGAAGAATGTAAGCATTCCTGTCATTAAATTTATTTGTGTATTAATGATAAAACTAAATATTAAAGATAAGAAGAAATATAACCACGTTTGAAAATTCGTTGTAATTTGTAATGAAAATAATAACGTAACAATAACCATACCCGGAATTGAAAAGAAAGCAAAACGGAATATCCCTTCTCCAAGCCCTTGCATAACTTTCATACCTAAATAGTTATATGGACGAATTAGTTCTACCGCCACACGTCCTTCTTGAATTTCCATCGCAATTTCTCTATCTATGTTATTGAAATAAAAAGCGCGTGCCATCCATGCGATTGCAATATACGTAGTCATTTGCGAAATAGATAAACTTTCAATATTCTCTTTCCCGCTATAAATTGCTTGCCATAAAAAATAATACGCACCAATGTTAATCGTATAAATTAAAATCCCGCTGTAATAATTTGTACGATAAGCAAGCATCATTAAAAAACGAATCCGAATCATTTCAATATACTTACCCATGCATAATACCTTCTTCATAAATGTTACGAATAATTTCCTCTGTAGACACTTCGTTAATTTTCAAATCTTTAATTTGAAAGGCTTGTACTACTTTAGAAATCAACATAGAAATGATAACTTCTTCATTCGGTATTTTTGCAACCCATGCGTTTTCTTCTTTCGCTTTTGACCAAACAACATGACTATCTGGCATAACCATTGATAACTCCTGGTATGAAACTGGGGCAACAAACTGAAAATGTATTTCCTTCTCTACTCCCCACTGCGTACGAAGATTATCTAAAGATCCGTCATACATAATATTTCCTTCATCAAGCATGATGACGCGTTCACATAAAGCTTCAATATCAGTAATATCATGTGTCGTTAATAAAATTGTTGTTTTATAACGTTCATTCATCTCTTTTAAGAATTCTCGTATTTTCAATTTCACAAGAACATCTAGTCCAATTGTTGGTTCATCTAAAAATAATAACGGCGGATTATGAATTAACGCCGCTGCTAATTCACAACGCATTCTTTGACCAAGAGATAATTTCCGGACCGGTTTATCTAATAAAGGACCGATATCTAACGTTTCAATAACATGTTCCATATGTTCCTTATACTGAGCGTCTGATACACCGTACACTTTCTTCAATAAACGAAATGATTCTTGTACAGCAATATCCCACCAAAGCTGCGAACGCTGCCCAAACACAACACCGATTGTTCTTACAAATTCTTCTCTCTGTTTGTGTGGATTCATTCCGTTCACTGTAATTTGTCCTGATGTCGGAGTCAAAATCCCTGTAAGCATTTTAATCGTCGTTGATTTACCAGCACCATTCTCACCAATATAACCAACCATTTCACCTTGCTTTATAGTAAAAGAAACATCATTTACTGCTGGCACTATTTTATAATTACGATTTAATAAATCGCGAAATGCACCCTTTAAGCCCGGACGACTTGAATAAGCTGTAAACTCTTTACGTAACCCTTGTACCTCAATTACCGATTTCATAATCGGACCCCCTTCCTAAATGTCACAACGAATAGTTTACCCAACTGCTCCTTCTATCACAAACAATACGTCTTTTCGAAAAACATGTTAGAATAATACATAGATTTTTGTAAGGAGATGAATTGTAGTGAATTTCACGAAATCAGAAGCATTACATAAAGAAGCGTTAGAACATATCGTTGGTGGTGTTAATAGTCCTTCTCGCTCTTTTAAAGCAGTTGGAGGCGGTTCCCCTGTTGCAATGGAACGCGGGAAAGGTGCTTATTTCTGGGATGTAGATGGAAATAAATATATCGACTATTTAGCAGCATATGGCCCAATTATTACTGGACATGCTCACCCACATGTAACAGAAGCAATTAAAACAGCGGCTGAAAACGGCGTACTATACGGTACTCCAACAGCATTAGAAGTAAAATTCGCAAAAATGTTAAAAGAAGCAATGCCCGCTTTAGATAAAGTCCGCTTCGTAAACTCTGGTACAGAATCCGTTATGACAACCATTCGTGTTGCTCGTGCTTACACTGGCCGCACAAAAATTATGAAATTCGCTGGTTGTTACCACGGTCATTCCGATTTAGTACTTGTAGCAGCTGGCTCTGGTCCTTCTACCCTTGGAATTCCTGATTCAGCTGGCGTGCCACAAAGTATCGCCCAAGAAGTTATTACTGTTCCATTTAATAATGTAGAAACTTTAAAAGAAGCGTTAGATAAATGGGGACATGAAGTAGCAGCTATCCTTGTAGAGCCAATCGTTGGAAACTTCGGTATTGTAGAGCCAAAACCTGGCTTCCTTGAAAAAGTTAATGAACTTGTTCACGAAGCTGGTGCACTAGTAATTTATGATGAAGTTATTACTGCTTTCCGCTTTATGTATGGCGGCGCTCAAGACTTACTTGGCGTAACCCCAGATCTAACAGCACTTGGTAAAGTTATCGGCGGTGGCCTTCCAATTGGTGCTTACGGTGGTAAGAAAGAAATTATGGAACAAGTTGCACCGCTCGGCCCTGCATACCAAGCTGGTACAATGGCCGGGAACCCTGCTTCTATGGCATCAGGTATTGCCTGCCTAGAAGTACTTCAACAAGAAGGCGTATACGAGAAATTAGATGCACTTGGCGCAATGCTTGAAAAAGGAATTTTAGAACAAGCTACAAAACATAACATCGATATTACAGTAAACCGTCTAAAGGGTGCATTAACTGTATACTTCACGACAAATACAATTGAAGATTACGATGCAGCCAAAAATACAGATGGTGAAATGTTCGGTAGATTCTTCAAGCTGATGCTTCAAGAAGGTATTAATTTAGCACCTTCTAAATATGAAGCATGGTTCTTAACGACAGAACATACAAAAGAAGATATTGAATATACAATTGAAGCTGTTGGCAGAGCATTTTCTACCCTAGCGAACAATAAATAATCTCTTCATTCAAAAGGAAAAAAGAAAGCCCATCTTTCTTTTTTCCTTTTTTCTATTTCATAAATCCCTCATTAATAGTATAATTATTCATAATTATCTGTTTTATATTCTTTTATATCCTTACTATCCCTGTATACAAGGCAGTTCACGCCTTAAATAGTAAGATTATTCAAAATTCATTTTCCAGAGGGGGGATTGACGGATGCTCAATAAAAAAAATAAATGGACACCGTCTTTATTTCGGAATTATAAAAATGCAGAACATGATGCGTGTGGAATCGTTTCCGTTATGGAAAAACGAAGAATTCCTACAAAAGAAAACATCGATTTGTGTATACAATCACTAGTCAAAATGAATCATAGAGCTGGTTTCATTAATGGCGAAGGAGATGGCATCGGAATTCATATCGACATGCCAAAAGCACTTTGGAATGAAAAACTAAAAAGTAGCGGATATAATCCAACGATTGTGGATCATCCCCACTTTATCGTTGGACATTTTTTTCTAAACAAAAAAGAAAACATTGCTGAGTTAAAAGATTACATTCGTACGCAACTAAACAATGAAAACTTTACAATTGTTCTCGAAAATGATGATGTAATAAACTCAGATGCACTCGGTCCTCTTGGTAAACAAGAAGAACCTTTATTTTGGCAAATTGCCCTTATCGCCCAAAGTGAAGTTAAAAATATTGAACAAACATTATTTTCTGTAACAATAAAAATCGAAGAAAATGAAGCAATTCATGTTGCCTCATTAAGTCATGAACATGTTGTATATAAAGTTCTGGGCGCTGGTGATACACTCGTTGCTTATTACAATGATTTACAACACCCACTTATCGCTTCAACTATGACACTAGGACATAATCGCTATTCTACTAATACGTTATCTAATTTTTTTCGTGTACAACCATTTAGTATTCTCGGGCATAATGGTGAAATTAACACGATTGCAAAATTACGTGATCAAGCTGACATGATTAATGTACCACTTACTGCCGGGGGCAGTGATTCCCAAGATTTAAACCGCACCTTAGAAACCCTTCTCGTTCAGTATAACTACAGTTTATTTGAAGCAATGGATATATTATTTCCACCAATTATTAATGAAATAAAACTTTACGAAACAAACTTACAAAACTTATACACTTATATACGTGAGGCTTGGGGGCATTTCGCACAAGGTCCAGCTGGCATCATTTCACGTTATAAAGATGAAGCTGTTTTCAGTGTCGATTCCCTTGGATTACGCCCTGTTTGGAAAGTAGAGACAGAGAGCTCCTATATTTTCTCTTCTGAACCTGGAGTTGTATCACCAGCCGAATATGTAGCAGAGCCGAAACCACTCGCTCCTGGCGAAAAGGTTGGATTAAAATGGAATGAACAAGATGAGCTTGTTCTCTATGAATACGATAATTATCAAATTGAAGTATACAACCGTTTTAAGAAACGAATCGATGTTACCAACTATCATGTAAACTTATCTATCCCTGAAACGAAAGAAACTGAGGGATTATGTGATTCTGTTCAAGTTGAAACGAAGCAATACGTCGCTTTCGGCTGGGATCGAGAACATATTCAGCTCCTTGAACAGATGGCAACAAAAGGCGTCGAACCAATTCGGTCACTTGGGCATGACTCACCACTTGCCGCACTTGATACAGATAGACGAAATATTGCTGATTTCATTAAAGAAAGTGTAGCCGTTGTTACCAATCCAGCAATCGATCGTGATCGAGAAGTCGAACACTTCTCCACACGTACTGTACTCGGAGAGCGTCCGAGTTTATTAGATAACTCTAAACAACCATTTGTAATTGAGATGCTCTCACCAATTATTTTAGAAGGGAGTTTAGCTCAATCTATCGCGGCAGACTTACAGACGATTACGTACGAACAACTTATACAGCTATTCATCACTCATAGCTCTGTCTCTACAATTCCTGTTACATTTAGCCCATCAGAAACTTTACAAAGCGCATTAAATCGAATTAGTTCCGAGGCGATAGCAGCCGTTAAAGACGGGGCTTCCCTACTTTTATTAGATGACGCTAAATCTCATCAAAATGAACTGTTATGGATTGATCCACATTTAGTTACTGCTAAAGTACATCAAACATTAACTGAAAATAAATTACGCCGGAAATGCTCTCTCGTTATACGTTCTGGCGCCCTTCGCTCCTTACACGATATCGTCACGCTATACGGATTAGGGGCAGATGGTATTAATCCATATTTATTGTTCGCAACGGTAAATGATGGAACAAAAGCACCAATTACTAATTTGTATACCGCACTTAATAAAGGACTAGAGAAAGTAATTTCAACGATTGGAATTCATGAATTACGCGGTTACGGTCGCCTCTTCTCCTCTATTGGATTACATGAGGAAATCGCAAATATATTACAAATTACAAACTTCTTCGGTTCAAATGATTTAGCTTTTTCACTTGAATCACTTGCTGAAGATGCGAAAATTCGAGCTGATGATTATAACAATCCAAAAGTTAGAATGCGAAAATCATTTCATATATTCCCCCGGATTTGGAAAGCAATTGGTGATGTTGCAAAAGGAAACTCTTATGATGATTACCGCGAAAAGTTAAGTGAATTAGAAGAAAATAACCCTATCGCAATCAGGCACCTTATGCAAACAAAACAAACAAAACATGTAATTCCAACTGAAGAAGTGTCCATCGGCATTCACAATCATGATTTACCATTTATTATTAGTTCTATGTCATTCGGTTCTCAAAATGAAATTGCCTTTCGCGCATATGCAGAAGCTGCCAATCAGTTAAATATGATTAGTTTGAACGGTGAAGGCGGCGAAATTAAAGATATGATTGGTAAATACCCACATACACGCGGACAACAAGTTGCATCTGGCCGATTTGGAGTAAACGCTGAACTACTAAATTCATCAAATTTAATTGAAATAAAAATCGGTCAAGGAGCAAAGCCTGGTGAAGGTGGACATTTGCCTGGTTCAAAAGTGACTGCCAAAATTGCGGAAGCGCGTAATGCTACAATCGGTTCAGATTTAATTTCACCTTCTAACAACCATGATATTTATTCAATTGAAGACTTGGCTCAAATGATTACAGAAATTAAAACGGCTAATCATCTTGCAAAAGTAGCTGTAAAAGTTCCTGTCGTTCCTAACATCGGAACAATTGCTGTCGGTATCGCAAAAGCTGGCGCTGACTTTATTAACATTAGTGGATTTGATGGCGGAACAGGCGCTGCGCGTATTCACGCATTGCAACATGTAGGTCTTCCTGTAGAAATCGGTGTTAAAGCTGCTCACAATGCGTTACTAGAAGCAAATATGAGACATAAAGTAGAAATTTGGGCAGACGGCGGTATTCGAAGTGTCAATGACGCCTTAAAAATCATGCTCCTTGGAGCAAACCGGATCGGATTTGGCACATTATCAATGATTGCAATTGGCTGTACAACTTGCCGTGGTTGTCATCTTGATACGTGCCACGTCGGAATTGCAACACAAATTGAATCTGAAGCTCAAGCGAAAGAACATGGACTGCGCCGTTTCGTTCCACGTGAATTAGCAAGCGCAGTTACAGGGCTATTAAGCCTATTCACTACTTTCGGTACAGAATTGAAACGTTTAACAGGGCAGCTCGGTTACACAAACTTACAAGATATTATCGGACGATCGGATTTATTAGAACAAACTCGAGGCAAGGACTTATTAGACTTACGTAATTTAATACAAACGATAGAAGATTCATCCGTGAAAATAAAGGTATCTGTACAAGAAAAACAATTTGAAACAACAAATTCTCTCCAGTCAAAAGAATTAGTAAGCGTCGGCGTAGAGCAACGCGTAATGGGCGGTCTAGAATCCTGTTATCGTATTCGTAGCAAATTATATGAAAACACTCAACTTGAACCACTTACATTAAAGTATACAAACGGATCTGTTCCCGGAAACGGATTAGGCGCGTACAATAGCGAGAACTTATTTATACACGTAAATGGTGGCGCGCAAGATGGAATTGGAAAAACTTCATTTGGCGGTGGCATTTATATAACGAAAGCAAAAGGAAAAGATGGAACATATTATAACGGTTCTGTCGGAAAAGGATTTGGATACGGCGCTCAAAAAGGTGCATTATACGTACAAGGTAACGCTGATGCTCGTGCTGGCATTCGCCTTTCTGGAGCAGATATGATAATTGGAGGCAGAATTACAAAACCACTTCGCGAAAAAGAACAAGGAAATATCGGAGTATATTCTAATATAAAAGGATTTGCTTTTGAATATATGACAAATGGTCGTGCTCTTGTTTTAGGAGATCCTGGTCCATGGATTTGTGCCGGCATGACTGGTGGTGTTGTTTATTTACGTCATGAGCCAAACTTAGGTTTAACAGAACACGCTTTAAAAAGAAGAATCGCTAAAGGTGCAAATGTAACATTGCAGCCAATTAGTAAACATGGTTTACAAGATGTAAACGAATTATTATTAGACTACATTCGTGTATTAAATGAGCATGAACAATATGAAGAAGTCGCTTTGTTAACACCATTATTAGATGATATCCAGCTTCACTTCTATGAAATTATCCCGAAAAAAGAACAGGCGGATCCATCTATTTCAACCGAATGATATGTATAATATTTATTTTCATAAAAAAATTGACGAAGCGAGCATCGCATAGTAATCTAGAATAACAATTTGAAACCTGCTGAAATTCAGCAGGTTTTTTTATTAAAGAATAGATGTTTAAAGAGAATTTGGAGAAATTATAAATTGATTGTAATTTATTTATTAAACTTTTTAACGTCACTAAAATATCACTTGCTAACATATTGTAATGAATGTATAGTATCATGTTGTACATTCATTATGACAAGAGAAAGGATATCAATAAGGGTATGAAACTTGGTGCTCGCATTTTAAAAACGGGTATTGCCATTACATTAGCTTTATTTGCTTGTATTTTACTTCAATTACCGAGTCCAGTATTTGCGGGAATCTCAGCTATCTTTGCTGTTCAACCGTCTGTATATCGCTCGTATTTAACAGCTCTTGAGCAAATTCAAGCAAACGTAATTGGTGCGGTATTCGCTATCGTATTTGCTACTGCTTTTGGACATAATCCTTTTATTATTGGATTAACGTGTATATTAGTAATTGCTCTTACTTTACAATTACACTTAGAAAAAACAATATCACTCGCTTTAGTAACAGTTATCGCCATTATGGAGTATCAAGGCGAAGATTTCTTTAATTTTGCCTTACTTCGATTCGCGACGATTATGATTGGAATTATTGCGGCTTCGCTTGTAAATTTAGTATTTATGCCGCCAAAATATGAAACAAAACTTTACCATCGCATCGTTGATAATACAGAGGAAATTGTTAAATGGATTCGTATGAACAGTAGGCAAGCTTCTGATTTTACAACGCTAAAAACCGATATTGATCGCATGAAAGAAAAAATGATTAAACTAAATCATTACTATTTGCTGTATAAAGAAGAAAGAAGCTATACGAAAAAAATACAATTCGC
This sequence comes from Bacillus sp. RIT 809, assembly GCF_016892495.1. NCBI lineage: Bacteria > Bacillati > Bacillota > Bacilli > Caryophanales > Bacillaceae > Bacillus > Bacillus sp. RIT 809. The sequence continues at coordinate 156,366 of NZ_JAFEMR010000012.1, read as the reverse complement.
GAAAATTCGTAAGCTCGTTTTATTCAGACAAATGTTAGCGACAACAAGCCGTGCTTTAAGCACGTTAAAGTCATTACATCGCACTGAAAATGAACTGCGCTATATGCCAGAAGAGTTTCAGGAATCTATTCAAAACGAACTTGATTCATTAACGCATTATCACGAACAAGTGTTATTAAAATTTATTGGTAAAGCAAAGAAACAACAATCTGTTGAGATGCTTGATGAAGTTGAAACAGGTAAACAAGAATTGATTGATATCTTTATGGATTATCAAAATAAGGACGATGAGGAAGCATATAAAATATGGTTACACCTCTTCCCTCTTATTTCTTCAATTATTAACTACAGTGAGGAAGTAGAGCATTTAGATTTACTTGTGGATAGCTTCTACACATACCATAAACCAGAAAGCGAACTCCAAATCGAAGATAAAAAAGAAGACGAATAAAAAACAGCTCCTTTTACGCTAAAGGAGCTGTTTCTGTTATATGCTGAAGTCGATATAGATTGTAATAAAATCCCCTTTTTTTCATTAACTCTTCATGAGAACCCTTTTCTTTTATTTCACCATCTTCAACATAAATAATTGTATCGACATGCGTGATCGTCGCTAATCGGTGTGCAATGATAATTGTTGTCCGATCTGCAGCTAACGTTTGCAGTGCCTCTTGAATATACCGTTCATTTTCTAAATCTAAAGCGGACGTTGCTTCATCTAATATAAGTAAAGACGGATTCTTTAGAAAAACCCGCGCGATTGCTACACGCTGTCTTTGTCCACCAGATAATTTCACACCACGTTCCCCAACGACAGTATCATAGCCGTCTGGCAACTCTGTAATAAAATTATGAATTTGTGCAGCTTTGGCAGCTGAAATCACTTCCGCCTCTGTAGCTTTCGGATTGCCATATAAAATATTAGCCCCGATTGTATCGCTAAATAATAAATTATCTTGTAGCACAATTCCAATATGACTACGTAAATTTCTCATATTATACTTTCTTACATCTATCCCGTCTATATAAACTGCACCTTCAGAAACATCATAAAAACGCGGAATTAAACTAGCAAGAGATGACTTTCCTCCTCCACTTGCCCCTACAAGCGCAACCTTCTCTCCCGGGCGCATAGTTAATGACAGATTATGCAATATTTCTTTTTCATCCGCATTATAACGAAAAGAAACATTATCAAATGTAACTTCCCCATTTAACCTTTTCGTTTGCACCGCATTTGGCACATTAACAATATCGTATTTTTCATCCAACAATTCAAACACTCGATCCATCGAGGCGAAAGACTGTGTTAATGTTGTAGATGAATTAACAAGGCGACGAAGCGGACTATATAAACTATCCATATATCCAACAAAAGCAACCATAGTACCCAGTGTTAACGATCCTTGAATTACCTCATACGCTGCAAAACCAATAACAAGTAATGGCCCTAAATCCGTTAACGTATTCACTGCCGAAAATGTTCTCGCTGTCCAACTCGTATGAGTTAGTGCTTTCGTTAAAAATTCATTATTTCTCTTTTCAAACTGTCCTCTTTCATACTCTTCTAATGCAAAACTACGTGTCACTTGCATCCCTTGAATACGTTCATGTAAATACCCTTGCATAGTTGCTAACGCTTGTGAGCGCTCTTTCGTCAATTTTCGAAGGCGCCCGAAAAAATATTTCACTGCAACTACATAAATAGGTAAGATTAATAAAGCAACAAAGGTTAATTTTATATTCATAGAAAACATAACGATAATGGCAATAACAATTGTTGCAGTATCTAACCAAACATTCATAAGACCAGTAATTACAAAGTCCTTCGTTTGTTCTACATCATGGATTACACGTGAAATAAGCTCCCCTGTTTTTGTGTTCGAATAATAACGTAAGCTCAATTTTTGCAAGTGCCCAAAAATATATTTTCGTAAATCGTATAGTATTGTATTGGCAATGCGCTGCGCGAAATATTGACGATAATATTCTATCGGCGGCCTTACTACTGCAAAAATAAAAAAAGCAATCCCAATTGCGGTTATTAATTGAGACGTTTTTTCTTGAAGCGATCCCGTGCCTTGAATAACATCATCAATAATATACTTTAATAACCATGGCATAATAAGCGGGATACCAAACTTCACAAGACCAATAATAATTGTAATAGCAATAAGCCATCGATATGGTTTAACAAATTGTAAATATCTTTTTATACCTTGCACATAATCCCCCCTCTAATAGGACAAACCTGCCGGGAAATCCCCTGCAGGTTTGTTTTAATTTCTGTACATTAAATATCTTTCGTACCACATATCTACGAAATCCGGTGCGAATGGACCTTTTCTTTGATGAATCCACTGTGTTAAATGTGCTACATTTCGTTTTAAAATTGTATCAATAACAGGTGGATACTGCATGATTTGGCTATGCTTCTCATACTCATCTTCATCTAAAAGTGTATATGTCATATCCGGATACACTTTAATATCTAAATCGTAATCAATATACTTTAATGCCTCAGAGTCATATGCAAAAGGAGAACTTAAATTACAATAATAATATACTCCTTCTTCCCTTAGCATTCCAATCACATTAAACCAATAATTGGCATGAAAGTAACAAATCGCAGGTTCGCGAGTAATCCATGTTCGGCCATCTGATTCCGTAACTACTGTACGATCATTCGCGCCGATCACAAGACTCTGCGTCCCTTTTAAAATCGTTGTCTCTTCCCACATTCTATGAATGGAGCCATTATGTTTATAACTATGTATTTGTACCTTTTCTCCTTCTTTGGGAAATCCCATATATGCTCCCTTCTTTCAACTGCAAATGCCATTCTTAAGTTATCTTAACTACCCCTTGAACTGCATTCACTTTTTTTCTATTATAACTTTTTTGTCAAAATTTTAAAACTAAAGCGATAGGACACTTGTTTTCATGAGGAATATAATGAAGTTTGTATTATTGAATACCACATCACCAACCCTTTTACTAAAGGAAAATCCTCTATGAATTAGCAATACGTATTTTAGAAGATTAAACGAAGATATAACAAAAAGAAAAGTCCCCTCATCTCTGTTTAAGAAAGGACTTCTCCCTAAAATCAACAACATACCTCACCCTTAATTTTAAATTATTTTTTCGGTTTCAAAAGATTGAATCACATTATTCGTTTGCTGTTCAAATTTTTCATGCAAAAGTTTTAATGCTATTTCTGTTCTGTATATTTCTTGACGGATAAAATGCAATTCTTTTTTATCACACGTATCCCTTCCACTCATTTCAATTTGCTGATACTTCTCTAAATGTGATTGTAACTTTAAAAGCTCATCCATCGTTTCCAACTGCTCTCCTACCAACTTATCAAAATCGTTCATCACTTACCCCCTTTTGATTCATTCGCCAGTTATAATTCCTATTACATATTTCTAATCGTGAACTTCTTTCTCCTTTGACTATATTTGTTGACTTATTAGAAGTTATGTCGTTCCCTTTATTTTCATTACAGTGACACGCACACAAAGAAAACACTTCTCTCGAACGGAGAAGTGTTTTTCCTTCATTACTGATTTGAGCTAGAAGATTGTGATTGTTTTGCAGCTGATTGTGCATTTTGTTTTTTCACTGCATGCACATCTGTTTCAGTTGCAAACTCTGTACCATAACTAGCATTTGCACTTTGAGCACCAGAAGCTTGTGCTTTCTGTGCCTCTGATTGTGCGTTTGCTTGTTTTACTGCTTGTACATTCGTTTCAGTTGCAAACTCTGTACCATAGCTAGCATTTGTACTTTGAATGCTAGCACCAGAAGTTGCCTTATTATAACCTTGTTGTTTTTTACTCATCTTTCTCACCTCCACAATCAATAATGTAACCAATTCGCTTAGAAGTTATCCCTAATTTTCTTTTTAAAAATTCACGTATATATCTCTTATCACTCATTCAAACTACATATGATGGAGGTGGGAATATGTATACTGGGCGTGATATGACTGAGCTAACTATGATTTCCAAAAATGAATGGAAAGAGGATGAATTAGCTTATTTTCATCATTCATTTCAGCAAATTATGCCTTATCTAAATGTAGAGGGACAAACGATTTATAAAGAAGTTGTGAAAGAAATCGAGTCACGGGGCGGATTATAAACGCATGGATTTTTAACCTCAAAATACAAATTTATTTTCAATATAAAAAACGTGTTCCAAAGTTCTGGAACACGTTTTTATTATTTATCCCGCATTAACGGGCAGTAAGACCCCCACTGATTAAAGTTTCACTTTATTGCATTGTAATTTTCTCAACACACTTTTCGTAAATTGTACGATGTGATTTCGAGAAAGGTAACTGTTCGAACGCTTCTTTCGACACAAACTTTAATGTATCCGTTTCGACAATATTACCTGTTACTTTTCCGTAAAATATAAATATATCCCAAGTACGATGTGTAAAAGTATGTTGTACATTCATCGCGTATTCATCAATTGAAACCGAGAGATCAAAGCTCTCCTTCATATAATCCGTAAGCTGTTGTTTCTGATTACGAATACCTTCACCTAGTTCAATATTCGGGAACTCCCACATATTAGCCAGTAATCCCGTACTTGGGCGTTTATTAATTACGTAACGACCATCTTCAGTTTGAAGTACTCCTGCAACGAGCGGTACCATTGTAGGTGCTTTCGCTTTACTTTTCACTGGTAGTTCTTTTTGAACACCTTCAGCATACCCTCTGCAATGTTCACGTACAGGACAAAGTAAACAAGAGGGATTTTTCGGTATACAAATTAATGCCCCTAATTCCATCAAACCTTGGTTAAAATAAGATGGATTTTCTACCGAAATAATTTCACGCACAATCTCTTCAAAAACCTTTCTCGTCTTCGGTTTTGCAATATCATCCCACACTGATAAAATACGAGATAATACGCGCATAACATTTCCATCAACCGCTGGCTCTGGTATGCCATATGCAATGCTTAAAATGGCACCTTTTGTATATGGTCCTACTCCTTTTAATTTTTCAATTTTCTTTACATCGCTCGGTACTGTCCCGCCATATACTTCTTTTACCTCTTTTACTGCCGCGTGTAAATTTCGTGCTCTAGAATAATAACCTAAGCCTTCCCATGCTTTTAATACTTCTTCATCATCGGCAGTTGCTAGCGCTTCAAGCGTAGGAAACTTCCCCATAAAATTTGCGTAATATGGTTTTACAGCCTCTACCCTTGTTTGCTGTAACATAATTTCCGAAACCCAAACACGGTATGGATCTTTATTTTTTCGCCACGGTAAATCACGTTGTTCTTTTTCAAACCAACCAATTAAATCATTTTGAAACTGTTCTATGTTAAACTCATTTAATATTTCAAGTGTCAAACTTGATCCCCCTCATTTTTTTGCATATATGTACTATTATAAAGATTTTAGGAAAAAATTTAAGTAAGATGACATAGGAAATAGAAGGCAAAGGACTTGAGGTATCGAATAAAAAGAGTTACATTAATAAAAAACGGAGGTGGATTTCTATGGACACAGCCACTCACCTTGTTATGGGCGTTACTCTAGGCAGTTTGGCAACATTAGATCCAGCTATAGCACAAAGTGATATTGGGCCACAAGCAGTGATGCTTGCAACAATTGCCGGTTCCAATATTCCTGACATCGATACAGTTTTAAAATTGCGTAATAACGCTAAATATATAAGAAATCATCGCGGGATTACTCATTCCATTCCTGCAGTGATTCTTTGGTCATTCCTTATAAGTGGCATCTCTTTCGCCTTCTTTTCAGACGCTCCCTATCTGCATCTACTACTTTGGTCATTTATTGCCGTCTTTCTTCATGTCTTTGTGGATATTTTCAACGCCTATGGTACACAGGCATTAAGGCCCTTCACAAAAAAATGGGTAGCGCTCGGCATAATTAATACGTTTGATACGGTCATTTTCTTTATCCATATACTCGCTATAGCCTGTATGCTTGTCGGAGCACATAAAGGCTATACTGCTTTAGCAGCGTATATATTAATGTTTGTTTACTACATCGGCCGCATTATGATGCATCGAAATATCAAAAGTGTAGTATACAAACGTTTCAAAAATGTAGAGAAAGTGATTATTTCTCCTTCTTACAAATTTTATCATTATCATTTAGCCGTCGTTACAACTGAACATTACTACGTCGCAAGATGGCACCGCGGTAATATCCTTGTATACGATAAATTTAATCGCGTACCGTTCCCGAATACTGCCATTATGCAAGCTGCTGTGCGAGATGAAAATATATCTGCTTTCTTATCTTTCTCGCCTGTATATCGCTGGGATATTTTCGATTATGATAACTATTATGAAGTTCGATTTATTGATTTGCGGTATCGAAGTAAAGATTATTATCCATTCGTCGCAATCGTCCAGCTCGATCAAAATTTAAATATTATTAATTCATATACAGGATGGATTTTCAGCGAAGAAAAACTTCGAAAGAAACTGGAATTGCTTCCACATTAAAAAAAGCGACCTAAGTCGCTTTTTTTAATGTTTCAAATGATCTTCTTGATTGATTAAATGGCTATACTTCGGATTATTCGTACGCATTTCATGAAGGCGCTCTCCATGATTATTAACCCATGTTCGTACCACTTGTTCAGTCATTTCCTCACCTTGGTAACGACCTGATTTAGCATAAGTTGTTCGGAAGTCTTCCCACAGTAATTCAACCCATGCACGAGCTTGTGCGTAAGAAAGGTTGTCATTCTTATCTAATAATTCTTTCGTTAATGTTTCATAAATATCATTCATGTTCTATTCTCCTTTTACCTATTTATTCCCTTAATTTCTAAAGGATAGTTTCTTCTATTTTGCACATTCTATAAGTGATACTTCTTAAAGAGGTATCGACTGATAATGAGGGGGCGTTCTTAATGGGTAGACAAGCCGAATTTTGGTCTGAGTCAAAAAACAACAGCAAAATCGAAGGTCAACCGAAAGCGAAATCACGCTTCGCTTCGAAAAGACCTAACGGCACAATTAACACGCACCCACAAGAACGTATGCGTGCTGCAAATCAGCAGGAAGAGTAGTCCAAATTAAATTCCTACACGAGGTGATAAAGATGAGCTACCGTGACCATTTAGATCGTCGTTCTGAATTATTTAACCATACGTGGACTCGTCCAAAACATGCGAAGGCGCAAGTTAACGGACAGACGCAACAAACCCAGTCTCTCATTATACTGGCAAACGAATGTAAAAAACGCCAATTTTAGAATCTCCTATCTCCTTTAACGCCTACCAAAGATGAAAACCAGAGAGATTCGCTCTCTGGTTTTTATTTTTCTTGTAGCAAGGAAATTGGTATTCCAATCTCTTCATTATCATTTTGCTTATATCCCCAAGCAAATACCCCATTGAAATACGTAATTTTAAATACCACACCAGGTTCTTCTACTAATTCATATGTCTCACCAATATGGAATTTATTTATATCTATCATATAAGCACGAGCCATAGCCATTTTTCTCATTAATACATCGAATTCATTTACAATTCCAAGTTGCTCAGCCTTTACTGCTTGCTCCTTCAAAACCCCAATTTCTTCCCTTAGCTCATGTGGCGTCATTTCACTGTAGCGTTTTGGCATACCCATCTTATTTCCTCATCCCTCTTCACGTTTCATTTGTAAAAATATATCTATCTCATCAATAGAGAATCCTTTTCGATATAACGCTTGCTTCACCTTATTTTCGAATGTCCAACCATCATACTTCTTATATTTTTCATAATATTTATTCCCATGATAGTGTAACGCTTCTTGTTGCTGTTCGTCATCTTTTTCGTCTTTCAATTCTTCCAAACAAATTTGAATTACCTCTCTAGAATACCCTTTACGAACAAGCATTTCTTCTAATTTTTGTTTCATTTGTAAAAATGAATGCTTTTGATAAGATTTTTTTTTCTTTTCTATAAGAAACAAAGCATTCTCAATTTGCTTCTCCTTTGGATACTCTTGTAAACTATGTGTAATGATTAAATCCTGAACACCTTTACTTAATAGCCCTCTCCTAATAACAGTTGGACCTTTTTGATTCACATTACTTTGCGTTCGCACGTATGAAATCGCGTACTCTTTATCATTAATATATCGATCATGTAATAATTTCGAAATGACTTCAGAGATGATGGCCTGTCCCACTTCTTTTTTTCGTAAGAAATCTTCTATTTCTTGTTTTGTTCTCATTTGATAGGATAAATAGGAAATTGCTTGTAAATATGCTTTTTGTACCTCTTCATTGTACAAAATATTTCCTAACGCTACTTCATCAATTTCTAAGCCTTTTTGTAACCCATGTTTCATTAAGATTGATTGATTGACACTAAACCCGTACTCTTCACCCTGGCCTTTATCAATATAAATATTAAATCGTTCTTTCGATCGTTTTTGCACTTCTATTTTTGTAATGACAGCCATACTCTCACCTCTCTATTATTTTAACATAGTCAAGGAACGTTTTTGCTTTTCAAGAATATATATAATGAGGAGGAAATGATTGTGAAAATCGCAATTTCTGGTGGCTCTGGCTTTATCGGCAAATACCTTTCTAATTTTTTTATTCAAAAGGGGTATACTGTTTACATTCTTACTCGAAAAAAAACTGCTGAAACTCCACATACTAACCTTCAATACGTACAGTGGACACCGGATTTACAGACCTTCCCCCTCTCCTCTATCGATGTAGTTATTAATCTATCTGGAGAGTCTATTAATAGTAGATGGACAAAGAAACAAAAAGAAACAATTTTAAACAGTCGGATTCAAACAACAAAAGGACTCATGAAACAATTACAAGCACTCGCAACAAAACCACACACATTTATTAACGCAAGCGCTATTGGATACTATGGAACATCTGAAACAGAGTCTTTTACTGAGCAACAAGAAACTCCCGGAAATGACTTTTTAGCAGAAACAGTATTTTTATGGGAACAAGAAGCATCTAAAGCACGTTCTCTTGGAATAAGAACAATCTACTCAAGATTTGGAGTCGTATTAGGTGCAGACGGAGGAGCTCTTCCAAAAATGCTACTTCCCTATCAATTATATATTGGGGGGACAATTGGATCTGGAAACCAATGGTTATCATGGATTCATATAGACGATGTCGTTCGCATGATTGATTTCATCATTCACAAAAAAGAAATTGACGGACCTTTTAATATTACAGCGCCAACGCCAATACGGATGAAAGAGTTCGGTGAAATTATTGCCACTATAACTAGGCGACCTCATTGGTTACCTGTTCCTTCATTTGTACTGCGCGCTTTACTCGGTGAGATGAGTATACTTGTATTAGAAGGGCAACATGTATTACCCAATAAAGCGATTGAACATGGATATCGATACACATTTCCTACAGTTAACCATGCATTACAAAATATACTCTTGCATACAATGTAGTACTTCTAAAATAGTTTTACGGGTAGTTTATCTCCTTCAAAACTTCTCACTTTCTAAACTCCGGAGCATTACTACACGAACAACCTTTCAGTTACTTTGTCTTAACTTACACTAAATATTACAAAGTAACAGAAATGAGGTACCTATGAAAACATTGCTCAAACAAGCCATCGTATATCCTATTACCTCTCCAAAATTTCAAGGAGATGTACTGGTTACAGGAGAACGAATCACCGAGGTCAAACCTTATATTAAGCCTACTCAAGATATGACTGTTATAGACGCACGAGCTCTTCATCTTTTACCTGGATTTATTGATGTGCATACTCATCTTGGTCTCTATGACGAAGGCACTGGTTGGGCTGGTAATGATGCAAATGAAACATCTGAAGTTTCAACACCACATATCCGTTCTTTAGACGGGATCCATCCTTTTGATATTGCATTTCAAGACGCTGTACAAAATGGGGTTACGACTGTTCACGTTATGCCCGGAAGCCAAAATATTATCGGCGGTACTACTTGTGTAATAAAAACTGCTGGAACTTGTATTGATCATATGATTATTCAGGAACCCGCTGGTTTAAAAATTGCCTTTGGAGAAAACCCTAAAAAGGTCCATAGCAACGGCACAAAAGAATCAATAACACGTATGGGAATTATGGGGTTACTTCGTGAAACATTCTATGACGCACAACACTACGGGCATGAAGCTGATTTTCGAATGCTCCCTATTTTAAAAGCACTCCGCCGAGAAATACCAGTACGTATCCACGCTCACCGCGCAGATGATATCACTTCAGCTTTACGCTTTGCGACAGAATTCAATCTTGATTTACGTATTGAACATTGTACAGAAGGACACTTTATTGTTGAGGAACTTTCGAAACATAATTTAAAGATTTCAGTTGGGCCGACCCTTACACGACGTTCGAAAATCGAGCTTAAAAACAAAACATGGGATACTTATCATATATTATCGAAAAGTGGCATAGAAGTTTCTATTACAACAGATCACCCTTATACACCCATTCAATATTTAAATGTTTGTGCCGCTATCGCTGTTCGAGAAGGATTAGATGAAAAAACGGCCTTGGAAGGAATAACTATTTTTCCAGCTCGTAATTTACGTTTAGAGAATAGAATTGGAAGCATTGAAGTTGGAAAAGATGCTGATCTCGTGTTATGGACTCACCATCCTTTCCATTATTTAGCCAAGCCTGTACTCACCATGATTGATGGAAAAATAATTTACAAAAAAAATAAAAAAAACTAGTTTATTTTTTTGACTAGATAAAGTATTATACGATTATAAACTGAATGAAACCATAATCAATTTGTGTCGTGATTATCATTTTCAAATTGATGAATGGGGAAGGCAAATGGTGCGCCACCAGCGTTATAAACTGGTTCTAGTGGGTTCGATTCCCACCCCGAAATTTTTTAAAGATTGATATAAAAATTTCGAGGGTGGGTGTTTTTTCGTCATGCTACCCTCGTGTGAGGAGGAGTTAGTGTGTTGAAAAAACGCGACTTACACGACAGCCACGTTCTATACGAGTTAATGGTGGATCCAGCTGTCTTCCCTTTTGTGCGTCAAAAGGCTTATTCTTATGAAGAATATTTATTTTTAACGAAACAAACAATTGAAGCCGAAGAGCGTGGAGAATTAATCTCACGCACAATTTTAGATGAATGGGGTAACCCTATCGGTACAATTACTTTATTTGATGTGCAAGAAAAAGCCGGATTCCTCGGAACCTGGCTTGGCAAACCCTATCATGGCAAAGGATATAATAAATTAGCGAAAGATTCATTTTTTAGCGAACTTTTCTACGAATTAGATATTGAAACGATTTTTATGCGTATTCGTAAAATAAATATCCGGTCTATTAAGGCTGCCGAAAAACTACAATATGTAAATCTAGCAAACGAAACAAGAAAAGCAGTTTATGATGAAATTAACGCGCATGAAGAAGTATATAATTTATATGAAATTCCAAAAGATCAATATACACTTGCAACAATGCGAGATACAACATTCCAAGAAGCACACCAATTAAAAGAAGCATAATCTAAAAATTCAGAAATAATAATTAATCATTACTAATTTGACATATATGTATATCACCCCATGTCTTTGGAAACGATAGATAGTGACTTTAGGACACGAGGTGATTTGTAATGGATAAAAAGAAACGTGATAAAGCAAAAAACACATTATCTAGTACACAAGAAGTTCTCTATCAACGAGAATTTCGAAAAGCAGATCGTGCAGCGGGCTATCGCTCAAAAAGCATTTAAAGTGAAACTGAATAATTAGAAGGTTTCCCCCCTAATTATTCAGTTTCATTACATAAGATTTTCCAATAGATTGACAAAAAAGGTTCCTTATAAATAAGGAATCTTTTTTGTGGACAACTTTATCCACAAAAATCGTAGAATTGTGCATAAATTCCAAAAGTATTTTACGAATTCATCTATTTAAATGAATTCTAAACGTGAGAATTGTGGATAATTTTCTAAAAATTGTGGACTATGTGGATATAGTTGTTAATATTCCGATTTTACTGTCTAATAGAAGCGTAATACCTTGTGGATAAGTTAATAATTCACGTTTACTTTTTTTACAACAATAAAAAAACCCCCTTTAAATGCTTAAAAGAGGGGTTTCATATTAAGTAAAAGATTCGGCAAGAGCTGGTGATTTAATAGGTATATGATTCGGCTCTGCATGATTTTCTGCCAAAATTGTATCCACAATATGACCAGCTGGCTCAGGACGATAAATACTTTTCATTGCTTCTTTCATTTGAAGAAGCCTCATATCATCTTGTAATAACGCCTCTGTTTTTGCAAAAACTTCACTATCATCACGAATGACAACTGCAGCCCCTTTTTTTTCAAAATACAACGCATTTTCATTCTCTTGTCCTGGGACAGGTTTATATAAAATGACAGGTACTTGTAATGCTGCTGCTTCGCTTAATGTAATACCACCTGGCTTCGTAATCATACAAGAAGTAACACGGAACAACTCATCAATGTTTTCAACATAACCAAATACTTTTAAAGCATCAGAACTTTGTTCCTGTAGTTCCATTAAATCCTGCTTTAAAGCTTCGTTTTTCCCACAAACGACAACTACTTGTAAGTTTGGTACTGACATAAATGACTGGCATAGCTCTTTTACACTCCCTAGCACACCATGAGCACCTGCTACAATTAGTAACATCTTTTTATCCTTACATAACTGATATTTATTATATATAATTGCTGGATTTATCTTTAGCTCAAAACTGCTGCGAATCGGAATCCCTGTTTCAACAATTTGCTCTGCAGGTACACCGATATCAACCATCACTTTTTTCACATGATCGGTTGCTACAAAATAACGATCTACTTCTCGATGGATCCATATTTTATGCACACAAAAATCCGTTAATACGTTATAAACAGGAATAGAAATACCTATTTGCTTTTTCAATTCTGGTACAGCGATGATTGGAAAGGTATTAATAACAATATCCGGTTTCTCCACCTGTAATAGCGTCTTCAAACGCTTTCTTCCAAAATTCGCATACCAAGATGCTATTTTTTTATCATAAATTTTCTCTACACCATAATAAAACAAACGATATAATTCTTTTCCTACCGTATAGCTTTTTAAATATAAATATTTTGTAATATCGGTTATAACTGGATGTGATTCTCCAAACAAGTCGCATACAATTACATCTTTGATTCCTTTTTGACGAAAGGTTTGTTCTAATGTTTTCGCTACTTGCACATGACCGTTACCGTAATGTGCAGTTAATATTAAAACCTTGGGGTTTTTTATCAAACAAATCCACTCCTAGCTTTTTGTTTCTCCATATTGCATATACGACAATAGGAAAAACATTTTCCTTAAACATTACATACTCGGATTCCAATATTCCCCTGTTAGCTATGTACCTGTCGTGGATATGCAAAGCATATAAGATTGACCCCTTAATCCTATCTGTGCTCATATCTTTATATTATACTTTTCTATAAGGGCTTTCGCAATAACTTACAAATGTTCTATATTTCATGATACTCACTCTTTTACTTCTTAATTCTTTTTACTATTTTGTTTTCCCTTTACAATTATGTAAATTTCTCCGCCTATCCTTTACAAAAATATGGATATTCTCTCTTCAGTATACTCTTTTCTAAATATATACTCTAGATTTTATTATAAAGTGAAGGCTAATAATCAGTGGGGGTTTACGGGCAGCAGGGCTCCCACAAATAGCGGGGTAAAGAAACAAAAAGCAGTCTAATCCAATATTTGGATTAGACTGCTTTTAAAATATGTTTTGCATGCTCAACATTTTCTTCTGTCGGTGGATTCACATCCGCAAGTGGATACTTATGTCCAAGTGCCTCCCATTTATAAACACCGAGTTTATGATATGGTAACACTTCCACTTTCTTAACATTAGATAGACTTTGAATAAAGTTTGATAATTTTTGCAGATCCTCTTCACCATCGGTAACACCGGGAACCAATACATGTCTTACCCAAATTAGTTTCTTTCTATCCGATAAATAACGAGCAAATTGTAAAATGTGTTCATTTGGTTTCCCTGTTAATTTACGATGTTTCTTTGAATCAATATGCTTCAAATCTAATAAAACTAAATCTGTATAATCCATTAAAATATCTAGCTTATTTTGGAATTCTGGTTCTTCAGAATAACAACCGCCCGAAGAATCAATTGTTGTATGGATACCAGCTTCTTTGCACTTTTTAAACAACTCAATTAAGAAGTCTAGCTGTAATAGTGGCTCTCCACCGCTAACTGTTATACCGCCTCCAGAAGCTTCAATAAATGGAAGGTAACATGTCACATCCTGCATCACTTCTTCAACTGTTATTTCTTTACCTTTACCGATTTCCCACGTATCAGCATTATGACAATATTGACAACGTAATAAACACCCTTGTGTAAATATGACATAACGAATCCCTGGGCCATCAACAGTACCGCAAGACTCTACAGAATGTATTCTTCCTTTTACCATGTTACTTCCTCCTTTATTGAAACAGCCTCCCTCCGCTATATATTAAAAGCGGAGGAACACTTTTTTCACTTACATGCTTTCATGCATTGTACGGTTAATTACATCAATTTGTTGTTCACGAGTTAATTTAATAAAGTTAACAGCGTAACCAGATACACGAATTGTTAATTGTGGATATTTTTCAGGGTGCTCCATTGCATCCATTAATGTTTCACGGTTAAATACGTTAATATTTAAGTGGTGTCCTTCTTTTATTGCATATCCATCAAGCATAGATACTAAGTTGCGTACTTGTACATCATCTTCTTTACCAAGTGCTTTTGGAATAATAGAGAATGTATTTGAAATACCATCTTGTGCATCTTCATATGGTAATTTAGCTACAGATAATAATGACGCTAATGCACCTTTTGTATCACGGCCATGCATTGGGTTTGCCCCCGGTGCAAATGGTTCTCCAGTACGACGTCCATCTGGAGTGTTACCAGTTTTCTTACCGTATACAACGTTAGATGTGATTGTTAAGATTGACATTGTATGAACAGAATTACGGTATGTTTTATGTTTGCGAAGCTTGTTCATAAATGTTTTCACAAGATTTACTGCGATTTCATCTACACGATCATCATTGTTACCGTATTTAGGGAAATCTCCCTCAATTTCAAAATCAACTGCAATACCATTTTCATCACGAATTGGTTTTACTTTTGCGTATTTAATTGCACTTAAAGAGTCTGCTACTACAGATAATCCAGCGATACCTGTTGCCATTGTACGAAGAACATTTGTATCATGAAGTGCCATTTCAATACGTTCATAGCTATATTTATCGTGCATATAGTGAATTACATTTAATGTATTTAAGTATAGACCAGCTAACCATTCCATTGTCATATCGAATTTACGCATAACTTCTTCATAATCTAATACTTCAGAAGTAATTGGTGCGTATTCAGGACCAACTTGTGCTTTTGACTTTTCATCTTTACCACCGTTAACCGCATATAGTAATGCTTTCGCTAAGTTTGCACGTGCTCCGAAGAACTGCATTTGTTTACCAATTCTCATTGCTGATACACAACAAGCAATACCGTAGTCATCACCGTAGTCAGAACGCATAATGTCATCATTTTCATATTGAATTGCTGATGTTTTAATAGACATTTTTGCACAGTAGTTTTTAAAGTTTTGCGGTAATTGTTTAGACCAAAGAACTGTTAAGTTTGGTTCTGGTGCTGGTCCTAAATTATCTAATGTATGCAAGAAACGGAATGAGTTTTTTGTTACTAACGGACGACCGTCTAACGCCATACCACCGATAGATTCAGTTACCCAAGTTGGATCTCCAGAGAATAGTTCATTGTAATCAGGCGTTCTTGCAAATTTCACAAGACGTAATTTCATAATGAAATGATCAACAATTTCTTGTGCTTTTTCTTCTGTTAAAGTACCATTTGCTAAATCTCTTTCAATGTAAACATCTAAGAATGTAGAGGTACGTCCAAGGCTCATTGCTGCCCCGTTTTGCTCTTTAATTGCTGCAAGATAAGCAAAGTATAACCATTGGAAGGCCTCTTGTGCATTTGTAGCTGGCTTAGAAATATCGAATCCATGAGAAGCAGCCATCTGTTTTAACTCTTGAAGTGCACGCATTTGCTCAGATAATTCTTCGCGTAAACGCATTGTATCTTCGCTCATTACACCGCCAGTTAAATTATAATCAGCTTTTTTCGCTTCAATTAAATGATCTATACCATATAGCGCTACGCGGCGATAGTCACCGATAATACGTCCACGTCCATATGCATCTGGAAGACCAGTAATAACACCTGATTTACGAGCCGCTTTCATTTCTGGTGTGTATGCATCAAATACACCTTGATTATGAGTTTTACGCCAGTCTCTGAAAATCTTGCTAAGTTCTTTATCCATTTCATATCCATACGCTTCACAAGCTTGTTCCGCCATACGAATACCACCATATGGTTGTAAAGAACGTTTAAATGGTTTATCAGTTTGGAAACCGACCACTTTTTCAATATCTTTATTTAAATATCCTGGTTCATGTGATGTAATAGAAGAAACAATTTTTGTATCCATATCAAGAACGCCACCGTTTTCACGTTCCTTTGTTGTTAAATCCATTACTTGATCCCAAAGTTTTTTCGTTGCTTCAGTTGCTTCCGCTAAGAAAGAGTCTTCTCCCTCGTAAACGTTCATATTATTTAAAATGAAATCGCGAACATCAATCTCTGCTTTCCATTTTTCACCTTTAAAGTTTTCCCACGCGTTTTTTACATTTTCTAATACTTGAGTCATCCTAATCTCCTCCATTTTTGATTAGTACAGGACTACGATTTTTTATATAACAGCTTACACACTTAGAATACTACTTTTTTTCGGGAGTGGACGAAATAGTTGTGACATGTTTGTGAAACGTTGAACAAACTACTACACTCGTAGTGTTAACCTCGTTTAAAAGTCTTTATAATTAACCCTTTCTTTAATTGTATTTTTTGGTACCCTTATATACGAGGCCTATTTTGTAATATAAGAACGATACCCATTGTAGAGCTGTAATACTCTTATCTCCTAATCTGTTATAGTTTTATAACAGAGAAAAAAAGTGTACATATGTTGTACACTTTTTTTGTTACCACTATAAAGTGAAACTTTAATCAGCCCTCACCAATCGGGCTTTTACGGGCAGTTATCTCCCACCTAACTTCCTCATATTCGCCGAATTTTGAGGTGGGAGTCTTACTGCCCGTTAAAGCGGGATAAAACATCTCTTTTTCTATTTCCATCGTAAAATCCACCACGACTGTTTGTTAATGCAATTAATTGCTCTAATCCTTCTATATGATCACCAATAATTCGAAGGACAGCTGGAGGATGACCTATTTTTGCGAAATGTTCACTGGGACGAATACGGTTCATCTTATCAACATCGATACGACTTACACAAGCGATTTCAAAACCTGAAAGTACAGCTTTCACTTGTGCTACACAAGGTGACAATAATGATTTATACCCTATTTCCTTCAAACAAGTACGACTAAACGCATTAGGAACCGCAATAAGAGAGCCTACTCCTAAATCTTTTCTATCACAAGCTAAATTTAATGCATATTTAAATGCTGTTACAAGATGAAGTGGTACTCTCAAATCTAAATAATGATTTAAATCATTTAATGCGACATCCGTTCCATCTGCAATAGCTTTTGCAAAGGGATATAGCTCACTAGCTGGGATAACAAAATCACCATCTATAAATAAAACAATTTCTCCTTTTGCAAAATAAGTTCCAAGTGAACGCCCCACATCGTTTCCAAGTGCTTCTTTATACACAATTGTTGTTGCTCCCTTGTCTTTTGCAATTGTTGCCGTTTTATCGGACGAACCATTTACAACAACAATGATTTCCAATGGTTCAATTTTGCGAAGCTCTTCTATAATCTTTCCAATCGTCATCTCTTCATTTTGCACAGGAATAATAACCGATAATTGCTGTCCTTTATACAAATTAGATGTAATGCCCCATCCTTGATAAAGGTCTTCAAAATTTAGAGTATGGTAGACACTATCTCTTTTCCTATTTCCATCGCAATATCCCCCGCGCGTATCACTGCCTAATATCCTTTCTGCTACAGCTTCTATATGATCGCCTATCATTCGTTTTTCGGAATGAGCAAGATTCGCGCCGTATGCAGCATGCTCGAGTGGGCGAAATTTATTCGGAGTAATAACATCAATCGCACAATGACGGCTAATTCTCCATTTACTTTGTGCTAGGCGTAGATGAGCCACAATAGGATTAACAAAACATTCGTATCCAATATTTTGCACAACTTCCTTCGTCAGCGCATGAGGTACAGATAGTAAAGAATCAATTTTTAATTCTTCACGCTCTAACATTGCATTTAATATTTGGCGCCATACTGTAATAGAATGTGGTTTTTGTTTCTTTAAAAATAATGCGTCTAAATTATTTAAAACTACATCAGCCTGATCATATAAAATTGGATTAAGAAATAATTGCAATTGTGAAGTTCGAATAGCAAAATCACCATCTACAAACAGTAATACATCACCTATCGCATGTTTTGCACCAACTGCGCGTCCAACATCGTTACCAAGTGACTCTTTATGCTGGATTACTGTACATCCTAAGCTCTCAGCAATCGCTTCTGTACCATCATTACAACCATTTGCTACTACAATAATCTCTACTGGGTTTAATAGTTTTACCGATTGAACCACGTCTGAAATCGTATCTACTTCATTACATACGGGAATAATAACTGATAACGACTTAGCCATTGTTTTCTTCACGAAACCACTTAATAGTTTCTTTCAATCCTTGTTCCCACGTTACTTTCGCTTGAAACTGAACAAGTTCTCTTAATTTCGTTACATCCGGCTTTCGATTTGGAATTTCTTCAAATCCATGTGGATATACTTCCTCAAATGGAACGTGCACAATTTTGGAAACAGACTTCGTTAATTTTTTTATATCTTCCGCTACTTCCCTTATATTTTTTTCATTCTCAGAACCTATATTAATAATTTCACCATTTACCTTCTCATCCATTGCACGAATCGTTGCCTCGACCGCATCACTTACATACGTAAAGCAGCGTGTCTGCTTTCCATCTCCATACACGAGAATATCGTCACCTTGCAAAGCCGCACGAATAAATCGTGGAATTACTCCTGCGTACGGACCATCTTTCGCTCTTGGACCATAAATATTAAAATAACGAACAATCGTTACAGGTAAGCCTTCTAATGCGTACCCTAAACACAATGTTTCCTCTAACGTTTTACAAATTGCATAACTCCAACGTATTTTGGAAGTTGCACCGTATAAACGATCTCCTTCTTCAGAGAATGGAGGTTTTCCCTTTCCGTATACTTCCGAAGTAGATGCGAAAACTACTTTCTTCTTCCCTTTTAATGCTGCTTGCAAAATGTTTTTCGTTCCATCAAAGTTCGTTTCAATAAGCTCTACACTTTTTTCCATTGTAGTTTTGACTCCCAAAATTGCAGCTAAATGAAACACCACATCATGTTGATTTACTAATTCATAAATTGAACTTTTATCTAACACGCTTATTGGAATAACTGAAATCTCTTTCATTAACTCATTATGATATTTATTTTTTCCTTTATAGAAGTTATCAACAATAGTAACTTCATAACCTCTTTTCACCAATTCTTCAGCTAAATGCGATCCAATAAATCCTGCTCCACCTGTAATTAAACATTTTTTACTCATACACTCACCTTCTTTATAATTCCACGTGTATCTATTAATCGCTCAATTCCTTTAAAGAGCTTCCAATCGATACTAGAGTGATCAGTTACAATTAAAATACAATCTGCTTGTTTAATTCTTTGTTCATCTAATGGAATGGATTGATATAGTGTATCCCCAATTTTCGCTGAAGAAATATAAGGGTCATGATATTCTATCTTGTACCCTTCTTTTATTAATAATTGAATAATTGGCAACGCTGGTGATTCTCTCAGATCATTTACATCTTTCTTATACGCAACCCCTACAATTAACACCGTTGCGGGTGATTGCACCATACCTTTTATTTTCCCAATTATTTTCTCTGGCATTTCTTCATTAATTACATGTGCCGCCTCAATTAATTGACTAATTGCTCCACTCTTTTTTATTCTCCATTGAAAATATAAAGGGTCTACTGGAATACAATGTCCCCCTATCCCTGGACCTGGCCAATATGGAGTAAATCCAAACGGTTTTGTAGATGCAGCTTCAAGCGCCTCATAAAAATTAACATTCAAACTTTCACAAAGTATATTTAACTCATTTACTAATGAAATATTAACTAAGCGCTGAATATTTTCAAATAGCTTACACATCTCGGCCACTTTCGGAGAGCTAACTGGAACGACTACATCAAATATAGCGCTATACAAATCCTGTACTTTTTGTTTACACTGCTCGGTTTGTCCACTAATAACTTTCGGAATAGTTTGGACTGAATACTGGCTATTCGCTGGATCAATTCGTTCTGGAGAATAGCCAATATAATAATCTTCTCCTACCTTTTTACCTGTTTGAGAAATAATCGGAATGATAACTTCCTCCAGTGTACCTGGATATGTGGAGCTTTCAAAAATGAAGGTTTGTCCTTTTTGAAGGTTTTGTTGTATATAATAAGAGGCTGAAATGAGGGCACTTAAATCTGGTTCTTTCTGCTCATTAATTGGGGTTGGCACGGTCACAATGACATAATCGCTATGCTTAAAATCCGCAACACCTTTATCTGGTGTATTCACTATTAATTTTCTTTCGTTTATTAAGCCTTGTAATACTTTAGAAGACACATCAGGAATATAACTTTCTCCTTTTATAATTGATTCTATTTTCCTAGTATCCTTATCTAATCCAAGTACAGCATGTCCTCTTTCTGCAAAAAGGACCGCTAAAGGAAGGCCAACATATCCTAATCCAATAATGGTTACTTTACTACTAGCATTCATCTATATTCTCTTCTTCCCTTCTCAATTGTAGTATTATATCTCTATCCCTTTCTCCATCCGTAAAACTCCCGCGCTCATTCGTATGCTGTAATAAATAAGCAATCGCCTCAAGCTGATCTCCGAAAATACGATCAAATGCAGGAATTCGTCCGTTTACAAACCCGTGTTGTTCTGGACGTATACGGTTCGGTTTTATAACATCAACAAAATCTATTGCGCTTATAGAAAAATCAGCTAGAATAGCTTTCATTTGAGCTAACGGTGGAATAACGAGGGCCTCGTATCCAATCTTCTCTATTACTTTTTTATGCATAGCATGTGGCACTGCCGTTAATGAGTTGTTCCATAAATCTGGTCGTTTCGCTACCAAATTCATGAAATATTTCCCCATACTAATTGGATCTGCCGGGTGAAACATATCTAACAAACATTGCAAATCATTTAACGCCACATCATTTCCGTCTTCAATAGCATGCAAAAATGGAATTAGCTTTTTTGCCGGAATAGCAAAATCACCATCAACAAATAAACAAATATCTGCCGTAGCATGCATAGCCCCTATCGCTCGAGCTACATTATGTCCAAGTGCCTTCGCGAATTCAACTACAATAACATTCTCTAGTTTTGCTTGTTTAATTGTCTCCGCATCCGCTCCATTCGCAACAACTATAATTTCATCTATACCTGCTTTTTTCACTTCTTGTATAACAGATCTTATAGTCATTTTTTCTTCTGATACTGGTATAATCGCACTGTATTTCGCTTTTTCCTTTTGTAATAAAACCGGTTTATACTTCCCTATAAACTCTCTATCCCTGTTTCCCTCCGAAAAACCGCCGCGTTTACCATATGTTTCGATTACGTATTGCAAAGCACGCAAATGATCACCCATAATACGACTAGTCGCTTTCGGATAAGGAGAACCAGGTGATGTACCCGTATGCACAGGACGAACCTTATTCGTGTGAATTACATCGACCGAAGCCATATCGGCAATATCTACTCCTCTAGACATCGCCATCGCTTGAAATAGTGCTGGATCTGCTAAATTCCACCACCCAAGATTCTCAATAACATCCCGATTCATCGCATGTGGAATTGCGATTAAAGAACCAACAACAAGCTCTTTTTTATTCAAATAACGATTCAACATGAATTTCCCAACTGTCGTATAGTGTGGTCTCATCTTTAAATAAACAGACCATGTTAAATTATTCACAACAATTTGATGCCCTTGCTGAACTCCTTTCACGAAACGTTGTAGCTCTTTACTCTCAATAACGATGTCACCATCTAAAAACAATACAATTTCACCTTTTGCTTCTCTAGCTCCAATTGCCCGTCCAACATCATTACCAAGAGAATGTTTATAATGAATCACACGGCAATGATGTTGTAACGCTATTTCTTTCGTTCCATCTGTCGATCCATTATCGACTACGATAATTTCATAAGGCTCGAGCTTCTTCACTTCTACTAGGACTTGATATAAAGTACTCGCTTCATTGTGCGCTGGGATAACAACTGATACTCTCATATTTGTATCACTCTTACCCTTCCAAGCGAACATATGAAATAATAAGAGTACGCACAACTACATCTTCCGGTGGTCCATAAGAAGGAGAAGTACGAACACTTACTGCCCCATCCGTCACAGATAAAAGAATACCTGCAACAACTTCTACAGCTGTCACAACTTGCACTAACTCACCAACATGGTTACGCAATTCATCAGTAAATAACATATATAAGTCTCCTTTCTTACGCTTCTTTCATTGATATAATACTTGTAAATGGTAATAAAACTTCTGTTCCTATTCCTTCTTGCAGCGTTAAGAAATCGTCACCAACTGCTACAATAACACCTGTTAACTGTCCAACTGTCACAGTAATTTCTACGTTTTTCCCTAAATATTGCTTTGCAATTTCTTTAAAAGGTGATGTATTGCATTCTTTTAAAATGTTACAAATAATAGATTGAAATTGACTTGATTCTATAAATTCTTCCATAGCTTGCTTAGAATTTCTTTGAATAAACCTCGCGAAGTTTTGCGAAAATAAAAGTCGTTCCACAGCAGGCAGTAACTTGTCATCTAAAAAATAACCTAATTGTCTATTAAACAGTCTGGATAATTTATGCCAATATTTTTTGAACAGACACATATGCTTCTCCTCCTATTATTTTTAAAGTACAAAAATTCACATCCATACATCTTAATTTATACAAAGCAGGTTTTTTTGTGATAGGTAAGGCATACATTTTCTAAAAGAAATAATTGTTTCAGAGCATAAAAAAAGATAGATGGTTTCCCATCTATCTCTTTGCTAATCTTTAATTTTTAATTGTCACAATGGCAGCTACGCCGTAATATACCGCTCTTGATAATTCTGCTTGTTCGGATATAGAAACTGTAACAAGGGATCCACCACTTGCCGAAAAATATTTTGCAGCTTCTAACGGAATACCATCTTCTTTCACATCAATATGTGTTCCATCTTGCCAGTCTATTTTCTGCATTGTTGCTGAAAAGTCCCCAGTCACTTTACCAATTTCCTTACCATTCATCTCTAAAAATATCCATTCCCATTTTGTTAAACTTAGTACTTGTTTCAACTCTCCAATTTTCTTTCCATCTATACTATAAAATATATAGAAGTTACGCACGCCCATCTTCTTTTGAACACGCAGCAATCTTTCTCCCGATTGATTATATAAATAAAATTGTTGCTTATGTAGTCCCTTAAAAAGAAAAGAAAGTGCACCTTTCCATATACTTTGAATAACGGAATTATACTCTTCTTTTAAAAACCCTACTGCCTTGCCATCTAATCCAAAGTACGTTATTACTTGAAATACCCCTACCTCTCTACGAACAACGAACTTTTGTTGTTCAAATAATCTAGAGCTCCCTATATTACAATTGTCCTGTTTAAGCATTTTTGCTCTTCGTTTTTCTATAAAACTATATATTAGTAATCCAAACGCTGGTAGCAAAATACCTATTAATTTCAGGATTTCTTTATCTGAAGTGAATATTGTTCCTTTTTTATATTCCATAACTAATCCAATTACAACGATAATCCATACAATGATAGCTATAAACAAAGTTCGTTTCGCATTGCGTGCATGATGCTTATGTATACTCATAAACCTCCCCCTTTTCCATTTATTTCATTATCGCACCGCACATATATTTCCTCAATGCAAAAAAGACTATCCAAAAGGACAGTCTTTTACACTTCTATATTTCGTAACATTGTATAAATGTCGTTATTCACTTTACCAAACGATTTAATGTTGTTTTGAATGTTAGATAATAAAACGACATACACACTTCCGTTTTTACTAAATCCATTTAAGCAATTCCATCCTGGCATTACACCATGATTTGAATAACTTCCTGGGTCTACATACCAACCAAATCCGTAATCCTTTTTCACGGCCGTAAACATTTGATCATAGCTCTCTTTTGAAATTAACTTTCCAGAGAAGAGTGCTTCATTAAATAAATATAAATCATGTGCACTTGTATATATATCACCACAACCATATAGTTGTGACATACTTGGAATATTAGGTGTTGTCATATTGTTATTTACTATTTTATAACCTGTCGACGGAAACCTTGTTTGCTCTAACGCTTTACCGAAACCAGAATGTTTCATACCAGCTGTCGCAAAAATATGTTGTTTAATGTATTCTTCTAACGGTTGTCCACTTACCTTCTCAGCGATATAGGCAAGTATCGAATAGTTCGAATCGGAGTATTTCCATTTTTCTCCTGGACTCCCAACACGCTTTTGCTTTCCTATCCGTTTTATCAACTCTTCATGAGAGATATCTTCTGTTCCCTGCTCATATTCTGGAATCCCTGATGTATGTGTTAATAAATGTTTTAGCTGAATGCTATTACCTTGAGGAAAATCTGGAATATATTTTGCAACCGTGTCCTCTACTTGTAATTTATTTTGATCTTTTAATTGCATAATAGCAGTCGCTACAAATGCCTTTGAAATAGAGCCAATATAAAAGGTCGTTTCTGAATTATTCGGTACTTGCTTCTCTTTGTTCGCCATACCGTATCCTTTATTCAAAAGAACTTTTCCGTTCTTCACAATAACAGCTGTTCCACTAAATCCTGC
This sequence comes from Bacillus sp. RIT 809, assembly GCF_016892495.1. Classification (NCBI taxonomy): domain Bacteria; kingdom Bacillati; phylum Bacillota; class Bacilli; order Caryophanales; family Bacillaceae; genus Bacillus; species Bacillus sp. RIT 809. Next base: position 131,190 of record NZ_JAFEMR010000012.1, on the reverse strand, counting down.
GTTTTGTAAATATTGATCCAATTGAGCGTTTTCATTAATTTCTTGAGGCGGTCCTTCAGCAGGCTGCTCTATAGCTTGCGCTTGTTTCACTTGTTCTTCCTGCTCTTTTTGTTTTTGTGCTTCTTGCTTCTTTTTTTCTTCTTCTTTCTTTTTCAACTCTTCTTGCTTCTTCATTTCTGCTGCTGCTTTTAAAGTTTCCTCTTTTTTATTATGCGCAACAATTTTTGTATACATGAAATATACAAGTGACAGTAGTAGGGCTAGAATGATTGTTCTTTTTATGTATACAATCGACCGATTTGCTTTCCCATTAACAGTATTTTTTTCCTGATCCATGATTACCTTTTTCCCCTTATTTACCGATAATTTAATTCATCTACACAAGACTTATTTCAAATCATTTTCGCAGATTATGGACACTCCATTTTATGTCATCACTACTGTATCACGCACCGAACATATTACCAACCTATATGTTCAAAAAAGAAAAAGAAAATTTATAAAAGTAAGATTCCCTTTAAAAAATTAACAAAAAAAGAGGATATCCTGTAAAAGACTGTTGTTATCAATCTTTTTGGATATCCTCTTATCTAACTATTTACACGTGTTTTTTCATATCATCGGCAACAGATTCAACGTTTGTGCCTACGATAACTTGTACACTTGTATTACTTAATTTCATAACACCTTTTGCACCTGCGCGTTTTAATGCCGGCTCATTTACTAAACCTGCATCTTTCACTTGTAAGCGTAGACGCGTTGCACAGTTATCAATAACTGTTAAATTGTCTTTTCCACCTAAAGCAGCTACATAAGTTTCACCAATTGAACCTGCAACTGGTGCGTCTCCATCTTCAACTAACTCATCATCATCTTCACGACCAGGAGTTTTTAAGTCGAACTTCTTAATTAAGAAGTAGAATACTACAAAGTAAATTGCTGCGTAAATTAAACCGATTCCAGCTAGTAACACTGGTTTTGTTGCAATACCAAAGTTTAAAACGTAATCGATTGCACCGGCACTGAATGAGAAACCATCATGAATGCCCAGTGTCGTTGTAATGAATAAAGAAAGACCTGTTAATACTGCATGAATACCATATAATACTGGTGATAAGAACATGAATGAGAATTCAATTGGTTCTGTAATACCAGTTAAGAATGAAGTTAATGCTAGACCACCTAACATACCTGTAACCATTTTACGTTTTTCTGGTTTAGCAGCCGCAATCATTGCGAAACATGCTGCCGGTAAACCGAACATCATAATTGGGAAGAAACCAGTCATAAACATACCTGCTGATGGATCTTTTGCAAAGAAACGTGCAATATCACCATGAACGATATCACCAGCTGCGTTTGTAAAGTCACCAAGTACAAACCAGAAGTATGTGTTCATTACGTGGTGTAAACCGATTGGAATTAATAAACGGTTTAATAATCCGAATAAACCAGCACCAACTGAACCTAAGTTCACGATGCCGTGTGCTACCGCATCAATACCACTTTGAATTGTTGGCCAAATTTGACCGAATACTAATCCTAAAAGAAGCATTACAATAGAAGTAATGATTGGTACGAAACGTTTCCCCGCAAAGAAACCTAACCATTCTGGTAATTTAATCTTATGGAATTTGTTATATAGTAACCCCGCAACAACCCCAGCAATAATACCACCAAGTATGGCCATATTTATTTTTGGCGTTAACGCCGCTGCTTTTGAAACTTTTGTCATTGTATCTGCTAATTTAGTTGGATCTGCTGAACCGACTAAATCCTGAACACTTTTTAATTTATCATTCAGCTCTGCTGCTGAATAGGCCTTACTTAGAGCGTTCGTTGTATTTTGTAAAACAAGATATCCGATTGCCCCAGCAAGTCCTGCTGCTCCACTACCATCAATAGACAAACCGATTGCAACACCAATTGCAAAAATAAGTGCTAAATTATCAAAAATTGCTGCACCGGCCTGTGCCATAACAGGAATATTAAATACATCTTCTTGTCCTAAACGAAGCAATAATCCTGCTGCTGGTAGTACTGCGATTGGAAGCATTAACGCTTTACCAATACGTTGTAAAAACTGCAACATTTTAATTCCCCCTATCAAATTTATGAAATCGTTATCATTATAAGTACGCTTTAGAAAACGCTTTCTATTACATAACCATAATAACATATAGTTGTATAGATGTGTAGTTTTTATTTGCGAACTTTTTATGGATAAGTTTTCTATTTCCAAACTGTTATATAAAAGGAAAATTCTCCTTGTTAGCTACACAATATACAGACAAAAAAACTTATTATCGCACAAATAACTTTCGTTTTATCATTCCACTTTTTCATGTTATTATTTATTTCCGAGCATATCGGGAAAAGTAAACTTAGTTAATTCGAAATAGGAGCGTTGGTACTATGCAGTGCATTGAAACAAACAACTTACAGCAGTTGTTAGAACAAGTAAAACCATATACGAAAAAAGGAAAACTTGCTACTTATATCCCCGAACTAGGAAATGCAGATCCAGCTGATTTAGGGATTGCCATTTTCCATAAAGAAACAGAATATATCCATGCTGGCAACTCACAAACACTATTTACTCTTCAAAGTATTTCCAAAGTAATTACACTTGCACTTGCTCTTTTAGATCGTGGTGAAGAATATGTATTTTCTAAAGTTGGAATGGAGCCAACTGGTGACCCTTTTAATTCTATTATTAAGTTAGAAACGACAAGTCCTTCCAAACCTCTTAATCCAATGATTAATGCAGGAGCACTAGCTATTACAAGCATGTTAGCTGGAAAAGATAACGAAGAAAAAATGGAGCATATTCTTCATTTTGTACGTGAAATAACAGATAATCCTACTATTAATTATTCTTCTACAGTTGCTAATTCAGAATTAGAGACTGCTTACTTGAACCGTTCACTTTGTTACTACATGAAACAAAACAGCATTATCGATTGTGATATTGAAGAACTTATGGATTTATACACTCGTCAATGTGCAGTTGAAGTAAACTGTATCGATTTAGCACGTATTGGCTTAATTTTTGCAATGGATGGATATGATCCATATAAAAAGAAACAGATCATCCCTAAACATATTACGAAAATCTGTAAAACATTTATGGTTACTTGCGGGATGTATAATGAATCTGGTGAATTTGCAATTCGTGTTGGAATCCCTGCAAAAAGTGGTGTAGCGGGCGGCATTTTCGGCTGCGTAAAAGGCGAAATGGGAATCGGTATTTTCGGACCAGCTTTAGATGCAAACGGAAATAGTATCGCTGGTTTTAAAATTCTCGAATTACTTTCTGCCCAAGAAGGTTGGAGTATGTTTTAATTTAGAAGTTATCCTGCTATATTGGCAGGATTTTTTATTTCACGAAAAAGTCCGTTCTACTAGGCATCAACACAATTCAAAAAAACAGTAATAAAAGTTCTCTTTATTATGCATATTTGTTCCCCCCTCCTGAATAATATAGTACAACCTAGCGCTGTATGTGGAGGTGTAAAAGATGAAACTCATATTTCAAATGGAGAAACAACCTGTTCTCGAAAAAACAATTCTCCTTTTCATATTGAGTATTGTAGAAAGTTTGAAACTAAAAGTTGTTTCACTCGATGAAGCTCACCGATACATATTCAATTTAGAAGTGCTTGAACTATTAATGGATCGGAACATCGATGATCAAGTACTAGAACTTATTCATTTCGGAATGGGACTTGAAGACATTTACCATGTACTTCCCGAAGAACTTGAGCATAGTATTGAAGAACTAAAATGGCTTTGTATTCAAGTTTTAAGTGAGTACAGTATGCATGATGAAGAATGTGCACAACTAATTGAAGATATACGCTAAAAAGCACCTATACAGGTGCTTTTATTTTTTTAAACCTTTTGCACAAACATTGGATAATACTTACAAATTTTCATTACCGTGAAAAGATTTCACGTCGATATATGCAATTTCTTAGTGTATTTCCAAGGAAATACTCGAATACTGTTTTCTCTATCCTTCTTACAACAATTGATCAATTCCAATAAGAATTAATAACACACCTGCAATTATAGTTGCCCATTTCCCTAAGTATTCAGCTAAAAATCTTTTACCAACATACATAAAACCACTAATACAAATAAAACTAAAAATCCCAGAAATACATGCCGTAAGCCAAAGATTTAAATTTGTTACTCCAGCATCAAATCCACCTGCAATATTATTTATGGATAATGCAACTCCTAAAACAATTGCTTCAGAAAAACTAATTGTTTTAGAACCATCAAAATCTGCTTTTTCTGGATCACGTAAAATCCCTATAAGTACACTACCATCTTTAGATCCTAGGGTATCTTGTTGACTCAAGAAAGGCTGACATAAAATAAACACCCCAATTATTCCTAAAACAATTGCTCCAATAAGGTTTGCTGTGAACTCTGAAATAAATAATGCGATCCAATTCCCAAAAAATCCAGCTAGTAAAGTAAATGAAAATCCAAAAAATGCGATGATAAAATTGTTGAACCACGAAATTCGAATTTTACGAATGCCATATGCAATCCCAACACCTGCATTATCTAAATTAGACGCAATCCCGATTAAAAAAATTGAAAATAAACCCGCTGTACTCATCGTACAGTCACCCCTTTCTCACTTTTCAATGCATATTATGAAAATGTTGAGCAACTGTGCTTGTCTGTTTCATATACTTGTAATAAATGCTCAACATTTTTTCAACGATAAAAACTAGAAAAGGAGTGCCTACATTATGCCCAATGAAAATCCAAATGAGCGGCTCGGTAAATTAATAAAGAAACTGTTAAAGGAGCGCGCTCTATCTATGCGCCAACTAGGAACACTGACAAATATTGATCCTGCAACAATTTCAAGAATAATTAATGGCAAACAACAACCGAAGCAAAATCATTTACAAAAATTCGCAAAATGTCTACAAGTTCCACCGCAATTATTACTTGATGAAATGTATCCTGACTCTCCACACATAAATAAGGAAAAAGCAGATATGTACACATCTCTCGATACAATTCAGCAAACATTACAATCCTCTAACCTATTCGACTTCGAGTACACAACAACTCGTGTGAAACAAGAACTTGAAAATTACGAGCGCTATGCTCAAACTACTGAAGGCGAAAAACGTATTCACGAGAGTTTCAAAAGTAAACTAGAACAAATTGATAGTGCCGGCCCTTTCATTGAACAATTAACAAGTATGTACCAACAATTTTGTACAGAAACCATTTCAAACGAAGAACGTGCAATTATTGGGGGTGCCCTACTATATTTCATTTTATCAACAGACATTATCCCCGATTATCTTTTTCCAATTGGCTATTTAGATGATGCCATTGCCGTTGAATTAGCTAAAGAGAAATTAATTGAAGTCAAACGAAGAACATAAACAGCATAACAAGCTATTTCAGATATTGAATTTATCCACCTCTGAAATAGTTACAAAAAAATCGTACAAGCATACTCACTCGCACGATTCAAAAATCAAACTATTTTCTTATTTTCTCGTATGACACCATTCATATATAAAAGCAGTAATTACTTTTGTAAATTCAATTAACTGCTCCACTTCAACTTTCTCATTTACAGAGTGTGCTTCTTCTAGTTTTCCTGGTCCATAAATAATCGCTGGAATGTGGAACTCACTAAACCAACCGCCATCAGTTACCGTTGCTGACATATCTAAAATTGCATTTTTAGATAAAATAGATTCATGTACTGAACTTAGAGTTTTTACAGCAACATGTTCGCTATCTACTTCTAAAGAAGGAAAAATTTCGCCACGATCCACAATCATTGATTCTCCACCCCACTTAAATTGTGGTGGGTTCTCGCTTAACCATGGATCTGCTGCTGCCACTTTTCCTAAATACTCTTCTATTTCTTCTATTATTTTTTCATGCGTTTCATTTGGATAAAAATGTACGGTTATCCACAATCGGCACTCATCCGCAATAAATGCCGCATGACGTCCTCCTTCAATAACAGCTGGATTAATTGTAGTTGTTCCAGATGGATAGCCTTCATATGTTTTCATGACTGCCCAATGACGCTCTAATTCTTGTAAGCTTTGCACAATTTTCATCATTTTCTCAATCGCACTCGCTCCAAATAGACGTCCTCCAGCATGGATCATTTGTCTACGTGTTGCATCATGAAACGTTTGCGGGCTTTTCACAGTAATCCATCCAGTAATTACGCCGCCCTGTCCTTGCATATGTAAATCACTCGTATCCACTACTACTGCAAAATCAGCATCATAACCACGCTTACAACATTGAAGTGTCCCTGCTTCTCCTACTTCTTCGCCAATTACCGATTGAAAAATTAAATCCCCAGGTAATTCAATCCCCGTTTCTTCTAAAAGCTGAATAGCAAATAAGGCTCCAGCTAGTCCACCTTTCATATCTGCCGCGCCTCTCCCAACTAACCAACCATCTGTTATAAACGGCTCAAACGGATTTGTTTCCCACGGCTCGTCCTTTGATACTTCTGCAACATCTATATGCCCATTAATAATGAGACTTTTATGTGACTCACTTGCTGTCCCTTTTTTCACTCCAACAACATTCGGATCATTCGGATATACATCCCATTTATCAATACTAAAATTTCGTTTTTTTAGAAACTCTGCCACAAATTCTTGCGCCTCATTTGTATTTCTTGCTGGTGGTGCTGGTGTTTCAAAGCGAATTAAAGCTTTTGTAAGTTCTAGTAGCTCGTCTTTTCGTAAATCAATTTGTTTTAATAGCTGTGAAACTTCTTGATTCATTGCTAATTCCCCTTTGCATACGTGGTATGTTTCCAGCTTTATTTTCACAAAAAAAGAGACTGTTTACAATCTTACAGTCTCCAAATTAATCAATATTATAAAGTGAAACTATAATTAGTGGGGGGGTGTTCATTCCCCACTAATTATTAGCCTTCACCAATCGGGCGTTTACGGGCAGTTGATCTCCCACCTAACTTCTTTGCTCCAGCCGAATTTTGAGGTGGGAGTTTTACTGCCCGTTAATGCGGGGTAAACTTTCTACTTCTGTTGTATTTGTCTTTTCAATATGTTCTACTTTACTTCCCTTATTTCTTGTAGCACGGTAAAACAGTAAGCAAATAATCATAAATGGAATACCACAATACAATGCCATTCTTTGTTCCGGAATAAAAGCCATGCCAACAATTACAGTTAAATTTAATACTAACGCAAGAATTGGAACAAATGGATACAGTGGTGTTTTAAATTTCAAATCCTTAATATCTCCGCCCTGCTTTAAGTATGTCCTTCTAGCTAATAGGTTAGATAAAGCAATAGATGCCCAAACTAATATCGCTCCGAACCCTGCAATTGAAAGAAGCCATAAATAAACTGTATCTTCCGCATAAATACCTGATAGTAATGAGAGGCACCCTACAAACGTACTTACAATCAATGCATAAATAGGAACACCGTTTTTAGATAATTTACCAAAAATCGGGCTAATCATTCCTTGATTCGACATCGACCATAGCATACGGGAAGTTGCATATAATCCTGAATTCGCAACTGATAATACAGCTGTAATAATAACGAAATTTATAATATCAGCCGCATAAGGAATACCTATTTTATCAAATACAACTACGAATGGACTTTCTATCACGCCTGCTTGCTGCCAAGGAAATAGTCCCGCAAGAATAAAAATAGATAGTACAAAGAAAATAAGTATGCGCCAAACTGTATTATTAATTGCCTTCGGGATAGTTTTCTCTGGATTTTCACTCTCACCAGCTGCAATACCAACTAGTTCTGTTCCTTGGAAGGAAAAATTAACTGCAATCATCGTAATTAAAATAGCCGATAATCCATTTGGGAATAATCCACCATAATCAGTAAAGCTAGAAAACATTGGTGCTGGTTCATTTCCTTTCATATCTAGAAAACCAAACATTGCTGCCCCGCCCAAAATAATAAATGCAATGATTGTAATTACTTTAATACTTGCAAACCAAAATTCAACTTCCGCAAAACTTCTTGAAGATAATGCATTAATAGCAAAGAGCAACACTGCAAACCCTACACACCAAATCCATGACGGTACATCAGGAAACCATCGTTTCATCAAAATACTAACTGCAATTAATTCAATACCTATCGTAGCAGACCAGTTTAGCCACGACATCCATCCCACTACATAACCCGCTGCAGGGGAAATATGCTTTGTAGCATACGTTTGATAAGATCCTGCGTCAGGCATCGCAACCGCTAACTCTCCTAGACAGAGCATCGTTAAATACATAACAAACCCACCGACAAGATACGCTACAATTGCCCCTCCAGGTCCAGCTTCATGAATTGTATAACCCGATCCTAAAAAAAGTCCTGTACCAATAACCCCCCCGAGTGCAATCATAAATATGTGCCGACTTTTCAATTCCCTTTTTAATCCCTGGTTTTGATCCATCATATAAATCCCCCCTTTTCACTTAGCAAACCCTTTTAATGTAAGCGTTTTTAAAACCCTTCATAGTAAAAATAATTATTTAAAAGAGCAAAATATATATTACTACTATTAATCACTACCCGTTATTAAAAGGTCATCTCTCACTGTTATTAATAGTTTTTGATCAGCGATAGCTTCTCCTTCTACCACTTCTAATGATTCGATATAACCACTGATTCCCACTTTAATTTCCACTTGCTGCTTATCTATTGTTTCAATTAACGCTAATTTCTCCCACTCATATACGTAAGAACTCTCAGTAACAAATAATTTCTCTACTTTCCCGTAACAAGGACTATACACGCCTTCTATAACCGTCTTCACTTTATAAATTCCTCCCTCTTATTCATTGGCACTGAAACGTTGCATAACCTATAAAGATTCCTAATCCCCCTACTCTTTAAATTTAGAGATCTCAACTACTATTCATGCAAAATACGTACCAACCTCAACACCTATGTAAAATTGGGATTTCTTACGAAAAAAATCTGCATAACCGCAAAATTTTTCTATCATTTGAAAAGTTTTAAGAGAAAATAGCAAAAAAATTTTGCGATTTTATGAGAATTTTAATAAAATTATAAAAAGTCAGTCTTCATAGGGTATAACGAGGAGAAGATAATACATGCATACAGAAGAAATCAATTTTAAAAAGATTATTGAAATGAATATGCTATATGAAACTTTACTAAATGAACTAGATATTGGGATTCATATTATTAATGAGGAAAGTAAAACGATTATCTATAACCGCAAAATGATGGACATTGAATCAATGGATCGTTCTGATGTGCTAGACAAAAATCCTTTAGAAGTATTTGCATTTGAAGAAAATAAAAATAGTACTCTTATAGAAGCATTAAAACTTGGAAAAACAAACAAAAATATAAAACAAACGTATTTTAACAATAAAGGACAAGAGATTACGACGATTAACGATACTTTTCCTATAATAGAAAATGGAAAAATTAAAGGCGCTATTGAAATTTCAAAAGAGATTAGTCATTTAAAGCAAACAATGAAAACGAACCTTTCTCGCAAACAAAATACTAAGTTTACCTTTGATCACATAATTGGTGATTCTAGAGCTATTCAATCGGTCATTGCAGAGGCAAAGAGAGTAATACGTACATCCTCCTCCATACTTATCATTGGAGAAACAGGGACCGGTAAAGAGCTATTTGCGCAAAGCATCCATAATGAAAGCCAGCGTTCAACAAAACCATTTATTTCGCAAAACTGTGCCGCTATACCAGAAACCTTAATGGAAAGTCTACTATTTGGTACAAATCGAGGTGCTTTTACAGGAGCAATAGATAAACCTGGTTTATTTGAAGAAGCAAACGGCGGGACTTTGTTATTAGATGAGATCAACTCATTAAGTCCAACACTTCAAGCTAAATTGCTGCGGGCTATACAAGAAAAAACAATACGAAGAATCGGAGGCACACAAGAAAAAGAAATTGATGTTCGTATTATAGCAACTATTAATGAAGATCCTCTTGAAGCCATAGCACACAATCGATTAAGGCAAGACTTATATTACAGATTAAGCGTTGTTACTTTATGTCTTCCACCTTTACGGGAACGAAAAGAAGATATTGCATATCTTGTTCAACACTTTATTGAAAAATACAATATCCAATTTGATCTTAGCGTAAAAGATGTAGATTTAAACGTAAATAACTTCTTCTATAAATACGATTGGCCTGGTAATGTGAGAGAACTAGAACATATAATTGAAGGCTCCATGAACTTAATAGAAGATGAAGATATCATTACAGCGTTCCATATGCCAACGCACTTTCGCGAACTAGCAAAAAAGGAACTCAATATGCAGACTCCGCTAACTAGTCACAATACTGATACGCCACAAAATTTAAAACGTATAATCGAAGAAATGGAAAAGAAATATATCCATCAAATTCTTAAAGAAAATAAAGGTAATATCTCACAAGCCGCAAAATTTTTAGGATTAAGCAGACAAAACTTACAATATCGAATTAAAAAATTGCATTTACACATTTGAAATAAATTGAAACTTTAATTAGTGGGGGTTTTGTCCATTCCCCACTGATTATTAGCCCACACCAATTGGGCGTTTACGGGCAGCACGACTCCCACCTAACTCCCTCGCATTCGCCGAATTTTGATGTGGGAGTCTTACTGCCCGCAAATAGCGGGATGAATATCTCTCCAAGTGTAATTAATCATTTGGAAAAATATGTTACAATATACATGTGACCTGATAGAAAGGGGCGATATATATGAGTAATGATAACAAGTTAAAATTATTACACTATTTAGGCCTTTTCCCTACCATCCTATGTATAATGCTATTCATTGATATGAGCAGCTTTCCTCATGCAAAGCTATTAGGCATAATTAGTGGCTCCTTTGCAGCTATTATGCTTGCTGCTTTTTGGAATTTGAAGCTACGTATGAAGAAAGAAAAATCTTCTTAATTTCAAAGTGCAAAAAAAATCGAGCCTTATCAGCTCGATTTTTTTACTTATTATTAAAATTCAACATTCTCCAAATACAAACCACTCGCCTCAGCAAGGCAATTAATTTGATTACGCTGTTTTTCCTCTAAAATGTTTGGAATTGCGTCCGCCTCTAATTGTCCTAATCCAACTTCAATTAATGCTCCAACAATTTTTCGCACCATGTTATGAAGGAATCCGTTACCACTTACTCTAATTTGTACAAATCCTGATTCTTCGAAAACATCAAGTGTATACACTTCTCGAACCATAGATTTTTTCTTAGACTTTGCATTTGAAAAAGCAGTGAAGTCATGTGAACCAATTAAATGTTTCGCAGCTTCTTTCATGCTTTTTACATTTAATTGTTTATTCACGTGCATGCTGTATTTACGCATAAATGGGTTCGTATGCTCTTCATTCCAAATTTTATACAGATATGTTTTTGCTTTAGAATTGTAACGAGCATGGAAACGATCTGGTACTTCTTCTACACTCGTAATACTAATATCATTTGGTAAATATTGATTTAAATACTTTTTCACTTTATGTTCTACTAACTTCTCATCACTTTGAAAGTTAGCTACTTGATTCAAAGCGTGTACACCAGCATCCGTTCTACTACAGCCGATAATTTCAGTTTCTTTTCCGACCATTTCAGATATTATACTTTCGATTTTCCCCTGAATCGTATTGTCATTATTCCCAAGACGTTGCCACCCTTTATAACGCGCACCGTCATATTGAATCGTCAATTTATAATTGTTCATCGTATTCTCCTTACTTCCATTCGCTAAATAAAATATACCCTCACATAACTCCTGCTTTGTGAGGGACATATCCTTATTGAATGTTACTTTCTAACAAGTTTCACTACATTTTCTACATGAGCTGTATGTGGGAACATATCAACTGGTTGCACATACTCCACTTCATAACTCTTCATTAATGTTTGCACATCACGTGCTAATGAGGATGGATTACAAGACACGTAAACAACTTGTTTCGGTTTCACTTTTAAAATCGTTTCAAGTAATTTATCATCGCAACCTGTACGCGGTGGATCGACAACAATGACATCTGGACTCCAGCCTTCTTTCACCCATTTCGGTAACCATTGTTCTGCTTTACCAGCTTCATACTTTGCATTTGTGAATCCGTGGCGTTTTGCATTTTTCTTTGCATCTTCAATCGCTTCTGGAATTACATCCATACCACGTACTTCCGCTGCATCATTCGCAAGCCAAAGTCCAATTGTACCGACACCGCAATACGCATCCACAATCTTCTCGTTTCCTGTTAAAGCAGCTGCTTTTTTCGCTTCATCGTATAAAACAACCGTTTGTTCTGGATTTAATTGGAAAAATGCGCGTGCTGATAATTCAAATGATAAATCACCTAGTGTTTCTTGAATTACTTCTTTTCCAGCTAATTTAAATGTTTTATCCCCGAAAATAACAGATGTTTTACGCCAGTTTACGTTTTGCATAATTGATTTAACACTTGGCATTTGTTTTTGTACTTCTGCGATAAATTGATCTTTATTTGGTAATTCTTCTTTTGTTGTAATAAGTGTGACTTGCACTTCCCCTGTTTGAACTGCAGTACGTGTCACAATTGTGCGTACTAAACCTTTTTGTTTTTTCTCATTGTAAATAGAAACATTTAATTTTTCTAATATACGTCTTACAACTTTTGTCGCTTCATTCGTTGCTTTATGTTGAATCATGCAATGAGAAATATCAATTAACTGATGTGAGTTTTGCTTATATAACCCTGTAATAACCTTTTCGTCTTTACGCCCCACTTGCAATTGACTTTTATTACGATAATGCCATGGATTTTCCATACCAAGCGTCGGGCGAATTTTCTCTTCTAGACTGTCATTCATATACTTCTCGAATGCTTGTACAACGATATCACGCTTTTGATTTAATTGTTCTTTATAATCTAGGTGCTGCAATTGACAGCCACCACACTCCTCATATACTGAACATGGTGCTTTCACACGATGTGGTGATGATTTACGAATTTTTTTCACTTTCGCTTCAGCGAAGCCACGCTGAATTTTCGTTGCTTCAGCAACAACTTCTTCTCCTGGTAATGCCCCTGGAATGAAAACAACTTGTCTCTTAAAATAACCAACGCCTTCTCCGTTAATCCCAAGACGTTTAATTGTCACAGGAAACGTTTGACCAACTTCCAACTTACTCTCTTGTTGCTCTTGTATCATTATTACACCTCTACTCTATACTTTTCCATAAATATAACGCTGCATAACTGCAATATGGTTCACACTCTTGTTTCACTTTTTCTAAAAATGCATCATCAGGCTTATTATCTAATTGAAATACACCTTGAAGTGCACGCCTAATCCCGATATCTGCTTCTGGAAACATGTTTTTCCGGCCAAGCCCAAACATTAAAAAGTTTTGCACTGTCCATGCTCCAATACCCCTTATTGGTAACAATTGTGCCGATACTTCTTCTTCTGTTTCGTTTTCTATCCTTGCTAAATCTAATTTACCGCCTGCAATATGTTTTGCTAATCCTACTATATATTCGGCTTTTCGCTGACTAAACTTCTGCTCTCTCAATTCCTCTATTGAAATATTCGCTACTCTTTCTGGTGTTGGGAAAAAGAAAACGCCGTTCTTCTCTGTCCCATATCGTTTTACAAATTGATCTGTTAGCACCGTAGCAAATTTCAAATTTATTTGTTGATGAATAATACAACGAAGAAGACAAGCGAAATAATCAAATTCTAATATAATTGGAGTATAAGCATATGTTTCAAACAGTGGACGTAATGATGTGTTTAAAAAATGATCTTGTATATTTTGAAACGGTTCATTCCAGTGAAAAATGGACCTCATTCGTTTCATTACTTTCTCTTGATCTCCTGCCTGACTAGAAATCCAAAACTGTGGATTTTGAACAGTACCAATCCCTTGCAAACGAACAACAATTTGTTCTTCGTCTATAAAAAGCGGGACATAAATTACTTTTTCGTCTAATTGAATGACGTTTAACGGGTCGAAAGCTAAACGCTTTAGCACTTCTTCAAAATGGTACGGATATTCTAACGTAACATGTTCGCTCCACATACGTTTCCCCATCCTTTTTACACATCATTATAGCATGAGAAAACCGCAAGCATACATGCTTACGGTTGATTGCTTTTTACTAAATCATCTAGGCTTTTAAAATGATACCCTTTCTCGCGCAAATCATCAATGATTTTCGCAAGTGCTTCTGCATTATCTTTTGATATTGCATGAAGTAACAAAACAGATCCTGGATGAATCATAGTCATTACATTATTATGAGCGTATTGCCATCCTCTTTGCTGATCTACTTTCCAATCAAGAAATGCCAGCGACCAAAACACGTTATGATATCCCATTTCTTTCGTAAGAGCTAACGTTCTTTCGCTAAATACACCTCGCGGAGGGCGTACATATTTAACTTCTTTTTGCCCTGTTACTTTTTTAATCTCTTCCGTTACGCTCGTTAATTCTTCACGAAGTTTTGCATCATTTACTGTTGTAAAATCTGGATGACTCCAAGAATGATTACCAATAATATGTCCTTCATTTTTCATTCTTAATAATAAATCTTTTTGTGTTTTTATATAATGTCCCGTCACAAAGAAAGTTGCTGGTACTTTTTTCTCCTTTAATACATCTAAAATCTTTCCTGTGTATCCATTTTCGTATCCATTATCAAATGTTAAATAAATATCTTTTTTCTTCGTATCTCCTAAATAAAACCCACCATTTTTTTGTAGTAATTCTGTATATAGTTTCCCTGCATCTGGCACCGTTTCATTTTTAGGACGTGGGATTCCCCAGTTATGTGGTGTATTCGTATAAGCAAATGTTGAAACTGGAACAAGTGCCATCATAATTGAAAAAATGAGACCTATATATAACCATTTATATTTCATAAATAGTCTCCTTTCCATATATAATCGTACCTGTAGTTTCTGTTTCCCTGCTTTCTTTCATGCTGAACATGTTTTTCTATATATACCAAAAAATGCACCTCGAATAATTCGAGATGCATTTCTCTTTACTTAAATACAGGTTCTTTAAAGCTCGCCAATTTTTCAAGTGATGTTTTATCAACATCAGCATGTAGACTTTTACCATGAGAATCCATCGTTACAACTGCTTTAAAACCATCGATACGTAAATGCCACATTGCCTCTGGGATACCGAATTGTAAGAAATCAACATCTTTCACTTCTTTAATACATTCAGCATAATATTGTGCTGCACCACCAATTGCATTTAAGTACACACCACCGTGTTCTTCTAAAGCTGCTAATGTTTTAGCACCCATACCGCCTTTACCAATTACAGCACGAATACCGAACTTTTTCATAATATCGCCTTGATATGGCTCTTCACGAATGCTTGTCGTTGGACCTGCCGCTTTAATTTGCCAATTGTCATTCTCATCTTTCACTACAACTGGACCGCAGTGATAAATAATTTGTCCCTTTAAATCTACTGGACAATCGTTGTCCATTAAATGTTTATGAATCGCATCACGTCCTGTATACATCATGCCGTTAATTGTAACAACATCACCAACACGAAGTTCACGAATTTGCTCTTCTGTAATTGGAGCTTGTAATACGATTTCACGCTGCTCTGTTTGTTCTTGCGCAGCATCTTGCTGAAGTGTATCTTCACCTTCCTGGTACAACCAATCCATAATTTCACCTGTTTCAGGATGAATTGTTACACCAAGACGACGATATGCCCAACAATTATATGCAACAGATACGTAGAAGCTCGCTGGCAAACGATTATATACTCCAACTTTGCAACCTAATAAAGTTGTTTCTCCGCCAAATCCCATCGTACCAATGCCAAGCTTATTTGCATTCTCTAATACGTACTCTTCAAGCTTTTGTAATTCTGGAACTGAATTTACATCATCTAATGTACGGAATAATTGATTTTTTGCTAATTCGTAACCTGATGTGCGGTCTCCCCCGATACCGACGCCGATTACCCCAGCGCTACACCCTTGCCCTTGCGCTTGATATACTGCATGAAGAAGGCATTTACGAATTCCTTCTAAATCACGCCCAGCTCGTCCAAGTCCTTCTATTTCACAAGGCAAGCTATATTGAATATTTTTGTTCTCACAGCCCCCGCCCTTTAAAATTAAACGTGCATCAATGTAATCTTTTTCCCATTGTTCAAACTTAATAACAGGTGTACCTGGTCCTAAATTATTTCCGCTATTGTCTCCAAAAAGAGAATCAACAGAGTTTGGACGAAGTTTACCATCTTTTGTCGCCCGCTCAAGCGCACTATAGATAGCTTCCTTCAGTTTTAATTGATTCACACCAACTGGTGTATAAATTTTAAACGTTGGCATCCCTGTATCTTGGCAAATTGGCGAGATATTATCATCTGCCATTTTAATATTATTCGTAATTGTGCCAAGTGCCATAGCCGAACGAGTTCCTGCATTTTCTCGTTCTTTCGCTTGTTGAATTGCGCGACGAACATCTTTCGGTAAGTTCGTTGACGTTTCAACAATTAGTTGATACATGCTTTCTTGAAGCTTTTCCATTGTTACTTCCCCCTCAATTGTGAACGCTACCAAAACGTTATGAAATGAAAATTCCATTGTTATACTCTTCAGCTGTTTATTTATCCCGCTATTTGCGGGCAGTAAGACTCCCACCTCAAAATTCAGGTGGAGCAAAGAAGTTAGGTGGGAGATCAACTGCCCGTAAACGCCCGATTGGTTCAACTAATACTCAGTGGGGAATGACCCCCACTGAGTAAAGTTTCACTTTATTTCACGCCATTAAAGGTTAAATGAAATTTTTCACAACTTGATTATACCTTTTTTTCTATATTCCTTCTATTATCCGTACAGAAAAAGGCTGCCAATTTTGTAGTGGCAGCCTTTTTAATATATTATTCGTCTTTTTTAAATTGCTCACATTTCAGTTCTAATTCATCTAACATTGCAAGAAGACGATCTACATCTTCTAATTCTACCTCTTCTGGTTCAATCGTATCAATTACTTCAATGAACATATTTAAACGTTTTTTCAAATATACTAGTTGTGAATCTTTATCTTGAATTGCTTTTCCCATGAAGGCACTCTCCTTTTAATTCGAGTTGCTTTTATTATACCGCAAAAATGATGGATATGGGCATGTAATTTCATCAAATTTGTCGCAGTAATTCATTATAATGTAAGCCCTCTCTCTTTTTTCACAAAAAAGTTTCACTTTATAAAAAGCACATATTCTTCTATTATAGAGAATGGACAAATTGTTATTTCAATAGTCAAAGGAGTATTTCATATGACGATATCACAAATAATGAAGCCGATTACTCCTTCTTACGATCCATGGGAAGCGTATATGGACCTTGAAGAGTACGGCAAACTACTATTAACAAACGTTGAGTTTACAACGACGACGTTATGCAATATGCGTTGCGAGCATTGCGCTGTTGGTTACACATTACAGCCGAAAGATCCAAATCCGCTTCCGATGGAGCTTTTATTAAAACGATTAGATGAGATTCCTTATCTGCGTTCTTTAAGTATTACAGGCGGAGAACCTATGCTTTCAAAAAAATCCGTCGACAACTATGTAACACCACTCTTAAAATACGCCCATGAACGAGGCGTTCGCACTCAAATCAACTCAAACTTAACTATAGATTTAGCACGTTACGAACAAATTATTCCCTACTTAGATGTATTGCACATTTCACATAACTGGGGAACAATCGATGACTTCGTTGAAGGCGGATTTGCAATGATGGAGCGTAAACCTACTTATGAACAGCGCGCTAAATTATTTGAAAGAATGATTACAAATAGTAAAGCTCTATCAGAGGCAGGTGTACTCGTATCAGCCGAAACTATGTTAAACAAACGAACTCTACCACATATTGAACATATTCACCGTCAAATCGTTGAAGAAATGGGCTGTAAACGTCATGAAGTGCACCCAATGTATCCGAGTGACTTCGCTAGCACACTTGAAATTTTAACAAAAGAAGAAATTCGAAATGCAATTGAACATTTATTAGAGATCCGTGAAGAAAATGTATGGATGTTATTTGGAACATTACCTTTCTATGCATGTAGTGATGATGAACGTGATTTATACACATTGAAGAGATTACATGAAAGTAAAAATGTAACTGTCCGCAATGATCCAGATGGTCGTTCTCGTTTGAACGTAAATATTTTCGATGGAAATATTATCGTGACCGATTTCGGTGATGTCCCGCTTCTAGGTAATGTACAAACAAATACACTACAAGAAGCTTACGACAAATGGTGTGACTCAAAAACAGCAAAATCATTAAGTTGCCATTGTCCTGCCGTGAAATGCCTTGGACCAAATGTTCTTGTAAAAAATAGCTACTATCCAAAAGAAGATTTCTTATCAAAAACATCAAACATTATGTTATAAAGTGAAACTTTAATCAGTGGGGGTTTTATTCATCCCCCACCGATTATTAGCCTTCACCATTCGGGCGTTTACGGGCAGCAGGGCTCCCACCTAACTTCTTTGCTCCAGCCGAATTTTGAGGTGGGAGTTTTACTGTCCGGCAAATAGCGGGATAAATAAAAAACGTCAGCTTATAGGCTGACGTTTTTTATTTCATTGTGAATGTGATGAAGAAACAAATTTAAAAAATAAATGATCATGAATTGGAATAGCAGCTCCGATTCCTTGAGATGTAATATTTTTCACGACAAGTCTTTTTTGATTCCCTTTTAACACAAGGTAGACTTCTCCAAATGTTACTTTTCCTTTTTCATTTACTGCTGGTGTATACGCATATAAATATCCAATTTGACTTGGACTAATATTATAAACACGCTCATGTCCGGTACCATAACCAATGGTTGTTTTAAATGAAAGTGGCAATTGTACTTTTTCAAGCGCTTTTAGAAGCATCATTTTTTTCACATCTGTGGCATCTTTCATATCTGCTGTTAAATCACCTTCGATTGTCTTTTGGGTTTCTTGCTTATAGCGAAGTGGGTATAAGCGATCCCCTCCGCGATTATCGTACACATTGCGATTCACTTGCTTATATTCCCAATTAATCGATGTATCTATTGACTCATAATTTAATGCCCATTGACCTAAATAAATTTTCGCCCGGTATCCTACCGCAAGCGGTGCATTCGAAATTGTTGTTTCATTAAACATTCGAATTAAATCTGGATTTTCAATTTTGATATTTGCTGTTTTCAATAGTTCTTGCGCAAACTTACTTGGCTGTAAACGCGGTAAATCTTGTGCATCATTCGGAAATGTATTATCTTTTGAAATATTTAAAACAGATGAAGGCATTTTTACTTCTACCGGTGTCTTTGCAAAACTACTGTTAGGAAATAATAAAATAAACGAGACCATGGTTGAAAGACATATGCTGTATACTCGTTTCACCTGTCTGGCTCCTTCCTACATAAAGGTATATAAATCTGTATTTATTGTTTTCCCTCTGAAGCATTGTTATCCCTATTTTTCATAATAAATAAAAACCAATTCCCATAATGACATACGCCGCTAATAAAGTGCCTCCTTCAAACCAGTTTGTATCCCCATCATTTGAAATCGCAATGGTTAAGAAAACAGCTGTAATCATAGAAACAAGTTCTGGTATTGTAAAGACTAAAGGCATCTTTTGTGCAAAAAGCATCGAAAGAAGTACTAACACAGGAGCAACAAACATGGCGATTTGTAATGTAGAGCCTACTGCAATTTCTACTGCGATATTCACTTTATTTTTATATGCCATAATAATCGCAGATGCATGTTCTGCTGCATTACCAACAATTGCAACGATAATAACTCCTATAAATAACTCTGACCAGCCAAACGACTTTGCGACCGTTTCAAAAGTATGTACAAGGGCCTCTGACACATAAGCAACTGCAAGTGTTGCTATCGCTAAAATGAGTAGCGCTTTACCCTTTGACCACTCTGGCTCTTCCTCATGCGCTACTTCATCACTTTTATGTTGATATACACCACGGTGCGTAACTAACTTAAATAGCAATGCAGCAAGGTACATAATAATCATGATAATAGAAACACCAATACTTAATTGATACGTCTTTCCAGCATCCATCTTCATTGAAAAAATCTCTGGAATAACAAAGGCTACGACAACAGCGAATATTAATAAAGCTGAATTATGTCTTGCATCATAAACATTGAAACTTTGTCTTTTATACTTAAGGCCACCTATAAAGAAGGATAGCCCTCCTACCAGTAATAAGTTTCCAAGTACAGAACCAGTTAAGGAAGCTAAAACAACTTCTGTTAACCCTGCCTGAAGTGCAAAAATTGAAATGATAAGTTCAACGGCATTACCGAAAGTGGCATTTAATAAACCACCTATCCGAGGCCCAGAAACGATTGCTAAACTTTCTGTCGCCCTCCCCATAAAACCAGCTAATGCAATAATAGTAATGCAGTATACAGCAAACATAATGGTTTGTGGCCAATGAAGTGTTTTTCCGATTACAGAAAGTGGTACACCTATAAGCGCTACTGTAAGAAATATTTTATTAAACATGCTTTTCATCCTTCCATCGTATGTATTTCTCCTCGATATTATTATTATTCATCTCCTAACTTGTCCGATTTCATCACAATTACGTTTAAAAAATCGGATTGAAGAAAACAGTATGAAAGATATTTAAATTATCTTGTTCAGACAGAAAAAATTACGAATTATGAAAAGAGGCTAAAAATATGCACTTAAAAGAAAAAATCGCAACTATTATTCAAGGTCAACGTACTGGTGTATTATCTACTGTACGTAACGATAAGCCACATAGCGCCTTTATGATGTTTTTCCACGAAGATTTTGTACTATATGTTGCAACAGATCGAAATTCAAAAAAGATAACAGATATCGAAAAAAATCCCAATGTACATGTACTACTTGGACGTGAAGGAAAGAAATTAGATGAAGATTACATTGAAGTTGAAGGTATAGCTTCCATCGAAGAAGATCAAACATTAAAAAACAAATTTTGGACTAATAGCTTAAAACGCTGGTTACTCGGTGCGGAAGACCCTAATTACGTACTAATAAAAATCAATCCCGATACAATTTATTACATCGATGGTGCTGGTACGACCGAGCCCGAGTTTTTACGACTTTAAAATGAAAACAAGCCCTTTAAGCGGGCTTGTTTTGTCGAAAGGTTCTTCTAAAAAAAATAATAAAATAGGTGGAACTTTCTAAAGATTCTGTTATATAATAGCAGTAACTTAAATAAACTGTATTAAAACAGATTGAGGGGAGAAATAAAAATTGATGAAAAGAGAAGAACGAAAAAACATGATTGAGTTTATTGAAAAGAAAAAAGGGATTGAACGTGACGAATTATTATTTATGACGGATGATGAAGTAGAACATATTTATAATGTAACGTACTTTTTATATGAAGAAATAGCAGAGTAGCATAATAAACCCCCACCTTATTAAAAATATAGGGCGGGGGTTTATTTCGTTATTTATACATGAGAATGATTTTCATGTATAATAATGTAAGATTGGAGGAATTCCCCTATGAGTTCATGGCTATTATTCGCACTATTATCAGCAGTTGCCGCTGCCCTCGTATCTATTTTTGGAAAGATCGGCTTAGATGGAATCGATGCCAACGTCGCAACAACGGTTCGCTCTATTATTATGGCATTATTTATGGTAGGAGTTATTATTATACAAGGTAAATTTCAAAATATCGGTGATGTTCTCTTAAATAAAAAAGCACTGCTATTTATCACATTAAGTGGAATCGCTGGTGCTTCGTCATGGCTATTTTATTTTCTTGCATTAAAAACAGGAAAAGTTTCACAAGTAGCACCTATCGATAAATTAAGTGTAGTATTTTCCATTATTCTCGCGATGATTATATTAGGTGAAAAGTTAAACTTTATGACTGGTATTGGTGTAGTCTTTATTACAGCTGGTGTATTATTTATTGCTTTCAGCTAAAAAACCGCTATTATTAGCGGTTTTGTCTTTTCCTTATGTAAATCCACACAATCAATGTTACAATTGCCGAAACTAATAAAATCCATATTCCATAATGATGTAAACTATATTCAACAAAGCGCCACTTCTCTCCCAGTTTCCAACCTAGGCCAATAAAAACACTTATCCAAATTAGTGCACCACCGTAAGCATACAAACAAAAACGCCACCATGTTAAATTTGAAACTCCAGCAAAATATGCTGTTAAATGACGTACTCCTGGTATAAAATATCCAATCATTAAAAGAAATGGACCGTATTTTTCAAATAAAATATGTGTTTTTTCAATATGATGTTCCTTAATTCTAACTTTCGGACCATATTTTTTTAAAACAGGGAGCCCAAGTTTTAAACCTAACATGTAACTTAATGTAATGCCCAGCATTGCCCCTGCCATTCCACTTAAAAAAGCAGCTGTTCCTGACATAACTCCTTTTGAAATGTTATATCCAATAAAAGTTAATAAAAACTCATCCGGTATAGGTAATCCAACAATCCCGCCAGCTAGAGCTATAATAATTCCAAAATAACCATAATGTGCGATTAACTCGCCAATATGTTGTTCCATTCGGAAGACACATCCTATACACGATCGTTATTCCATATTGTGCCCATTCTATCTTTAAGACAAACATGGTATACATATTCACTATACATTGTTTTTATAATGAACTCTACTTCTATTCCATTCCTTAAACAGAGATTTAATCAGTGGGTTTTTTATCCATCCCCACTGATTATTAGCCTGCACCAATCGGGATTAAAAAATAAAAATTCATAGGCTTGTTTTTTTGTTACAATAAAGGAAAGTTACTTTTCGCAACGGTTTAACTCTCAGGAAAAATGATATATCTAGCAAAAACGTAGTTTGGTCTATATAATGCAACTTCTACCTAATAAAGTAACATGCACCCTTTTACATACAACATCATTTTTCTAAATTATACAGGGGGAACGAACATGACCATTGAAAAACAATTTATCCAAAAGATTTACTATAAAACATTTTTAACAGAAGAAACTTCCATTCCGGTAACGGAAGTACTCGGTGAAGCATATATAAATGAATCAAAAAATGAATTCTCCAATATATCTAATATTCGCTTCGCACAAGGTGAAGTTTACTTTCAAAATAACGACTTTGAAGCAGCAATATTTAAATGGGAGAAAGTAAATAATGAACTTGCTCTCTGGGCCATGAAGAATATTGCAGATGCTTATTTCGAATTAGGTTTCTTACCAAAAGCAGAGGAACTTTATAAATCTATTCAATCAGAAGATACAACTCTTACGATGGAAGTTTCCCTACAACTTCTTTCTCTTTATATCGAGCAAGACCGTCTAGGACTGGCATTTAAGACGATTAGTGAAGCTGTTGCATTTCAACCAGACTATCCGAATATTACTGCGATTGCTCGATCGTTCTATGAAAAACAAGAAGATTGGAATAATGCTATTGAACTCGCTGTTCAAGAAGGAATTCGAACAAAATCATTACACTGGTTCGATACTTTAATAAATTATGTGAACAGAGGCTTTACTAAAAAAATTAAACCTGAGTATTTCTATGAATCTTTAAAAGCCTTATATACAATTGATCAAGTTCAATTTAAAGAGCTTGTTATTTCACTTTGGAACAGTTATCAAAATGAATCATTACATCTACCTTGGATTCAAACAATAAATCACTTATTCTTACATATTGAAGTAGACGCTAATGATGATTGGAATGAAATTTCTACTCGCTATCAAGAGACGTATTTTGAATTGATTACTGGACAATATTTCATGCACGAATTACAAGGACTTGTACCAGATTTATTAACAAATTGGTTTAGTTTAACGAAAACCCAGGATTCTTTACTTGTCTCCGCAGCAGTATTAGCATGGAATGAAGTTTCACCGACAACTCTAGAATCATTACTCGTAAAAAGCGCAGGTGCCTTACTTTCAAATGCATCAGCTCATGCAAATGTTGATATGGCAGACGTATCAGCATTATTTGAAACGATTGCTGTATGGGCTGAGAAGAATGATGTAGATTTAGGTCATCAATTCACACTACTTGTTCGTGAGTTATACGATTTAACTGTTACACAACTTCTAGTAGCAGGCGCTAGCGATTATGATAAATCAGCCTTTATTAACTCTATTCTAGGAGAAAATATATTAAATGGGGCTATAACAACTTCAATTACATTTAAAGATGATAGTCAAACTGAAATAACTGAGCTTACAGAGCTAGATATACGAAATATACCAAACTTTGACGAACTTCATAACATACTAGCGGCACCTTCTCAGTCAGAACTAGAAAAAAAATGTATTGAAGTTAAATTACCAAGTAGATTTTTACGAAAAAATAAGTTTTCATTCCTTGTCACACCTACTGTGCATGGACAACTTGACAAAAACAGCTCTCACTTTGAATACTTACAGGCAGCAGATAGTCTCATCTATGTACTAAATTCAGCTTCACCATTACATGATGAAGAGCTCGATACATTATTATATATTCGTGAGCAAGTACCAAATTTACAAATTCAATTCGTCTTACAAACAATTGATACGAATACTAGTGAAAACATCACGAACAACATTAAAAAGAAAATACTCGTCCATTTCCCAGAAGCACAATTTTTCCCTTACTCTCCTTCACAAGAGAGTAGTGAACAGCTAGGTAACGTAACAGACTCTATTCTTTCTAACCTTACTCAGCGTAACGTTGAAAAAGAACGCATTGAAAAATTATTATGGTTTATCCAAAAAACAATCGCATACCTTGTCAATGAACGTGTGGAATTAGAAAATACGTTAGTGAAATCCGTCCGCTGGAATAAACATATTTTAGTAAAACTTGATGGTTTTATTAATAATCTTACTGCCATCCAAAAAGATAAAATTCGTTCCATTACAGAATCTTATCTCTTAACGAAAGAAGAGATTACGCAGGATATACATTCTCAAATTCCTGAATTGTTGCAGAGTTGCTCTGATCTTGTTCAAGAAGATAGTGATTTCAAATTGGTCCATGAAGAACTAAATGTAGCAATGAATGAAAGAATTCAAAAACATGTACAGCAAGTGCTTCTCCCTAAATTTACTCAATCTATTCAAGAATGGATTGAAACTGCTCATAATGAATTCATTCAAGCTCAGGCTTATTTAGATGAAATGGGCGATACCTTTAATAAGCTCTATGAGGAAGAGCGTATTAAACTTCCTTGTGATTTCAAATTACTAGATGACTGGGATAGAGATGTTGCAAGAATGACGAATAGAATTACAGTAGCTAACATCAATATTTTATTACGCTTTACACCGACACAATTTTTCTTAAAGAGTGCAGGGAAATTATTCGGTAATATGCAAAAAAATCAATCTATGCTATCAAATAAATATAAACAATATATTGAAACAGAAGATTATACAGAAGTTGCTCAGATGATTTCAAAACAATTTTTCCTTCAATTTGAAGTATTTGAAGGTGCACTAGAACGTGATATCATGATGTTCTTTAAAGACCCTCTTAGCATATTGAAACAAACCGTAGAAGCGGCCCAACTTGAAATACAAGAAGATGAGCAAACATTAACAAAGCTAAGAACGAACCCAGAAACTTATCATGATCCTTTAACACTCTTTAAATTGCAATTGTTACAACGAAAATTCATGTTAAATATCGACCGAAACAATGAAATCATTACTTCACAAGAAACAATAAATAAAACACCAACTGTTTAAATAAGAAAAACCAAGCAACTAATTCGCTTGGTTTTTCTTATTTCTAATTATCCATTTTCACATGTTCAAATGGATAATATATCGCCATGAGCTTTCCTAATACTTCTGTTCTATCAATGAGCCCTAAGCCGTTCCTACTATCCCTACTAACTAAACGATTATCTCCCATCACAAAAATTTTGTTTTTAGGAATTGTAATCGGTCCAAAATCTTCAGTTAAATTGATAAGTAATTTTTCTGCCTGTTTTTTATTATTCTTTAAATACTCTTCGTTTTTCACTTGATGATTCACATATAATTGATCATTCTTCATCTCAATTACATCTCCTGGCAATCCAATAACTCTCTTCACGTAGAAATTATCTGTCTTCACGACAATAATATCCTCTCTCTCATAACTTTCAAATCTCTTTGCAAGTTTATTAATAATTACTTTATCTCCATCTTGTAACGTCGGCCTCATCGATGCGCCTTTTACAGTCGTAGGAAAAAACAAAAAGATTTTTGCCAAAAACACCACTAAGCATGCAATCGCAATTATTTCAAAGAATTCACGCAAACGTTTTTTCTTTTGCATCATTCCACCATCTCATCATCTTTTTATTTTTATTATAAGTACTCCGACTGGTGAATTTCCACAAAATTCTGAATTATAACATTAGAATATTACAAATATAAAAATAATAACCCCCCATAAATTTACTATCCTTATATACTATATTTTCCATCTACTAAACAGGACTTTTTCTATGACATTCATACTTAGAAAATATTGAATACTGTATAAGTTAAAAAACAAATATAGTAGCATAGCAATAAAAAAGATACTCTCAAAATAGTCTATCAACTATTTTTGAGAGTATCTTTTTATAATCCTACATATACGATACACATCTGCGCTGCGACATATGTAAACCAAATCCAAAGTGGTTCATACTTCAGTTTGCGCCCCCCGATATCTGTCACACCGATAATAAAATCAGAAATCACAAACAATAAGCCACCAAGTGCTGGCACCCACCATATTCCTGTATTCTCGTAATATAAGGCGAATGCAAAACATGCCATTCCTCCAACCCACAAACCGTAAATTAGAGCCCCAATCGTAAACAATTTATCCTGTTTTTCATTTCGGATAAAAAAGAACCATCCTATAATTAGAAAGAGTCCGTATACGAGTAAACCGATCCAAAAACCATTCCATGAAATACCTGTTTGTAAAAATGCTTTCACATAGAAACAATGTGCAAGAGCGAAAGTAACCATTCCTCCAATTAATCGATGACCAATTGGAATTAATCCTGCCATAAATAAATCCCCTACAGTTGACAATGTCATACCGAGTGCAACCCACGTACTGTACTCAACCGATGGATCTTGTAACCATATCCAAATTGCACTTCCTGTTAAAGAAAAACTAAGAATAAGACGAACCGCTAAAGGTAACGGCATATTATTTCTCGTTCTTTTCGTCTGTCCTATTGCATAAATTGCTCCCATTAAAAAAAGAATAATTTGCCCGACTAACACAATGTAAAGTACATTCATAATATGTTCTCCTCAATAAATGCTTTTTCTATCTTTTTTTCGTTACATATAGCACGTTCTCCTTTTTCTATGTAAAAAAAGAAGAACAATACTGTTCTTCCATTTTAATCGTTTTTCTGTTCTCTATGCTAGTTGTTTTTCTTGCTCAACTTTCTTTTTAACCGGGTTACGATTTACTACAATAATTCCCGCTGCGACACATGCTAAACCAAATAGTACAAAGGAATGAATTGCTTCCCCTAAAATCAGACTTGATAGTAGCACACCAAACACTGGTATAAAGAACATATACATCGAGACTTTCCCTACTTTGTTATACTTCATAATTGTATTCCATATACAGAATCCCGCTGCTGATAAGAACGATAAATATATGAGCATAAGTATTGCATGTAGATTAAATGCGAATGGCATCATTCCAACTTGAAATGCACCTATACATATCAAACCAATTGATCCGAAAATCATCTGATATGCTGTCATATACCCAATATCTAACGTTTTACTACCTTCTTTCGCTAATATGTTTCCATACGAATACATCATCGCTGCTCCAAGAAGTAATAAGCTACCTATTCCAAAATGGAATGATAAACTTCCATCACTCGGTACATTCACTAAAATCACACCGCAAAAACCGATAGCTACTCCAATTACTTTTCTCCTATTTAGAGCATCATCTTTATATAAAAAGTGTGCGAGTAAAATTTGAAAGAATGATGATGTTCCTGAAATAATCGCTCCTTCAATTCCTGAGCTGTAACTCATTCCAATATAAAAACATATATATTGAAGAAAAGTTTGAAACAAGCCAATTTGAACTAACTGCTTTCCTGTTCCTTTTTTGAACTTCATATCTTTTCCTAACGCTTTAAAAAATAATAAGAGCATTACACCAGATAAGAAAAAGCGATAGCCAGCAAATAATATTTGTTCCCCGACTTCTTGTGGCTGAATTCCAAGTTCAACATAGCTTAATTTAATAAAGGGAAATGCGCTTCCCCATAAAAATGTTGCTACTATTGCAGCAATAAACACGCCAATCGGATGGGTAAAAAATTTCTCTGTCTTCAACTTGATGTCTTCCTTTCCGACCTTTTTATGAACAATATTCATATATACCAAAGGAAATGCGAAAACACAAGTTTTCAGTTTATCCTGCTATTCGCCGGGCAGTAAAACTCCCACCTCCAAATTCGGCTGGGGCAAAGAAGTTAGGTGGGAGCCCTGCTGCCCGTAAAAGCCCGATTGGTGAGGGCTAATAATCAGTGGGGGATGAACAAAACCCCCACTAATTAAAGTTTCACTTTATACTAAAACAAAAACATATCATCTAAGAAAAACATATGCTATACTATAGAATAATTACAACATAATAACTATTAAAATCAGATTCAACAGAAATGCTGCTATCCATTATGGATGGCAGCTTTCGTCGTTTTATAGGGGTTTCGATTTTGATTCTTTTTCTCAATAAGAATTCGGAAGGAGCGAGTATTAATGAACGCAGAAGTAAAAACATTACAAGCACAAAAAGATATTTCTCATCCCTCTTTATGGGATACATTAAAGAAACATTATGAACTTATATTTGCAATCGCATCTGGTATTTTTATTTTAGCTGGCTGGTTATTCACAAAAAATGATGCAATAAGTGCAGGTATTACTTTCTATATCCTTGCTTATGTAATTGGAGGATTTGCAAAAGCGAAAGAAGGTATTGCAGACTCAATTGAAGAGAAAGAGCTAAATGTTGAAATGCTCATGATTTTTGCAGCTATCGGCGCCGCAGTTATCGGTTACTGGGCAGAAGGTGCTATTTTAATCTTCATCTTTGCATTAAGCGGAGCAATGGAATCTTATACATTAAGTAAAAGCCAAAAAGAAATTTCAGCGCTTCTTGACTTACAACCTGAAGAAGCATTACGTATTTCACACGGAACCGAGGAACGTATTCCAGTTGGACAATTACAAATTAACGATATTATTTTAATTAAGCCAGGTGAGCGTGTTCCTGCTGATGGCACAATTCATACTGGTGAAACAAATATTGATGAAGCTGCTATTACAGGAGAACCTATTCCAAATGAGAAAAAATTCGGTGATGAAGTATTTGCTGGCACTGTAAATTTACGTGGAGCTATTGAAGTTAAAATTACGAAGCCGAGCGATCAAACATTATTCCAAAAGATTATTCGTCTCGTTCAAAGTGCACAAAGCGAAAAATCACCATCACAACTATTCATCGAAAAATTTGAAGGAACATACGTAAAAGGTGTACTACTTGTTGTTGCGCTTATGATGTTCGTTCCTCATTTCTTACTTGATTGGAGTTGGAATGAAACGTTTTATCGCGCTATGATCTTACTTGTAGTCGCTTCTCCTTGCGCACTAGTTGCAGCCATTACACCGGCAACTTTATCAGCGATTTCAAACGGAGCGAGAAACGGTATTCTCTTTAAAGGTGGTATTCATTTAGAACGTCTAGCTTCAGTAAAGGCGATTGCCTTTGATAAAACAGGAACATTAACACAAGGAAAACCTACTGTAACAGATGTATATGTTCGAGAAGGCATAGCAGAAAGTGAAGTACTTTCTATTACAGCAGCGATTGAAAGTCACTCTACACATCCTTTAGCAGAAGCGATTGTTAAATATGCAAAACATGCTTACGACATTACGATAAAAAAACCAGAAAACGTTGAAGATGTAACTGGTTTTGGATTAAAAGGAATATTAGAAAACAAAGCTTATAAAATTGGTAAAGCTGATTTTATCGGGGAAGAAATAAAAACATTCCATAATGGCATTTCTGCTTCACTTGAAAAAGAGGGGAAAACTGTCGTTTATATTAGTGATGAGGATGGTATTCTTGGACTGATCGCTTTAAAAGATACCCTTCGCCAAGAAACGATAGCGGCTATTCGTGATTTGCAAAGCATTGGTGTCGAAGCAATCATGATTACTGGTGATAATGAAGAAACAGCAAAAGCAATTGCCAATGAAAGTAATATAAAAGAATATTACGCATCATGTTTACCGGAAACAAAAGTTGAAACGATAAAGCAGTTAAAAGAAAAGTATGGCATAGTCGCCATGGTTGGAGATGGTATAAACGATGCACCTGCACTCGCTACTGCTAGTATTGGTGTTGCAATGGGTGAAGGAACAGACGTAGCATTAGAGACTGCAGACGTTGTTCTTATGAAAAACGAATTATCTCGTCTCTCTCAAGCAATCCGTTTATCAAAACGAATGAACCGTATTGTGAAGCAAAACGTTATCTTCTCTTTAGCTGTCATTGCAATGCTGATTTGTTCAAATTTTTTACAGTTTTTAGCTCTTCCCTTCGGTGTTATTGGACATGAAGGAAGTACCATCCTTGTCATTTTGAATGGTTTACGATTATTAAAAGGAAATAAATAACGGGTCCCTGATGAAGGACCCGTTTTTTTTAATGGTAGCTATTATGACCGTTCGCACTGCTGCTCGTTTTATGCTTTGGATGCGAACTGCTCTTTTGTTTATTGTTGCTTTTATTATTGTGATTCTTTTTATTATTACTCATGAAATATCCCCCCTGTTCCCTTTTATTATGGAACAAGAGCTCATTATTCATTACGGGAATTATTGTCACCCGTTCTATAATGATGGAGTAAACCATTAATTTCACCGCCAAGTAAAATTACCCACGCAGTTAAGTAAAACCATAACATTAAAATAATGATACCACCGAGACCACCATATGTATTAGCGTAATTTGCAAATTTATCTACATAATAGGCAAATGAGTACGATACCACAATCCACCCTACAGTAGCAAATAAAGCCCCCGATATGACTTCTCTTCGCTTTAATTTCCGATCAGGTGCAAACGTATATAAAAAGCTAAACAAAGCGACCAAAACGAAGAAACTCGCTACTAAACGTGCAATACTCCACACATAAGCAAAACTATCCGATAAACCAATTGCTTTAAACACTGCTGCACCAATTACTTGTCCGAATACTGGAACAATTAGCGCAAAGACAATCATAAAAATAATAGCTAATGTAAACACAATTGATAAAGCTCTTGTTTTAATAAAGGAGCGTGTTTCTGTTACATCATAAGCACGGTTAAAAGCATTCATAATCGCATTTACTCCATTAGAAGCAAACCATAACATCGATAGTAAACCGAATGATAATAAACCACCATTTTGTTCGTTTACAACTTTATCTACGTTTACTTCAATTAAGTTCATCGCATCTTCTGGTACGTACGGTTCTAATAAATTGAGCACACTTTCTGTTTGAAGGTCAATAAAGCCAAGAAGCGTAATTAAGAAAACAAGCCCAGGGAAAATCGCAAGCAAGAAGAAATAAGCGAGCTGTGCTGCTAAGCCCGCTACATCATCGCGCATCGTCCGGTCATATAAATCTTTCCCAAACGAAAAAGTGCGATTTCTTTTTGCTTTTTCTAGAAATTTTTTCATATGTTTTAGACGCTTTTCTTCTCTTCTTTATTTTGCTTTAGCTCAATGTATGCTTCAGTTTTTTTTTCCTCTGCATTTGAGTCCTTCATAAATAATTCACGCGCTTCTTTCATACCACCATCTTCAGCTACCACTGGCTCTTCTTCTGCTTTAAGCTCATCTACCTTTGGAGATACAGCTTGAATTTCAATCGTTTCCGGCTTTTCTACTGGCACAATTTTTTTCTTACTAAAAATTTCTTTCGTTTCTTTTAACGTTTCTACAACAGACGGCGTCAATTTTTTAATTTCTGCTACTTTCGCTTTCACTACATTGAAATCAGCAAGTTCGCGTCCTTTATCTGTAACAGTTTGCACTTTTTCTTTTATCTTCGCATTTTCACCAATTTCAATCATCTTTGTTTTTGCTTTTTCTGCCGTGTTTTTTACTTTTTCACGGTTTTCTTTCTTTAACATAGATACAGCTACACCTGCAGCTACACCAATCGCAATGTTTCGAGCAATATTATTTTTCTTTGCCATATTCCTTCACCCTTTCATTTCTTATATTAGAAAGTATTACTTTCTAAGCTTCCTCATATTCCTTGTTCATTTCGAATGAAAGCTAATAGCTTTACACACCCTTCTGTTACAAGGTCATACACTTCTTGGAAGTTCCCTGTAAAGTAAGGGTCAGGAACGTCTGTCCAGCCACCGTCTGGAACAAAATCGGACAGTCTACCAATATAGCCTCCAGTTTTATCAAAACTTTTTAAATCCGCTATATTCTTGTTGTCCATGGCAATAATATAATCAAACTTTGTTAAGTCTTCTTTTTCTACTTGCCGTGCTTTAATTCCTTCAAAAGAGACTTCATTTTCTTTTAAAATTTTTTGTGTTCCTTTATGTGGTGGATGACCAATATGCCAATCTCCAGTTCCTGCAGAATCAATGACAATTTTCTCTTCGAGTCCCTCTTTTACGACAAGATCTCGAAAAATTGCTTCTGCCATTGGAGAACGACAAATGTTCCCAAGACAAACAAATAATACTCGGACCATATTTTTGTTTCTTCCCTTCTTGGTGCATTTCTTACTATATACTTATATAGTATAAACAACCAATTATTAAATATAAAGGAAATCCCTACTAATTTAATAGGATTGAAAAGTTTCATTAACGAAAATGATAAAAAAATGTTAAGATAACCTTATGTTATTTTAAAGGGGGACACTTCGGTGGATTTATCCGTAAAATCAGAAGCAAACGTTGAATATATGGTAGAAGCTATTAAAGAAAAATTACGCATGGTTAATGCTGGAGCAATGAGAGCTGCTAGTTTTAACGCAGAAATGTACGAGGACTTACGTGACATTTATGAGCATGTTATGAAACGTGAAACATTCAGTATTAGTGAAATGCAAGCTATTACTGAGGAATTAGGTACATTAATTAAAAAATAACAAAGAGCCTCACGTATTCGAGGCTCTTTTAATTTCAACAAATTCATGACAACTCTTCTCTTTTCCTCATCACATTCTAAAATACTGTACAATGAAAGTAGAACCTCACCTTAGATTTTTTCTCCATACATACTACTCTAAAAAAATTGCCACACTACCATTGCTAACTGTTTTTACTGGGGGTGCTTACTTATGAGCAATTGGTACAGTAAGACGAAAAATCAAACATTAATCGACCTAGAAACAAATGAACAGCACGGTTTAACAGATGAAAACGTAAATGAACGTTTAAAACAGTATGGTCCAAACGAATTGACTTCAAAACAAAAACGTACTTTATGGCAGCGCGTTTTCGCTCAAATTAATGACGTCCTCGTATATGTCCTTATTATCGCTGCCCTTATTTCCGCCTTTGTAGGTGAATGGGCCGATGCAAGTATTATCGCGCTCGTTGTAGTTTTAAATGCTGTTATCGGTGTAATCCAAGAATCGAAAGCAGAACAGGCTTTAGAAGCATTGAAAAAGATGGCAACACCTAAAGCTATCGTAAAGCGAGATGGTGAGCTTAAAGAGATTCCATCTGAGCACGTCGTTCCAGGTGATATCGTTATGCTTGATGCTGGGCGGTATATCCCCTGCGATTTACGACTTATCGAAACTGCGAATTTAAAAATTGAAGAATCTGCTCTAACTGGTGAATCTGTCCCTGTCGATAAAGATGCAGTCTACCACCCTTCCATGCAAAGTGATGAGCAAGTACCATTAGGCGATCAAAAAAACATGGCCTTTATGTCGACGTTAGTAACATACGGACGTGGCGTCGGTGTTGCTGTCGAAACTGGAATGAAATCACAAATCGGAAAAATCGCAACTCTTTTGCATGAAGCTGAAGATGATATGACACCGCTTCAAAAAAGCTTAGCACAAGTAGGAAAATATTTAGGTTTTGTCGCTGTAGCTATTTGCGTTATTATGTTTCTCATCGGTTTTTTACAAGGAAGAGATACTTTGGAAATGTTTATGACCGCAATTAGTTTAGCTGTTGCAGCCATTCCAGAAGGCTTACCAGCTATCGTTTCCATCGTTCTTGCAATTGGTGTTCAGCGTATGATTAAACAAAACGTTATCATTCGTAAACTACCAGCTGTTGAAGCTCTCGGTTCTGTCACGATTATTTGTTCAGATAAAACAGGTACATTAACTCAAAATAAAATGACTGTTACTCACTTTTATAGTGATCGTGCATACGATCAGCTAGAAAATTTGAATGTAAATAATGCTGCACACCGTCTATTATTAGAAAATATGGTTTTATGCAACGATGCTTCTTACGGTGCCGACTCACAAACGGGGGATCCTACAGAAATTGCCCTTCTTGTTGCCGGAAGCTCTTTTAACATTCAAAAAGATTATTTAGAAAATAAACATGAACGTGTTAACGAATTGCCTTTCGATTCTGATCGTAAAATGATGTCAACTGTACATACGTACGATGAAGGCTACTATAGCATGACGAAAGGTGCTATTGATAAACTTTTACCTCACTGTACCCATATTTTTATAAATAATAAACTGGAGGTCCTAACAGATTCTGATAAAAATCAAATATTAGAAGCTGCCGGATCAATGTCGCAAGAAGCCTTAAGAGTACTTTCATTCGCATATAAACGATACGATTCAAACGATGTGGATATTAATCACCTCGAAGAAAATCTCATCTTTATCGGTCTTGTCGGTATGATTGATCCACCACGCACAGAAGTAAAAGATTCAATTATAGAATGTAAAAAAGCTGGTATTCGCACAGTTATGATTACTGGTGATCATAAGGATACCGCCTTTGCAATTGCCAAAGAACTTGGTATTGCTGAAGAAAAATCTGAAATTATGATTGGAACTGAATTAGATAACATTTCAGATACAGAACTAGCAAGTAAAATTAATCACTTAAATGTCTTTGCTAGGGTTTCTCCAGAACATAAAGTGAAGATTGTAAAAGCATTACGTGATGAAGGAAATATCGTTTC
The DNA here is from genome assembly GCF_016892495.1 of Bacillus sp. RIT 809. Taxonomy (NCBI): domain Bacteria; kingdom Bacillati; phylum Bacillota; class Bacilli; order Caryophanales; family Bacillaceae; genus Bacillus; species Bacillus sp. RIT 809. Next base: position 95,879 of record NZ_JAFEMR010000012.1, on the reverse strand, counting down.
CATGACTGGTGACGGTGTAAATGATGCTCCCTCTTTAAAACAAGCTGATGTTGGAGTAGCGATGGGAATTACAGGAACAGATGTCGCAAAAGGCGCAGCAGATGTAGTTTTAACAGATGATAACTTCTCATCTATTGTGAAAGCTGTTGAAGAAGGAAGAAATATTTATCGTAATATTAAAAAGTCTATTCTCTTCCTACTCTCTTGTAACTTCGGCGAAATTATAGCTCTCTTTTTAGCTATTTTACTCGGCTGGGCAACACCACTACGACCTATTCACATTTTGTGGGTAAATTTAATTACAGATACACTGCCTGCATTATCACTCGGTGTTGATCCTGAAGATCCAGATGTGATGAAGGACAAACCACGACATGCGAAAGAAAGCTTATTTAGCGGCAGCGTTCCTTTTCTTATTTTCAATGGGGTTGTAATTGGACTTCTTACTTTAACAGCCTTTATCGTCGGGGCAAAGCTCTATACAGGAGATACAAATTTATTTCCTCTCTTCCCAGATCAAATTGATGAAGACGCTCTATTACACGCTCAAACGATGGCATTTGTCGTTCTTAGTTTTTCTCAACTCGTTCATTCATTTAACTTACGTTCAAGAACGAAATCAATTTTTTCAATTGGGATATTTACAAATAAATATTTAGTCTTCTCACTTCTAATCGGTGTTCTTATGCAAGTGTGTATCATCTCCATCCCACCTCTTGCCAATATATTTGGTGTGCATGCATTAACAATGCGAGATTGGGGATTTGTTCTCTTGTTAAGTATCATTCCGCTTGTTGTGAATGAAATCATTAAATTATTTAAGAGAAAACAAAGTGCAAATAGCGAATAAAAGGCAATGAGGAATATTCCTCATTGCCTTTTTGTTTATCCTTGTAATTCTTTTTTAATGTTTTCTGTTAATGTAGCCATACGCTTACGACTTTCTTCACGCTCACGTTTATTTTGCTCTTCAATTTGTTGTGTTTCTTGCATACCTCTTGAAATAATGTTCCAAGTTTCCTCAAGTGTTTCCATCTTAATACTAGAAGAACCTGATATTCTCGCTACTTCCACACTTTGAGTTGCGATATTTTGTGCATTTTTCTTAAGTAATTCATTTGTACGGCGATCAAGTTCAGCCATAGAGTCCGCAACAAGTTTTTGACGTTTCGCATTTACTGCTTGAATGATACCATTTTTAAAAATAGGAATCGTTGTAATAAATGCTGTATTGATTTTACCGATTAATTTATTGTTACCGCGTTGAATCATACGAATTTGTGGCGCTGTTAATAGAGCAACCATACGTGCTTTTTCTAAATCATCAATACGTTGTTCTAAAATTTCAACAGAGTTTTTAAGCGATTCTAATTCAATACCTGCTAACTGATCATTATTACGTATGCGCTCTTCGTACATCGGAACTAACTCTGTATTTAAACGCTCTAATAACATTTCCCCTGCTACTACGTATTTTTCTAAGTCTAAATAATACTTTAAGTTTTGCTCATATAAACCATCTAACGTACCAATTGATTTTTTCATTTCATCTTGATACTTCGTAATTTCTACGTATACTTTATCCATTTCGCGACCCATCGTCTGATACTTACTAAAGATTTGTTCAATCATTTTATCTGCTTTTTTGAACATACGTGAGAAGAAACCACTTTTCTCTTCTGCAAAGTCTTTACTATCAAATCTGTCCATAATTTTACCAAGCTGTTTTAATAATTCACCAGAGTCTTCTATTTTCGATAAAGACATTGTATGTAAAATTTGATCAGCGAAACGTGAAATCTCCATAGAAGGCTCTTTTCCAAGCTCGATTAATTCTAGTTGGTCTTTAATGTCTACTGCATTATAAATACGTTGTACTTCAGCATCTTGTCTAAGTTGCAAGCGAACGTCTTGTGCGGTTTGCTCATTCAATTCTGTTTTCGAATCTAGTACGACTGGGTTATTCATATGATATTCTCCCTTTCCTTATAAAAATGGACGAAATAGTCCTTTTATTGTTTGTGATAAATTTTTATAGGCTGATGAACCATGAAATTCAAGATCGAAATTAACTTCTTCAAGCCAATGTGAATCAAATGCTCCCGATTCAATATACGGTTCAATATCGTTTCTCCCCGTTGGATTAAAGTGGAATACATCTACTCCAATTTGATTTAAAAATAGTAATAACACAGCATCAGAACGACTTAATTCTCCGCTCTTCTCATTATTAAATATAACAATTTTCGGTACTTCTTGCGAATAATCAAATTTCTCAAGCTGCTCTAAAATGTTCGGTGGTATTTGCGAGAGTTGTGCGAAAACATACAGTGCTACATCTTGTTTCGTCTCTCTCGCAATTGGTTTACACATTTCACTTTCACACGTATGAATAATCGCTTCTGCAATACCATGTTGTAATCCTTCTGGTAAACGCTTATGCGGCCACCAGTGGCTGTTCATAATTAAATCCGGATGTAACTTCCCCCCGCGGTCCAATGCATCACGATAATGATATTGGAAATTCGCTTTTTGTTCTTTCGTAAACGGGAATGTATTAATTAAAAAACTGTTATCAAATGATGTAACAGCCTTTAATCGCTGGAAATATTCTTTATCATTCTTTGAAACGCCTGATATTTTTGCAAATAAAGAAGGAATATAAATATGCTTATTTTCAACAAAGAATGTTGGACGTACAAATGCCTTTTCTTTCGTAATTAAAAAGAGTTCATCGTACGTTGTTTTGAGCGTACGGGCTACAGGTGTATACGAACGGAATTGCCACGGTTTGTATAATAATGAATTATCGTGGTGAAGTACTTGCTCGATTTCTTTTGAAGCTTGATAAGCTACTGTTGCGACGCGTTCACGACGCCGATCAGGAAATGGTTCTAATGAAATACGCCCCGAATGAGATATGACAAAGGTCTTTCCTTCCTCATCTACACTCTCAAATCCATCTTTTCCTTCTGGGTGATAATAAAGCACATCGCAGCCGAGCATAATAAGAAAGTATAAGAAATATATACGACTCTCCGTCGCATCACCGTACCAAACGATACGCGGCATTTGTTTCTTATAATTAATCGTAGAGAACCACTTCGCTACGTAATTTTCACTTAATTTAATCATATCGATTAAGAAACGCCGGAATCCTTCTGTTTTTAAAGATTGATTATGTTGTTTCTCATACAATTTCAATACAGCAATAAACGTCGTATATATATAATGCTGTAAATCCGGATTGTCTACTTGCGGTAATAGTTGTTTCCCAGACAAATGTGCTACAAGCCTATTTACTGTAAGTCCATTCGGCGCTTCTTGATGTAATGCAAAAACTTCTTGAATATGGCGCAGTTTTTCGGGATCAATCACCTTATTTAAATTTTGTTCATGCAAAACCTCGATCCCTTTTGCTTCACTATAATCAAATAGCCCATTGAAATATTCATCTACATCATTCGGAACACCAAGAATGCGACTTGCTATGTAACTAAATTTCATCTCATTCTCTGTCAGTTCATATTGTGGGCGTTTTTCTAAAAGTGCTTCAAATTGCTTTAAATCTGATTCATCTTTTAATGCACATGGTTGAAGTGTAAAACGTGAAAACACAACAGTTCACCTCCAAAAACATTTACGTTTTTTCTAAAGTCTCTCTTCTATTATAAACTATTTTTAGTTATAAAAAATGGGCGCTCGCATAACGAGCAAACCCATTTCAATTATTTATGTTCATTTTTAGTAGCTGCAACTTCTTCTCGTGCTTGTCCACTATTCTTCATGTAGTGAATTATAAATGTTATTCCAAACGCTACAACTAAAACAATAAAGAACACTGTATGACTTACTTCAATATGAATGACAGATAACAGCATTTTTGCCGCAATAATTAAGATTAAAATATATGCTGTCGTTTCAAGTTCTGGAATACGCTCTAACAATTTTAAGAATACGCCAGCGATACCACGCATCATTAAAATACCGAGCATTCCACCTAATAGTAAAATCCAAACTTCATTCGATACACCAAATGCAGCAAGTACACTATCTACAGAGAATGCGATATCCATTAATTCAACCATCGCAACCGTTCCCCAGAAAACACCGAACATTCTGAAGAGAATACTATTTTGGTTCATACCATGGGCTTCCTCTTCTTCTGAAGTGCCTTTTCTTTTATCAATGAAATATTTAATTGACAGCCAAGCTAAGTAAAGCGCACCTAACACTTTTACCCATGCCAGTTTAATTAAGAACATTCCGATTCCAATTGCAATAAAACGGAATACATAAGCTCCAATCAGTCCATAGAATAATGCTTTTTTTCGTTTTTCTTCTGGAAGATGTTTTACCATTACCGCTAACACAAGTGCATTGTCAGCAGATAATAAACCTTCAAGTACAACAAGTGTACCTATTAACCCCCAAGATACTGGATCTTGTAACACTTTAATCCACATGTCCAAGTCGAAAAACTGAGCATACGTATCAAGGATTCCTTGCAAAATACTCATCTTACCTTTATCCCCTATTCTTTGCTAGATTTATAGAAAGGTCAAAAAAAGGAAACGAATGCCGTTTCCCTTCTTATGCATCCAAGCCATACGCTTTTACAAGCGCACCTAATCCACCTTGGAATCCGCTTCCTACTGCACTAAACTTCCACTGTCCATTATGACGATATAATTCACAAAAGACAACTGCTGTTTCAATGGAGAAATCTTCCCCTAAATCAAAACGAAGAACTTCTTCGTTTGTTTCTTCATTTGCTAAACGAACGAATGCATTTGCAACCTGTCCAAAGTTTTGATTACGGCCTTCACCATCATAAATTGTAACTGTAATAGCAATTTTATGAACATCTGCTGGAACCTTTTTCAAATCGACAACAAGTTGCTCATCATCGCCGTCACCTTCACCTGTACGGTTATCTCCTGTATGTAAAACTGATTCACAAGGAGACTGTAAATTATTATAGAAAATAAAATCAGTTTCCTTCGTACATTTCCCGTTCGCATCTAATAAAAAGGCAGATGCATCTAAATCGAAATCAGATCCACCATCATAAGATTTAATATCCCATCCAAGACCAATTACTGCTCTTGATAAACCTGGGCTTGTTTTAGCTAAATCAATTTTCTGTCCTTTTTGCAATTGAATAACCATATATATTCACCTCTATATTTTAATTTCAAAAAATATATCCATCAGTAAATACGCGTTTCACTGATGGATATATAAATCTATTACTCTACATCTAAACCAAAGTTATTACATAGAGAACCTAATCCACCTTGGAATCCACTTCCGATTGCATTGAATTTCCATTCACCTGCGTGACGGTATAATTCGCTTACTACTACAGCTGTTTCAATAGAGAAATCTTCTCCTAAATCGTAACGAATTAATTCTGCATTCTTTTCTTCATCCAGAATGCGTACGAAAGAGTTAGAAACTTGTCCGAAGTTTTGGCTACGGCCTTCTCCATCATAAATTGTGATTGCGAAGCAAATACGTTCGATATGTGCAGGCACATTTTTTAAGTCTATTTTAATTGTTTCATCGTCGCCTTCACCTTCACCTGTACGGTTATCTCCTAAATGCTCTACAGCACCATTCGCACCTTTTGGATTATTATAGAAGACGAAATCCTCTGCTCCTGAAACTTTACCGTTAGTACCTACTAAGAAGATACTAACATCTAAATCGAAATCGTTTTGTCCGTCATAACGATTCGTATCCCAACCAAGTCCTACAAGAACTTTCGAAAGACCTGGATTTGTTTTTGTTAAGTCTACCTTTTGTCCTTTTTTCAATGAAATTGATGCCATATACAATTCCTCCTTGGTTTATTTTATTGGTAACGTGATACAATCTCACTTAAGTTTTTATCTTGTGTTCCTTCTCCAACTGCTGAAAACTTCCATTCGTTTCCGTCTCGATACATTTCCCCTGCAATTAAAGTCATTTTGCCAGCGTAATTATCTGACAAATTATAACGTGCTAATTCTTCACCTGTTTGTGGGTTTTGAATACGAATATATGCATTGCGAATCATCCCAAAATCTTGACGACGATTTACACAGTCGTAAATATTTACAACGAATACTAAACGATTAATACGGCTCGGAACTTTATGTAATTCTACGAAAATTGTTTCGTCGTCACCAGCGCCTTCACCTGTTAAATTATCTCCTGAATGAATGATACTACCACAAGTAGAAAGTTTGTTGCCGAAGTAAACTAGATCATTTTTGTTTAAAAAACGATCCCCTTCTAACATAACAACAGATGCATCACAATCTACACTTGGTTTACTTCCAAATAAAGAAGACAGAAACCCACCTGATTGCCCAATTGGATCCCAGCCTAAGCCAACCTGCAGTTTCGCTACTCTCGGTTGTCCTTTCGTTAAATCAATCTTTTGTCCTTTTTCTAAAATAATAGGCATGAAGTTTCTTCCTTTCTACAAAGCATTTTCCAAATCGGAAAACATTGTATTCTCCTCTTATATTGTAGCATTATTTATCTAATGAGAAAAAGGATAAATTCTCAATTATATGAAAACAGATACTATATTTATTTATACTGATGTAATAAGTGGTAAATAGAACCAATCATTCCTGCACAATTGCCGCTTTGTGCAAGTTTAATCTCACAATTACTATAAATCTCTTGATTTAAGTATGTTCCTATCTCTTTCTTCACTTCATTTAAGAAATCATCTCCTCTTTCAGTAATTCCCCCACCAATAATAATTATTTTCGGATTAAAAATATAAGCAAGGTTACTAATTCCAATCGCCAAATGTTTAAAGAAAATCTTCACGGCTTGAGTAACACCGCTATCACCCTTATCATATAATTCGAAAATTGTTTTACCATCCCACTCCTTTTCACCTTTATATCTTCGTACAAGATGAATTAATCCCGAAATTGAGGCAACCTCCTCAAAAGTATTCCCTTCTATTAACATGTTCCCCCATTCCCCAGCGCCAAACGAATGTCCACGGTATAACTCCCCATTTATAACAATTGCTCCACCAATGCCCGTTCCAAGCGTAAGCATAATAAAATCGCTTTCTTCCCTCCCTGTACCTTTCCATTTCTCGCCTAAGGCTGCACAATTAACATCATTTTCAATAGATACAGGAACTTTTAATGCTTCTTGTAATCTCTCAACAATAGAAATATTAGCATAACGCGGAATATGATCCACACCTCCCGTTATCACTCCTTTATCAATATCAACAATTCCCGCTGTACTAATACCAATTCCGGAAATAGTATGTTCAGTCATTAACTTTTTTGATAAACATATAAGCTTTTGAACAATTTGTTCCCCGCCCAAGTGAATTTCTGTTGGGACCTTTTTATGCATTAGTACTACCCCTATTTCTGAAACAATTCCATATTTAATTTGCGTACCACCAATATCAAATGCAATATATTCTTTCATCCGTTGCCACTTCCTCTACTGTTATGAGTATAAATTCTCCATCACTCTACTATTTGCAAAAAATTTACATTAACTCTTTTCTCCCTTTAGAAATACACCACCTTTTTCTATATATAGTTTTTTTTGCATAAAACTCTTTTTCCTATGAAATATTACGAAGGGGTGTATTTTAGATGGAACAATAATTTTTTCTTCAGGAGGAAAACAATGACAAAAATCTTCATTTTAGCATCAACACTTTCTTTATCCTTTTTTAGCGGCTTAAATATTGGTAGTGCTGCAACTGAAAACTTCAATCCAATAACAAACGCTATTGTACAAAACAGTGATCATTTAGCAGAAGGAAACTCAAAAGATAATAATAAACCTCCAGGAAGCAACGGTTCTCAGGACGATAGTGGTTCTGGCGGCAATGGCTCTGGTGGCAACGGTTCTGGCGGTAGCGGCTCTGATGGCAGTGGTTCTGGTGGCAACGGTTCTGGCGGCAATGGCTCTGGTGGCAACGGTTCTGGTGGTAGCGGCTCTGGCGGTAGCGGCTCTGGTGGCAACGGCTCTGGTGGCAACGGCTCTGGTGGCAACGGTTCTGGCGGTAGCGGCTCTGATGGCAGTGGTTCTGGTGGCAACGGTTCTGGCGGTAGCGGCTCTGATGGCAGTGGTTCTGGTGGCAACGGTTCTGGTGGCAACGGTTCTGATGGCAGTGGTTCTGGTGGCAACGGTTCTGGTGGCAACGGTTCTGGTGGCAATGGTTCCGGTGGTAGCGGCTCTGGCGGTAGCGGTTCTGGTGGCAACGGTTCTGATGGCAGTGGTTCTGGTGGTAGCGGTTCTGGTGGCAACGGTTCCGGTGGTAACGGTTCTGGTGGCAACGGTTCCGGTGGTAATGGTTCTGGTGGCAACGGTTCTGGTGGTAACGGTTCTGGTGGCAATGGTTCCGGTGGTAACGGTTCTGGTGGCAATGGTTCCGGTGGTAACGGTTCTGGTGGCAATGGTTCCGGTGGTAACGGTTCTGGTGGCAACGGTTCTGGCGGTAGCGGTTCTGGTGGCAACGGTTCTGATGGCAGTGGTTCTGGTGGTAGCGGTTCTGGTGGCAACGGTTCTGGTGGCAACGGTTCTGGTGGCAACGGTTCCGGTGGTAACGGTTCCGGTGGTAACGGTGCTGGTGGCAACGGTTCTGATGGCAGTGGTTCTGGTGGCAACGGTTCTGGTGGCAATCGAGTTAAGGGCGATAGCAGTTCGCAAGATGGCAAAGGCTCTCAAGAGGGCAATCGAGTTAAAGGTGATAGCAGTTCACAAGGTGGTAACGTAAAAGATAATGCGACAAAACAAGGTGATAAGTTACCTACTACTGCAGCGCATTATCCTGCATCTATTTTAATGGGACTTTCAACATTCCTAATTGGTATGTTATTGTTTATTCGCCGTAAAAATGCAAAATAAAGACCAACATCCTTCCATCTAAAAAATACATGAAACAAATTATAAAACTAAAAAGGACTTTGGATTGTAGTTTATTATGCAACCCAAAGTCCTTTTGGCATCTATCAGAAAGAGTATTAATATGCTTTTCCCCAATAGACCATGTGCTTTGCTTCTTTACTACAGCAAATACATTCGTCAGCTAAATGTTCTTGTTCAAAAGGCATACAGCGTGAAGATACTCCAACTTCTTCTTTTAGTTTCTCTTCACAAGCTAGTTCTCCACACCACATCGCCTTAATAAACCCTTGCTTTTCATCAACTGCTTTTTTCATCTCTTCGAAATTCGTCACACTATACGTATTCTCATCGCGAAATACTTTTGCTTTATTAAATAAAGAATGATGAATTTCCTCAAGTAATGATGGAATACGTTCTTCTAATTGATCCATTGCTATAAATTCTTTTTCTTTCGTATCTCGCCTTACAAGTACAACTTGATTCTTTTCAATATCCTTTGGACCAACTTCTAATCGAATTGGAATTCCCTTCATTTCATACTCATTAAATTTCCAGCCCGGTGTTTTATTACTAGCATCTATTTTTACACGCGCAACCTTCTGAATACGTCCTTGTAACTCTGTTGCTTTTTCTAACACACCTTCTTTATGCTGAGCAATAGGTACAATAACAATTTGTACTGGAGCGACTTTTGGCGGCATTACAAGTCCGTTATTATCGCTATGGACCATAATAAGTCCACCTATCATTCTCGTTGATACACCCCACGAAGTTTGGTGTACATATTGCCACTTACCGTTACGATCTAAAAACTTAATATCAAATGCTTCAGAGAAATTCGTTCCAAAGTTATGAGATGTTCCTGTTTGAAGTGCTTTTCCATCATGCATTAAACTTTCAATCGTATAAGTTGCCTTCGCTCCTGCAAACTTTTCTTTTTCTGTTTTTTGCCCTTTAATAACCGGAATCGCTAAATACTCTTCACAAAAAGCAGCATATAGATTTAAAATATTTAATGTTTCAATTTGAGATTCTTCTGCCGTTTCATGAATCGTATGACCTTCTTGCCATAAAAATTCAGTTGTACGAAGGAATGGTCTCGTCGTCTTCTCCCAACGAACTACTGAACACCACTGATTATATAACTTTGGTAAATCATTATATGATTGAACAATTTTTGAAAAATGCTCACAGAACAAAGTTTCAGATGTAGGGCGTACACAAAGCCTTTCCGCTAACTTTTCATCCCCACCATGAGTAACCCATGCTACTTCAGGAGCAAATCCTTCAACATGATCTTTCTCTTTTTGTAATAAACTCTCTGGAATAAACATTGGCATGTACACATTTTCATGACCAGATTCTTTTAATTTTTCATCCATCACTTTCTGCATATTTTCCCATAATGCATAACCGTATGGACGTAAAATCATACAACCTTTCACACTTGAATAATCAACAAGCTCCGCTTTTTTTACAATATCGGTATACCACTGAGCAAAGTCTTCTTCCATCTTCGTAATGGCTTGTACTTGTTCTTTTACCATAGTCATTCTTCCTCCTTTAGAAAATAGAAAAAGCCCGCGTCCCCAAATAGGGACCGAGCTTTGTCGGCGTTACCACCCTGATTCATACACAAAAAATTGAGTATGCTCTCTTTTTGATAACGGGAATTTCCCGCTGCATATGCAGAACTCAAAGGTAGGTTCCATATCGTCTTTTAAGAATCTTCCAGCCAAAAGGATTCTCTCTCTGCAAAAAGGTAAGACATGTACTATTCCTTTTTCATCGTTATAACGAAATAAATTTGTTGAATATCATAATATAAATTCCACTCCAAAACAAGAGTGAATTTTCTTTTTTTTTATACATTCTTTTCAATTCTTACTGTTTTATACATAACTTTTCCGAACTATTTTTACAAGTTGATGAGCAACCATACCAATAAGTGTACCAATTAAAACGAAGAAACAAATAAATCCATATCCCATTCCTTCCCATCCACCAATAGCAATCATTGTTACAGGAAAGAAAGCTAAACAAAGAAGTACTAAACTAAGTGCAAATATAATATCAAACTGTTTGTCTGGAAAACGTTTCTTTAGTAAATATGACATAAAAAATACAAGGAGAATCGTGACTCCACCAATGATGTAAAAGATACCAAATCCATCTAACCAATCCACGGTATTCCCTCCTTCCATTCATTCCCTTATACTTATTATATGTTTAATTTTTCTGAAAATAAACAATAGAATTTTATTCAAAAATATATTTTTATTACCAGGTATTAATAGTAATATATAAGAATAGGTTTTATATAATCAGGAGGGAAACTTTATGGATAAAGCATTAACAAATCACGTCATTATTTTATCTTTCGACTGCTTATCAGCTTTAGATTTTCCTATATTACAAAAACTACCTAATTTCCACACTTTAATAAAAAAGGGCGCGATTGCGAAAAAAGTGGAGCCAATTTATCCTTCTGTAACATATCCAAGCCACTCAACAATCGTAACCGGTAATTATCCTAATAAGCATGGCGTTGTCAGCAATACATTACTTCAACCAGGACGTGAGTCACCAGATTGGCATTGGTATCGAAAGTCCATTAAAGGAACAACTTTATATGATGAAGCACGCAAAGCAAATTTAACGACAGCAGCCCTTCTATGGCCTGTTACTGGAAGAGCAAATATCGATTACAATTTACCAGAAATTTTTCCAAATAGACCGTGGCAAAATCAAATTTTAGTTTCATTATTTAGCGGTAGCCCGCTATATCAATTAGATTTAAATCGTCGTTTCGGCCATATACGAAATGGATTATCACAGCCTGAGCTTGATGATTTCGTCCTTGCTTCTGCCGTACATACAATCCATACGAAAAAGCCTAATGTTATATTTGTACATTTTACTGATTTAGACACTCAAAGACATTACCATGGCTTCGATTCCGAGGAAACAGTAGCTGCAATCCATAGACACGACGAACGCCTTGGAAAAATTATTCATGCATTAAAAGAAAGCGGGATATACGAAGAGAGTACAATTATTGCACTTGGCGATCATAGCGCTTTAAGTGAAAACAAAGCAATCCAACTAAATGTCCTATTCCGTCAAAAAGGACTTATATCCGTAAACAAAAGTGGAAAGTTACTAGATTGGAAAGCTTATTGCCAAAGCTGTGATGGATCTGCCTACGTGCATGTAAGAGATAAAAATGATACTGAAACGATTAAAGAGATTCAACTTCTTCTTGAAGGGCTTCTTCAGGATAAACAAAATGGAATTGAATTTATTCTGCACGATGAAGATGCAAAAGAACGTGGTGCTGATGGTAATTGCTTATTTATGCTAGAAGCCATGGAAGGTTATTACTTCATTGAAAATTATACAGGGGATTTCATAAAAGAAATTACTAAAAAAGATGTTACTTCTAGTAAGAAATATACATTTGGCACACACGGATATTCTCCAACAAAACCTAACTATGAAACAATTTTTATAGCTGCTGGGAAAGGCATTCAAAGTGGTGTTACAGTCCCGTATATGAGACTTATTGATGAAGGCCCGACTATTGCTAGATTACTCGGTTTGCACTTAGGTGAAACAGACGGAGCAATTGTAGAGGATTTGCTTCAATTGTAAAGAACTGTGTATATATGTAAAAGTTATGTAAAAATCATCACTGTTTCTCTTTTTACAATTTTTATTTTTGTACACTGTTAGTAGAACAAATTTAAGGGGGAACATTATATGAAAAAAATGTCCAGACAAGAAAAAAGCTGGATATTATATGATTGGGCTAACTCGGTATATTCGCTCGTCATTACAACTGCATTATTTCCAATTTACTTTAAAGCAGCTGCAAAAGAAGCTGGACTATCTGGTGCAACTTCAACAGCCTATTGGGGATATGCAAACTCGTTCGCTACACTTTTAATTTCTATACTCGCTCCTATTCTCGGCACAGTTGCTGATTATAAGGGATTTAAAAAACGATTTTTCACATTCTTCTTTGGACTCGGTATCGTATTTACAAGTATGCTAGCAGTTGTTCCAACATCTCAGTGGTACTTATTACTAGGATGCTATATGCTCGCATTAGTCGGCTTTGCTGGAGCAAATATTTTTTATGATGCATTTTTAATAGATGTTACATCTAAAGATAGAATGGACCGAATTTCTACAAGAGGCTTTGCATTAGGTTATATTGGGAGCACAATTCCTTTTATCGGTTGTATTGCTCTTATCATTCTTGCTCAAAAAGGAACTATCCCCCTATCGGTCGGAATTGCTAGTCAAATTTCCTTTGCAATAACAGCTCTTTGGTGGGGACTATTTACGATACCAATGCTAAAAAATGTAGAGCAAACACACTATATTGAACGTCATCCAAGACCAATTGCAATGAGCTTCAAGCGCCTTGCTGATACTTTTAAAAATATTAAAGAATATAAAACTGTATTTATGTTCCTAATAGCTTACTTTTTCTACATTGACGGGGTAGATACAATTATTACTATGTCTACTGCTTACGGAACAGATCTCGGTATTAGTGCAACCAATCTATTAATCATCTTATTTGTAACACAAATTGTCGCTTGTCCATTCGCTTTATTATATGGAAAACTATCAGAAACATTTACCGGTAAAAAAATGCTATATGTCGGCATTATTATTTATATCATTATTTGCATATATGCTTATTTCTTAAAAACGACACTAGATTTCTGGATTTTAGCAATGCTGGTTGCTACTTCTCAGGGCGGGATTCAAGCACTTAGCCGTTCTTATTTCGCAAAACTAGTGCCGAAAGAATCTGCAAATGAATTCTTCGGATTTTATAATATCTTTGGTAAATTCGCGGCAATTATGGGTCCAGTATTAGTAGGTGTCACAACACAATTAACAGGAAAAACGAACGCTGGTGTCCTTAGTATTATTGTCCTATTTATTATCGGTGGATTCTTATTAACTAGAGTACCTGAAAATGATACGTCTGTTACACCACCTAATCCGAAAACTAAAACAATATAAGAAAAAGATCCTCTTCAAACGCGAAGAGGATCTTTCCCTTTATTTTTAACGATAACGTTGTACAATTAAAGACTCTACAGCTTGTACAAAAATAGTTTATCGACAGTTGTTCCTAATACTTCTGCTAACCGGAATGCTAGCGCTAAGCTTGGATCATACTTATTATTCTCAATTGCATTTATCGTCTGTCTTGATACGTTACACTTATCAGCTAATGCACCTTGTGAAATATTATTTTCAGTGCGTAATTCATAGATTTGATTTTTCACACCGTTTCTCCTAACCTGTAAAATTATTTTTACAACATCAGTATATAGTTGGTACATTTCATTGTCAAAAGATCCCCCTAGAAAAAGGGAGCAGTTCTGCCCCCTTACAATAGCTATTTCGAAACCAATGAATTCGTCATTTCCTCCCGATTAACAACATCTACTTTCTTTATTTGCATACGTAAAACCGGACCTATTGCTAATAAAACAAGTGACATCGCTATACAAAATACAATAACTACTGACGTCATTTCCTTCAATCCTCTAGCTAGTGAAGTTCCTATTAACATGGCGCCCATAACAGTGATAAAATTGTTCCATTTACTCTGCCAATCATATTTTCTGGTACAAGTTGAATCATAAGCGTACCGACAACGATATTTAATCAAACGTTTGTTTAACTGTTTTTAAGCACATGTAAGCCAACTAATCAAACGTTTGTTTAAAAAGAAATACGCCCATATAAGGCGTATTCTCATCAATCCCCGCCACCACCGCAGCTACCTCCACTATCTCCGCCAAAAGATCCTCCGCAATCATGCGAGCCACCATCATGTGAACTATCACTATCAGATCCAGCAAAGAAAAATAATGGTGATGAGCTGTTAGACGTACTATGTGTATTACTCTTTTTAGTAAGATTTACTCTTCGTTTATTTGATCTAACTGATACTGCAATCATCCAAATTAAAACACAAAATAGTAATGCCGCTATAACAAACCCCATATAAAAACCTCCCTTATTTTTCTAACAACTGAAGTACTCTCTCAATATTTTCAAGTGAAATAAAGCGCGATTCACGAAGAATTTCTTTCCCATTATAAAATAATAAAACTGTCGGCCCTGTAAGTACTGAATACCGCCCTGCAATCTCTTGCATGTCTTGTAGTAATATCTCTACTTTCTCTACGTGATCATAATTCTCTAATACGTAATTTACTTTCCTTAACATGACATCACAAACACCACAATTTTCCGTTTTAATAAACAGGAGTACTAATTGTTGTTCTTCAATATATGTCGCTAATTCTTCTATCGTTTCAAATTTACTCATCTTATCCCTCTTCACGTAATTTACGAAATACTTATCTTGATACATACGAAATGCTGAACTATCTTTAACCTTTCTCTTTTCCATTACCTGCTGAAAGCGCAGCGTTTTTACCGTTAACTCTTCTTGTAATTTTTTTCTCTCTGCCTCATCATAACAGCAAGCGATTAAATCCTCTATTTTCAATATATCTTTTTGTATTTCCATTTCTAGTGGCATCCTTCCTGCATTTTTCAAGATTTTATAACTCATTCTTAATTCTGGAGGTACCATTGAAAAATCTTCTAATTGTAGTGGTTTTTCTTTTCCCGGAATACTATCAAGATCACCATTCCATATTGCTTGACGAATTTTTTCCTCAGCAATGTTCAAAAACACATCCACACTATCCACTACTTTACATATTTTTACTATTATTTTACATAAAATTTCATCATCCTGCTACGTCATTCAAGATTGACTTCATACAATTTTTCCAAGTTTCACTTTATTTAAACGATAATCGAACACAAATTTTGCACGTTAAAATTTGTAGTAAAACAAATAATCATTATGAAATTACTAATGCATAAAAAAACGGCGATATCCCTTCTCCTAAATCGATGACGAAGGCACAAAAACCCCCACCACACTTTTAATTTTGCGAAAAATCGAAAATAAATATTATAATAACCTATTATAATATTATTCAGTTTTCAATATGAAGTTTATGTGAAGTTCATCTGAATTTCACATGAATTCCCTTTAAGTTCTATTGTCTTCCCATACTAATCACATTATCCTTTACATATAGGAATCATTTCCATTCCATTTCAAACTATCTATATATATAAAGAAAGATAGTAGCCTATTAGGGAAAGGCATCTAGTATTATTATAAATATAACCAAAGAAAAAGCATTAGCTCATAAGGGCTAATGCCTTTTCTTGATTCATGCTGTTAAACGTTCCATTCTTCGATATTCCATATTTTCGTTATCCATGCTTCATAGAAAGATGGCTCATGTGAAACAATTAAAACCGTACCTTTATATTGTTTTAACGATTCCTGTAAAGCCGTCTTAGTCTCTGTATCCAAATGGTTAGTTGGTTCATCTAAAATTAAAACATTGCTTTTAGTTACGATAAGTTCGCATAATCGTACTTTTGTTTGTTCTCCTCCACTTAATAACTGAATAGGTTTTAATACATGTTCTTCTTTCAATCCGCACTTTGCTAATACTTGTCGGATTTCTTTTCTTGTCATGTCTGGTCTTCCTGCCCATACTCTCTCTAGTGCAGTTATTTCTGAGGAAAATTCCTCTTGTGCAAAATAAGCGGGTTTTACTCTTTCCCCAACAGAAACTGAACCGCTTAACGGTTTTATTTGTCCTAGTAATGTTTTTAACATTGTTGTTTTTCCAATCCCATTATGACCAATAATTGCAATCTTTTCCCCTTTTTTCACTTGAAAATCCAATTCTGGAAATAACGGTTCACCATAACCAATTTTTAGTTCCTCTACCTGTAATATACGACTCACTGGCTCAGTATAAACATTAAAATCAAAACGAGCACGAGATACATCGTTAACCTTTTCAACCTTTTGCATTTTCTCTAATACTTTTTCACGACTTTTCGCTTGTTTCGCTTTACGAATTTTATTTTTTTGAATAAAACTCTCTAAATGTGCAATTTCCTTTTGCTGTTTCGTATATGCTGCTTGTAATTGTTTCTTTTGCAGTTCATAATTACGCAGAAAACTCTTATAATCACCTACATAGCGATTAATTGTACGCTCCTCTAGATGATAAATAACATTCGTAATATTGTTCAAAAATATTTCATCATGCGAAATGATAATATAAGCTTTTTCATACATTCGTAAATATGATTGCAACCATTCTATATGTGCCGTATCTAAATAGTTAGTTGGCTCATCTAATAATAAAACATCCGCTTTTTCTAAAAGGAGTTTCCCAAGTAACAACTTTGTCCGCTGACCACCACTTAACTTTGAAATATCCTTTTCCAATCCTATTTCAAACAAGCCTAAGCCGGTTGCTACTTCCTCAATTTTTGTATGAATTTGATAAAAATTAGAATTCTCCAATATAGTTTGTAACTCTCCATACCTTACTAACAATTTTCCTACTTCTCCTGCTCCAGCCATCTCTTCTGTAAGTTTTAACATGTCACGTTCCAACTCATACAGGTTAGAAAACGCACTTTGCAAGTATTCTTCAATTGTTATGCCTTCTTGTAAATCTATATGCTGTTGTAAAAAGCCAATCTTCACATGTGGAAACCATTCAATGTTTCCATCATCATGTATAAGTTCTCCTGTTAATAAGCGTAATAATGTGGATTTTCCAATTCCATTTTTCCCTACTAGCCCAACATGTTCGCCCTTTAATAATCGAAAGCACGCATTATATAAAATGGTTTTCTCACCATATGAATGACTTACATTTTCTACTGTTAATATACTCATTTTTTTCTCTCCTTTTCTTATGATCCATAAGCTAAATAGAGAGAACAACAGTATAAAGCCTTATTTAGTTATACATATAAAAATGGGTAAGGTGAATACACCTTACCCATTACATATTATCGTAAGAAAGGATTAAGGTTCTTTACCTGCTGTCTTCAATTTAGCTTAATCTTTAAAAATGGGCAGACTTCTCCCGTATCAAGCTAAAACCATTTGAAGAACAGTTGATAAAGTCATTTTATCCTTTCACTCCTTTAACATTTGTTATATTAAGAGTATAAACCACTCTGTTATATTCTATTCTCTACTTTTTCTTTTGTTCCTTCTTCCAATTTATCTGATGTTAATGAATCCACTATTTCCCCTATAGATTTCATCTTTTTCCTCCTATATAAAAAAGCCTCTTAACAGCAATTATACCAAAAACTGTTAAAAGACTTTTTCTATTTTTTCATATAAGGAGCCAATACTCTTAAAATTTCTTCCTTATCCTTCTTTAACTCAAGCGATGTTAACATATCCATCGTTCGCGGCCTAAGTAATTTCACTTGTACCTCTCCAACAATTGATGCCGGTCTTTGAGATAAAATAAATACGCGATCAGAAAGCAAAATTGCTTCATCTAAGTCATGTGTAACCATAACAATTGTCTGCTTTTCTTGATGCCAAGAATTTAAGAGCCAACTATGTACTTCCATTTTTGTAAATGCATCTAATTTTCCAAAAGGCTCATCAAGTAGCATAATTGGCTTTTCACATAAATATGTGCGAAGGAAACTAATTCTTTGACGCATTCCACCTGATAACTCATCTGGATAATGGTCTGCATATTCATCTAGCTCAAACTGTTTTAATGCTTCCATTCCTTCTGTCAGCCTTTGTTTTTTAGGCTTCCCTTCGATTTCCAATGGAAGAACAATATTTTGTAAAGCCGATCGCCACGGTAGTAATAAATCTTGTTGCGGCATATAACTAACAACATCTTGTTTTTTTACATACTCCTCGTTATAAAACACTTCTCCACTCGTTGGCTCTTCAACACTCGCAATCATATTTAACAATGTGCTTTTCCCACAACCACTCGGACCTACAAAAGAGACAAACTCTCCCTCTTGTATAGAAGCACTAATATTTTCTAATACATTCTTTCCATCGAAAGCTTTTACAATATCTTTTATTTGTAATCCACTCATTTTTCACTTGGAAGGAATTCATTTGTAAAGGCATCTTTTACATCAATTTTCTTTTTGATAACTTTGTTGTCATATAAGAAATTCATGTAATTTGTCCAAATCTCTTCCTTCTGTACTCCCCACGCTTTTGCATCATCTTGATACTTTGTACTTAACCACTTTTGGCTTTCTTGTACTAATTCTTTATTCACATCTGGAACAGCTTTAATTAAAATATCCGCCGCTTCTTTCGGTTCTTTAATTGCAAAATCATAGCCTTCTGTCGTTGCAGTCATGAATTTTTTCACAAAATCTTTATCTTGCTTCGTATGTTTTTCACTTGTAATAATAACAGGACTATAGAAATCGAGCGCTGGATCTAAGTCTTTCACCATAATTGTATTTAACTCTTTTCCTTGACGCTTCGCTTCAATTCCATCCCATCCGTAATAAATCCATTCAAAGTCTGCATCGCGGCCAATTGATTTGAAGAAGTCTGTTTGTCCAAGAATAATTTTTTCGACTTTATTAAAATCAGCTTGATGTTTATCCATAATTGTCTTTAACGTCGCCTCTTCCGCTGGTCCTCCCCAGCCGCCGTAACGTTTACCTTCAAATTCTTTTGGTGACGTCATATTATCTTTTTTAAGTGATGCAAAAGCTGAAGTATTATGCTGGATAATCGCTCCTACAGATACAACAGGAATACCTTCAACACGAGCTAACGTTACATTTTCTTGTGCACTTATTGCAAAATCAGCTTTTCCTGAAGCTATCATTTGTTCCGCTGTAACATTATCACCTGGTTGAATAATTTCTACATCTAATCCTTGTTTTTTATAATAATCTTTCGTCTTCGCTACGTATAAACCAGTATGGTTTGTATTCGGGAACCAATCTAAAACGACTTTCACTTTCTTTTCTTTGCTTGTATTCTCTTCTTTCTTCGCCGTATTACATCCGGTAACACCAACTGCTAGTAATGCAGCTAACATAATTTTTAAACCTTTTTTCATTTTCTGCCGCCCTTTCTGTATATCCATGGTGCTGTTATTCTTGCCATAAATTCAACAATAAAGTACAGGAATAATGTCACCATGACGATAATCGCTGCAACACCAAATACTCGAGCTGTTAAAAAGGATTTTGTCGCTCTTGTGAGCATAACCCCTAATCCTTCACTCGCTCCAAGCCATTCCCCAATAATCGCTCCCATCACACTATATGTAACAGCAATTTTTAAACCTGAGAAAAAGTACGGGAGCACTGCTGGAAATTTTACTTTCTGATAAATTTGCCACTTTGTCGCCTTCATCGTTTGTAACAACTTCAGCATATTTTTATCTACCGTTTGGAAACCTTCTAAAATGCTAAGCGCAATTGGGAAGAAACAAACAAGAATAACAACCATTACTTTTGGCAACATTCCGTATCCAAACCAAATAATAAATAATGGTGCGAGCACAACGATTGGAATTGTTTGCGAAATAACGAGCAACGGATTCATTAAAATCCGAAATAAAGGGATGACATCCATAATGATAGCAATACTCGTCCCAAGTAAAATTGCAAAAAACAACCCAATTATTACTTCCTGTAACGTTTGCACTGTATTCGGTAATAGTAAATCTTTCATTCCAATTAACTCTTGCACAATTGCAGACGGCTTCGGTAAAATCCACGGCTCAATTTTAAATAATGAAACAGATCCTTCCCATATAGCAATGAGAAGGATAAGCCAAATTGTTGTGATTATTTTAGATCGCTTCTGGTTTTGCATATTCATCACGGTACTTCCAAACTTTTTCGTCAATCGTTACGCCCGTACTTGGACGATAGTGAATTTTAATAGAAGTGATCACTTCTTCTGCTCCAGCATCGACGCAAGCTTGTTGCGCACGTTTTATGACGTCAAGAAGTACATCTAATTCTCCTTCCAACGTTGTTTCCATTGCCCCTACTTCATAACGAACTCCCGACTGTTGTACAACTTCAATTGCTTTATCAACAACGGAATACACATCTTTGTTCTTCGCTTGTGGTACTACTGAAAATGAAATTGTAACTTGTTGTGACATAATAAAATCCCCCTTACAAAATATGGTTTCAAAAAAAGAAAAGGCTTTCCTACCATGTAGGAAAGCCTTGTATACAAGTTATTCTATAATAACTTATGCTACATCACTTTAAAGTAACTCCCTACGCTGGCATTATCCAGATCAGGTTGAGGGTCGATGTATACTTACATCCTCTCAGCCAATTGGCTCCCCGGTTCTTAATTCGTTTTCATTGTAGCATGATTTATTTTATTGAACAAACAAAAGCGTACATATCATTTCATTATTTTTGGAAAATATCCAACTTCTTCACCATGAGCTAATAATTGCTGAATAAATTCTTTATTAATCGCTGGCACTACCAGTTCTTTTTTCTTAATCCATTCATTCGTTCTACGAGTACCCATTACAATTTCAGATTGCTGTGCTCCATCTCCTGCAACTTGAGAAGCAATTAGCTCTGCTATTACTTCATCTTCCTTCGATAACATAAGCCCCATATTTATATATTGCGAGAGTGGAACCATTTCAAGATTGTATCCACATTCCTCAATTAGCTTTATAAAATGTTCAAATTCAATTTGATACGGGTGACAGATGTGTAACATTTCTCCAGCTATTTGTGAATCTTGTACATATGTTACAATCGATTTACTAGCAAAATCAATTGGTGTAAAATCAATTTTCCACTTTACTTTCGGAACTTGTCCAATAAGTAACATCGCTTTAATCAGACGATAAAATGCATTTCCTTCCATATTTTGTTGGAACATTCCTGTTTCTGAATGACATGCTAAATTACCCGCACGATAAATATTTCCTCGTACACCATCTTTTATCGCTTCACGAACAAGGTTTTCTGCCTGTAGTTTACTATTAGAATACACATTCTCCAACACTACATCGTAGTTAAAATCACCTGTTTTTTCATATATATCCCATTGATCCATCGCTAATTCTATCGGAATACCAATTGGACAAACTTTCATATTGTCATTTAATATCCAAACTTTATAATTATCCGCTGGCTTTCCAATTGGAATACTAGCAAATTTATCATTTAACTCCGCTGGAATTGGATAAGTAGTTGTTGTAATTGTGCATTCTGTCGGACCATATGCATTATTCAATTGAACATGAGTACCAATTCTCTCCCGCCATAATTTCACTACTTCAGCAGTAAGCATTTCTCCACCAACTGCAATTCTCTTTAATGAATCCAACTTATATTTACTTTCATCTGGAAGGTATGTTGCTACTTGTTGTAAGAAAATTGTAGCTAATCCTAAAATAGATGTTGCCTTTTCTTTATAAATTGCATTTGCAAAAGCATCGACTGAAAGTCTTTGCTCATCTAATAAAACATATACATTTCCACCACAGAATAATGAAGCAAATAACTCCCAAATAGACGCATCAAAACTAAATGATGGAAACTGTGCAAAAACATCTTCTTCAGTTAATCCATAATGTCTTTGCATCCATGTACATAAATTAACTACTCCGCGGTGCGTTAACATTGTTCCTTTCGGATTTCCTGTAGAACCTGATGTGTAAATCATATATGCAATATCATCAAGATGAATTGATGAGCATACATCCGTATTTGGAAATTCCTCAATATCGTAAAGAGACAACTCTTGCATACCTTCATACGGAATTTTCGTTTCCTTCGTTAAAACTAATTTAGATTGACTATCTTCAATAATATCCTGCACACGGTTTGCAGGATAATCTGGATCGATTGGTATATAGGAAGCGCCTGTTTTTAAAATTGCTAATAAACTTACTACCGTATCAATACTTCGCTTCATAAAGATACCGACAGAATCGCCTTGTTTCACTTCTAACATCCTTAAATTTATATATTAGACTATTAATTAAAGAAAGAAAGGTGCAGATTATATCTACACCTTATATTTTTTATTAACTTTTAAATTCTCCAATCAACTCTTGTAACTCCTGTGAGAGCCAACTTAAAGAAGTAGCTAATTCTGCTATATCTTGCACAGACATTTCTTGCTCCTTCATACTCTCTTCAACGTTACTACTACTGTTTGCATATGTATTTGCAATATGAGATAGCTCATTTACAACTTGTACAATATTTTGGCTATTTTGCAGAATATCACTTGAATTGCTAGAAACGGCTCTAACTTGATTTGTAACAGATTGTGCTGATTTTGAAATTTTCTCGAAGAATGAACCGCTACTTTGAACAAGTGTAATTCCAGACTCTACCTCTTTTGAACCTTTCTGCATTGAAACTACAGCATCTTCTGCTTCAGCCTGTGTTTCCCCTATTAATTTAGCTATATCTTTTGCTGATGCTTCTGTTTGTTCTGCTAATTTACGCACTTCATCAGCAACAACGGCAAACCCTCTTCCAGCTGCCCCAGCACGTGAAGCTTCAATAGAAGCATTTAAAGCTAATAAATTCGTTTGATTTGAGATACCTGTAATTACAGTTACAATATCACTTATTTGTTTTGATCTTGTTTCCAACGAATAAATGATAGAAGATAAATCTTGTACTGCTTTTTGAATTGAACTCATTTGATTAATAATTTGTTCAATAACTCCATTACCCTCAACCGAATGTTGCTCCATACCTTCTGAAGTAGTGGCAACTTGTTTCGCAGCCCCTGTTATTTCTTCCATCTTATGTTCCATTTCATGTACAATCCATAAACATTGTTGTACAGAAGTTTCTTGCGACTGAGCACTAGCTCTTAATCCTACAATAGAACCCGCAATCTCTTGAACTGCCATACTATTCTCCTCTGTACTTGCTGACAATTCTTGCGAAGATGAAGAAACCTGTTCTGCCGTCTGCTTCACTTTATCTATAATTCCTTTAAACTTCTCAATTGTGTTATTAAAATACGAATTAATAATACCGATATCATCTTGTCTTTCCACTAATTCAATACTTAAATCTCCTTCACCCACTTTACGTAATCCTTCACGTAAATCTTGTAATGGAGCAAGTGAATTACGTACAATCAAGAATTGAATAAAAGTCGCAATTAAAACTGAAATACAAATAAACATTAAACCTTGCATAATAAATTTCTTCTTTGTACTAGGAACAATAGACGCATCTAAATCAGCTGCAACAATTGCAACAATATTTTCTTCTCCATCTGTAATTGGCTCTAATATTGTTACCCATGATCCCAGTTCATCTTCATATATTTCCGTCATTTGTGCTTTTTTCGTGGCTATTACTTTATCGTATGCCTTCATCCAACGAACTGGTTGTTCATAATAGTCTCCTGGTTTTACTTGAACAGCATTCGCTAATTCTGTAGCCAAACCAACTACTTGAAGCTCACCTTTTGCATTTGTTTTTGCTCCAACAACATACGTTTGTCCAACACTTTTCAATTCTTTTGTAACTTCATCTAACTGCTCTGTTAATTTAGCTCTTTTTTCTTTTTGTGCCGTCGGGTTTTTCGCGACATCTCTTACTACTTCTGCCTCTAATTTATGTAATACCGTGTCTCCCGTTTCAATAGACTGTCTTTCAAATATAGACATCATACTATTTTGAAACATATTAAAACTTAACGCCCCCATACTACCAACAAGCGTTAAAATAACGAGTACAGTTAACAATACATTCTTTTGAAGAAACGATAGCTTATGCCAATATTTTTTCATTCACATTACCTTCCTTAATTCAGTTAATACAAAATAATAATTTCAAAACACACCCTTTAATTGATAACCACTCTCAAATATAAACCCAAAAAAAAAAGACCAATGAAAAAGCATTGGTCAAAACCAACCCTATCCGTCCGGTAACTGGCTAGCATAGTCGTTTGACCTTAGCCCCTGTAGTTTTGCGTCCTCATGTTTCCATCAGTTTGCCTTTCTCGCTGAACGAGTTGAACGATATGGGAGTTCTATGAGAATTTAAATATTCTCTTTCAAAGATTACAACATAAAAATTAAAATGTCTACTTATTTAGAGATCTAAATATGAAGTTTTAATGTATTATTTTTTCGAAATAATTTAACAAAATACGTGAATGTTACATTTCTTGTGTTATATAATAAAAAACGTATATAACACAAGGATTATTCCAGGTATTTATTTAATTTTCATTCAAATTAAACTATTTGGATATATCTTAACTTACGAATTTCGGAGGTAGTTTATCATGTTTTGGCTACAATTTCTTACTTTACTACTCTGCATTTTTATTGGCGCACGCTTAGGCGGAGTTGGTCTAGGAGTAATGGGTGGCGTTGGTATGGCAATACTTGTTTTCGTCTTCCACTTACAACCTACAGCTCCTCCTATTGATGTAATGCTTATGATTTTAGCAGTAATTACAGCTGCCGGTGCTTTGCAAGCTGCTGGAGGAATGGATTATCTCGTCTACCTTGCTGAGAAAGCATTACGAAAAAATCCAAAGCGCATTACATTTTTTGCTCCTATTGTTACTTATTTATTCACGCTATGCGCAGGAACTGGTCATGTCGCTTATTCTGTACTTCCCGTTATCGCCGAAGTATCTCGTGAATCAGGAATTAGACCTGAACGACCAATGTCAATTGCCGTTATCGCTTCCCAGCAGGCAATTACAGCTAGTCCAATATCGGCTGCAACAGTTGCACTTTTAGCAATGTTAGCCGACTATAAAATCACCCTGTTAGATATTTTAAAAGTCAGTATCCCTTCTACTTTCATCGCTTGTATGGTAGCTGCATTCGTTGCTAGTAAAATGGGAAAAGAATTAAATGAAGACCCTGAATACTTGAAGCGATTAAAAGAGGGAATGATTCCTAAACTTGAAGAGAAAAAAGAATTTGTAGGTTCAAAAGGCGCGAAATTATCAGTTATTCTTTTCCTAGTCGCAACTTTCCTTGTTGTACTTCTAGGTTCATTTGAAACACTTCGTCCAGGATGGATGGTTGATGGGAAATTAGTTCGTCTGTCAATGCCAAACACAATTGAAATGGTCATGTTAACCATTGCTGCTCTTATTATTATTTTCTGTAAACCAAATGTGGAAAGCATTGTAACTGGTAACGTCTTTAAAGCAGGCGCAACAGCAGTTGTTGCTATTTTTGGTATCGCCTGGATGGGAGATACGTTCTTCAACGGAAACTTAAATATAATTCAAGGATCAATTCAACACTTAGTAACAAGTGCACCATGGCTATTTGCTATCGCACTATTCATTCTATCTATTTTACTGTATAGCCAAGCAGCAACAGTTCGTGCTTTAGTGCCACTTGGACTATCACTTGGTATTCCGCCGGCATTACTTATTGCAATGTTCCCTGCAGTAAATGGATACTTCTTCATTCCAAACTATGGAACAATCGTTGCTGCCATTAACTTTGACCGTACTGGTACAACAGGCATCGGTAAATATGTATTAAATCATAGCTTTATGATTCCGGGCCTAATTGCAACATTCACTTCTATCGGAATTGGAATGCTCTTAATTTCAATTATGTTTTAAATAAAAGCACAAACCTAAAATTTTAAAGGGTTTGTGCTTTTTTAATCAAACGTTTGTTTAAATAAAGTGAAGCTTTAATCAGTGGGGATTTTGTTCATCCCTCACTGATTATTAGCCCTCACCAATCGGATCTTTACTTGCAGCAGGGCTCCCACAAATAGCAGGATAAACGAAACAACCCATTTTGCGACTCTACAAACTCTTATTTACTTCCTCAGCTAATTTCTTCGTACTTTCATACGCAGATTCTGCTAAGCTAATCGCTGAAATAACTGAAACACCATTCGCTCCCGCTTCTATAACAGAAGCAGTATTTTCAATTGTAATCCCACCAATCCCAACGATCGGTATTGTAATCTCTTGTTCCCTAAAATACTTTAGACCTTTCGTTCCTTGAACCGCTTTCGTATCTTTTTTCGTACTCGTCGGGAAAATTGGACCAACTCCTAAATAATCGGCTCCATTTTCAATCGCCCAGCGTGCTTCTTCAATTGTATGTGTAGATACTCCAATAATTTTATCTCCCATTTTTTTACGAACAGATGTAATTCCTTCATCATCTTGTCCAACATGCACGCCATCTGCATCTAACTCGAGGGCTAGTTCCACATCATCATTTACGATGAATGGTACACCGTACTCCTTGCAAAGTGCTTGTAATTCTTTCGCAAAATCAATACGTTTCTCTCCCGTTAAAGCCCCTTCTCCCTTTTCACGAAATTGAAAAATTGTTATACCACCTTCTAGTGCATCTCTCAATACTTGCAGTGGCTCCTTCGTACAATTGTTACTTCCCATAATAAAATATACTCGTAATAACCTAGACATTTCATCCATTGTAATACGCGACATCGAGTTCTCCTCCTTACTGTATAACCTCAATCTTTCCATACTTCTCAATATCATCTGAAGTTGTATTCGCTAACTGATTTAAAAACTCAATTTGGAAACTTCCTGGTCCATTCTCTACTGTTTTCGAAGCCGCTATTTCTGCTGCTACTCCATAGAATGTTAATGCAGCTACTGCTGCCTTTACATAATCCTTTTCTACCGCTACAAATGCTCCTATTACAGAAGTTAGTAAACAACCTGTTCCAGTAACTTTCGTTAAAATAGGATGGCCATTTCGAATAAGAATAGTTCGCTCTCCATCTGTAACAACATCTTCTTCTCCAGTAATTACTGCAACTGTATTTAATTCATCCGCTGCCTGTTTTGCAATATTTACAACATTACCATTTCCAGTACCAGCGTCTACACCTTTAATTTCCCATTTCTCATTAATAACATTAGCAATTTCAGCTGCATTTCCACGAATTATCGTTAAATCGATTTCAGCTGGAATATATCTCGCAACTTCTGTTCGATAAGAAGTTGCTCCTGCCCCAACTGGATCAAACAATACTGGTACATCATTCGTATTTGCTGATTTACCAGCAAGTAACATCGCTTCTACCTCTTCAGGACGAAGTGTACCCATATTTAATACAAGGGCTCCTGCAATGCTAGCCATTTCTGCTACTTCTTCTTTTGCATACGCCATTACAGGCGATGCCCCTAATGCTAATAAACCGTTTGCTGTAAAATTTGTTACAACAACATTTGTAATATTATGCACGAGTGGATTAGACTCTCTCACCAATTCCACGATTTTACTAATTTCTTGTACATTCATTCTATTCATCTCCTAACTTTAATGATGGGAGATACACAAAAAGGCACTTTGCGCGTACGCAAAGTGCCTGAACATGTGCTTTTACACTCTCCCTACGCTGGCATTATCCAACAGGTTCAAATGGTCAATGACGGACTAGTAGTCATACTCTCAGTTTGCATCCACAAACTCCCATGTGTTTATTATTCATCTACTTCAAAGTCTACTCTTATTCTAATAAAATGACAAGCTCTTTACTTCCTTACATAAAATGGGGCTTTAATCAAAAAACATACAAACCTTAGGCGCAACTGAATCTCAAGAAGATGTGTGCTATATTTAACGTATGGAAATTTGAAAGGATGTTTTTAATATGGTAAAAAGCGTTGTAATTGCTGAAAAACCTTCCGTTGCACGAGATATTGCTCGCGTACTGAAGTGTGATAAAAAAGGAAACGGCTATCTTGAAGGTAGTAAATATATTGTAACTTGGGCTTTAGGTCATCTCGTTACATTAGCTGATCCAGAAAGCTATGATGTGAAATATAAAAATTGGAATTTAGAAGATTTACCGATGCTACCGGAGCGTTTGAAATTAACAGTTATTAAACAAACTGGTAAACAATTCAATGCTGTGAAAAGCCAACTACTTAGAAAAGATGTAAATGAAATCATTATAGCTACTGACGCCGGTCGTGAGGGAGAGTTGGTCGCACGCTGGATTATCGATAAAGTTAAAATGCAGAAACCGATTAAACGTCTATGGATTTCATCTGTTACCGATAAAGCAATTAAAGATGGCTTCGCAAATTTAAAACCAGGAAAAGCATATGAAAATCTATATGCTTCAGCTGTCGCACGTTCAGAGGCTGACTGGTATATCGGGCTTAATGCGACTCGAGCATTAACTACTCGCTTTAATGCCCAACTAAATTGTGGTCGTGTTCAAACACCTACTGTAGCCATGATTGCAAGCCGTGAAGATGAAATCAAACATTTCAAAGCTCAAACTTACTATGGTATCGAAGCTCAAACAGCTGAGAGATTAAAGCTAACTTGGCAAGATACAAAAGGAAATAGCCGTAGCTTTAATAAAGAAAAAACTGATGCAATCGTGAACAAAATTAGTAAGGAAAATGCTACTGTTGTAGACATTGATAAAAAACAAAAGAAATCGTTCGCTCCTGGTCTTTACGATTTAACTGAACTACAACGTGATGCGAATAAAATATTTGGTTACTCTGCGAAAGAAACATTAAACATTATGCAAAAATTATATGAACAGCATAAAGTTTTAACGTACCCTCGTACAGATTCACGCTATATTTCATCTGATATTGTCGGAACACTTCCAGAGCGTCTGAAGGCTTGCGGAGTTGGAGAATACCGTCCTTTAGCACATAAAGTATTGCAGAAACCTGTAAAATCTAATAAATCATTTGTTGATGATAGTAAAGTAAGTGATCATCACGCAATTATTCCAACAGAGAGCTATGTAAACTTCTCAGCTTTCACCGATAAAGAACGTAAAATTTATGACTTAGTTGTAAAACGTTTCTTAGCTGTTTTATTCCCGGCCTTTGAATATGAACAACTAACATTGCGCACGAAAATTGGTGACGAAACGTTCATCGCACGAGGAAAAACGATTTTACATGCTGGTTGGAAAGAGGTTTATGAAAATCGATTTGAAGATGATGATGCAATCGATGATGTAAAAGAACAAATCTTACCTCGTATCGAAAAAGGCGACACATTAAACGTAAAACTAATTGTCCAAACATCAGGTCAAACGAAAGCACCTGCACGCTTTAATGAAGCAACATTACTTTCAGCGATGGAAAATCCAACAAAATACATGGATACGCAAAACAAACAACTTGCTGATACGTTAAAGTCAACTGGTGGATTAGGTACTGTAGCTACACGTGCTGATATTATCGACAAGCTATTCAATTCATTCTTACTTGAAAAACGTGGTAAAGATATTCATATTACTTCAAAAGGCCGTCAGTTACTTGATTTAGTGCCAGAAGAACTGAAATCTCCTACACTAACTGGTGAATGGGAGCAAAAGTTAGAAGCTATCGCTAAAGGAAAGTTAAAGAAAGAAGTATTCATTTCAGAAATGAAGAACTATACGAAGGAAATTGTTACTGAAATTAAATCAAGCGATAAAAAATATAAGCACGACAACATTTCAACGAAGTCTTGTCCAGACTGTGGTAAACCAATGTTAGAAGTAAACGGTAAAAAAGGTAAAATGCTTGTATGCCAAGACCGCGAATGTGGTCACCGTAAAAATGTATCCCGCACTACAAACGCACGCTGTCCTCAGTGTAAAAAGAAACTAGAACTTCGTGGTGAAGGAGCAGGCCAAATTTTCGCATGTAAATGTGGCTATCGTGAGAAACTTTCTACATTCCAAGAGAGACGTAAAAAAGAATCCGGCAGCAAAGCTGATAAACGTGACGTCCAAAAATATATGAAACAACAGAACAAAGAAGAAGAACCATTAAACAATCCATTCGCAGAAGCATTAAAGAAATTAAAATTTGATTAAACAAAAAGGTTCCTACCACTATCGGTAGGAACCTTTTATTTTAATGAATAATTTTACTTCCTTTTGCGTTCTCAACAAACTTTTCACTTGATTTGTTAATTGGTTTTTTCAGTAATAATGCAGCCACAACCATGATTACTACGAAAGCACTTAACACAAGTAAATCTCTAGTTACTATATCCCAAAGCATTCCACCTACGGTTTCACGAATTGCACTAATAGCATATGTGAACGGTAAGAACGGATACAGTGCTTGGAAGAACGGTGGTGTCATTTGAATTGGGAACGTGCCGCCCGATCCTGCTACTTGCAGTACCAGTAAAATAATTGCCATCGATTTCCCAACGTTTCCGAAAATAGAAACGAGTGAGTACACGATACAAACAAATACTCCCCCAATAAATAAACTAAATAACACAAACCAGAATTTATCGACTACGTACGTACCGAGTAAGAATATATCACCCATCGATACGATAAACGCCTGTGAAAGACCTATCGTTAAGAATGTTAATAAACGTCCAAAGTATATTTCATGGCTCTTATAATTAGCGCCCTCTTCATGTACTTCTACCGTTAATAGTGAAACCATTAATAGTGCGCCTACCCATAATGCAAGCACTGTATAGAATGGTGACATTGCTGAACCGTAGTTCGGCATTGCAAATAATTTATTCTCTTTTAAATTCACTGGATTTGCAAAGTAGTCACTTTGCTTTTCAACATCGTTTTTCAATAAGCGTATGATGTCTTTTATATCCTCTTCAGATTCAAAATCACGAATTTTATCTGCTAATTCTTTAATCTTTTTCTCAGTCTCCGGCATTTCAGCTTTAATGTCTGCTAATTTCTTTCTACCGTCTACTAAGCCTTTTGATGAATCTTCTAGTAATTTTTTAACATCTGGAAGCTTTTTGTCTGCATCATTTAAAATTTGAGTTGTATTTTTCGACATCTCTTTTGTACGAGCAATTGCTGTATTGAAGCCTGGTACAATTTCTGCATCATACGTCGATAATACATCTGTTAATTGAGCTGATCCGCCTTTTGCTGCATTGTTAATACTTTCAATTACATCTTTTGTAGGCTTCTGCCCATTATTAATAAGTGTAATTCCCTTATTCGTTGCATCTACACCTTTTTGTAAACTACTTTTCGCTTTATTTAACTTTGTAATTCCATTATTAAGGTTTTTATCACTATTCACATCTGCTAAAACCTTATTTGTGCTTTCTAGAACTGGAATCATATCGTCAATTAAACCGATGCCAGATTGGAATTGACCATTTAAGCTGTTTAAAGCCGCTTTTGATCCTTCTAAACCGTTAACACCTTTATTCTGTAAATCCTCCATTGCTTTTTGGACGCTAGATTTAGTACTTTCAATACTATTTTTCGCTTTATCGTAATCTGCTTTTGCATTATCATATGCTGCATTTGCATCAACTTTAGCTTGATCTACTGTACTAACTGCTTTTTGATAATCTGCTACAAATGTTTCATTGTAATCTTTTTCAGCTTGATCAATTAATGCATTTGCTGCATCTAATTTTTGATTAGCTACATCTGTTACATCTTTCTTTACTTCTTGTCCTGTACCAATAACATTTACAATATCTTTAATTCCGTTATTCGCATTTTCCATGCCGCCTTTAAGCTTAGTTAAGCGATCCACTCGTCCTTGGAAAAAGCTTTTACCAAAATCAGTCGTCACGGATTTCTGAAGTTCAGTAAATACATTGATAAGATACGCAATGCCATCTGTACGAGCTTGCAATTGATCTGATACAGCATTTAAATCTTTCTTTGCTTGTTCTGGATCAAATTTTCCATTTTGCAATCCATTTACAACACTTTTCCCATAAGCTGTTCCTGCACGGGATGAACTTAAAACATTATTGACTGTTTGATTAATATTTTGCGCTATATTTTTATAACCATCACTATTCAACTTAGAAAGGTCCGGTCTCGCGGGGAATTCAGGTAATCCATTCATTCCAGACAAATCAGGAATAGCTAAATCCACACCCGGATTCATTAAAAAGTCAGTAAATGCAGCTGCACTATCCATAACACCTTTTGCTACTACTAAATCATTTCTTATCGTACCTGGAGCATTTTTCAACGTTTGATCTTGATTCGCAAAGAACTTATCTAAATTTGCCAACGCTTCTTGCCCATCATTTATTACACTCTCTACAACAGGTAGATCTTTTTGTGCTACTTTCACGATATCTTCCGCTCGAGTTGCATCATCTAACGCCTTATCCATAAGTGTATTCATTTCTGGGAACTGCGCTTCTAACTTAAATACAAGATCTTTTACCTTCTCGATACTTGGTAAGTTTGTTTCTAAATCGATTCCAAGATCATTGAAGATTTTAAAAATCTCACCGTTTGCTGTTTTAACAAAGTTTTTACTAACCTCTTCTGTAAGACCCGATGCACCTTTAGCTGTAATCTTCGGTGCAATGGCATTCACTTTTTCATTTACGTAATAATCAATTTCCGGTTTCTGTGGATTTTCATTCAAGACTGTTGCAATCTTTTCAGAAAAATCTTTTGGAATAGTAATACTTGCGGAATAATCTCCACGCTCTACTCCATAAATTGCTTGCTTTTCATCAACAAACTTCCACCCGAAATTTTTGTCCTTCTTAAGTGAATCTACAATTTCTTCCCCGATGTTAATATCTTTCCCTCTTAAATTTGATCCAACATCTTGGTTAGAAACTGCAATCTGGATTCCTTTCGTATTTCCGTAAGGATCCCAAGAAGCTTTAATGTTAAACCATGCATATAACGATGGTAAAATCATTAACCCTAAAACAATAACAATTGCAGCCCAATGTTTGGCTACATTCCGTAAATCTGTCTTATAAATACGCCAAATCTGTTTCATATAAGCAATCACCTAATTATATATTTTTCTTTCTTTAGAAAATGATACATACATTTTGCAATTATATCACTTTCTACATCGTGGATTAAACGAAAACATACTATTTTTCCCATTAAATATTTCACTTACTTCATTATATAACGAAGTTAAAAAAGTATGCATACAAAATGACCAAATTAGTTTTACATTCAATAATAACAAATATATAGGAAATGTCATAAAAAATACAAGTATTTTCTCTTGGGAATACTTGTATTTATCAAAAAACCCTCCCAGCTTTTCATTATCTGTGAGGGTTTCTTCTATTATATATCTAATTGTACTTCTACACCGAAATGATCAGAAATTACATTTCGATTTGTTCCATTAAAAATGACTTTTGAAGAATTAACTGTTTTACTTTGATTGCTTAATATTAGGTCGATTCGTAATTTTTGTTTATTTTCATCCCAACCAGCAATCTCTCCTTGGACAGTTGTTCCTTCATCCTTCTCTATCGCTAGTTCATATGTGTCATATAAACCTTTTTGCATCGTATACTCATAACCCTCTCCTTCCAAACGAGCATTGTTATTAAAATCACCCATTAAGAAGAAAAGTTCATTGCTATTTACACGCTCCATTAAACGATCAACTTGGTCTTTGAATGATTCTTCTTCATCATTCCACCAACCGAGATGGCAAGAATAAAACGTTATATTCTTATCATTATAAGCAATTGTTGCACTTACAATTTTGCGTGTTTTCCAATACGTTGTATCCTTATTTTTTGAGACAAAGAACGTATCTTCCTTTACAATGTTGTGCTTTGTTATAATTGCTAATCCTTCTTCGTACACATCATATCCAATATGAGAGGAATCCCAAATAATATTGTATTCTTTTACGTTTAATGCTCTTAACTCTTCTAGCAGTAAAAGTCCAAAATTATCTTTTTTCTTGTTACCGCATACATTTTCAGCTTGTATAGACTGACTTACTTCTTGTAATGCGATCACATCATAATCTTCTTCTTGAATTGCTTTAGCAAGATACTTTATTTTTTCAATTTGATTCTCTTCTTGCCAAGAGTGACAATTTAAAGTTAGCAATTTCATATTATTACGCACCTAACATATCTTGAATGTCTGACTTTAATACGTCAGCTTTCGGGCCATATACGGCTTGTACACCTTTATCTTTAACAATAAGTCCTAAAGCACCATTTTGTTTCCATTGTGCTTCTGGTGCAACAACATCTAAATCTTTTACTGTTATACGTAAACGTGTCATACAAGCATCTACGTCAGCAATATTATCTTTTCCGCCCAATAAATCAATAACTTTTGTTGCTAATGAACCATCTTGTACATTTCCTGTTCCTTCTGATGACTCATCTTCATTATCAATATAGTTACCTGCACGTCCTGGTGTTGGTAAATTGAATTTTTTAATTAAGAAATTGAATAACGTAAAGTTAAGACCGAAGAACACTAATGAAACAATGACAAAGTTAATTAAATCTCTTGTTAATCCTGCATTGACCATCATTGGTGTACGTGTAATTAACTCAATAAATCCAAATGCATGAACACGTAAATCAATTAAATCTACTAATGCGAATGCAAGTCCTGTTGTAATTGCATACACAACATATAATACTGGCGCAATAAACATGAACATGAATTCAATTGGTTCTGTTACACCTGTTAAGAATACTGCTAATGCAGCTGATAAGAACATTGGTTTATATTTTGCACGTTTTTCCTTATCAACATTACGGAACATCGCAAATGCAATCCCCATTAACGCTGCTGTTGAGCCGATAACTTGTCCAGCTTTGAAACGAGCTGGTACAACGTTATTTAATAAATCGTTATATGCTTTCGTATCTCCATTTGCTAATAAGTTATTTAAATCTGTAATCCATGCAAGCCATAATGGGTCTTGTCCTGCTACAACTTGTCCAACTTTTGAACCAGTTAACATCGTATATGTTCCGCCTAGCTCTGTGTAGTTCATCGGAATCGTTAACATATGATGTAATCCAAACGGTAATAATAAACGTTCTAACGTTCCGTATACAAACGGTGCAACAATTGGTGCACTGTCTTTAGATGCTGCAATCCAGCGACCAAATTCATTTAATCCACTTTGGATAAATGGCCATACAAGTGATAATACAATCGCAGTAACTGTAGACCATACAATTACAACGAATGGTACGAATCGTTTTCCATTAAAGAATGCTAATGCCTGTGGCAGTTTATTATAGTTATAGTATTTGTTATATAAAGTAGCTCCTAGGAAACCTGTGATAATCCCTACGAAAACTCCCATGTTTAATGCTGGTGCACCAAGTACAGAAGTAAAGTAATCTTTTACAAGTAAATCTCCTGCTAATGATGAAGAAACTGTCGCTTTTGAATCCGCTAACATTTGAGCGTTTACGCCAAATATAGCTCCTGTAATTCTGTTTGTTAAGACGAATGCTAATAGTGCTGCAAATGCACCACCTGCGCGATCCTTCGCCCAAGATCCCCCAATTGCTACTGCGAATAAAATGTGTAGATTTGTAATAATTGCCCAACCGATGTCTTCCATTACTCGAGCAATTGTATGAACTGCGTTAATATCCCCAGAAGACATCCCAATTAACTTACCGATCGAAATCATTAAGCCCGCTGCTGGCATTACAGCTACAACAACTAATAATGCCTTCCCGAACTTTTGCCAAAAATCAAAAGACGTAATTTTCATCTGTTCTTCCTCCCCTTTATTTATAACAACATAATGATTTAAATTATAATTTCTGTTTCTCTTATGAAAACGATTCCTTCTTTTTTGTTACGCAACCGTTTTCATAAATCTATTTTAATAAAAGCGTTTTCACATTGCAATAGAAATTTATTTTTTTTAATAAAAAAAGATGCTCCAAGAGCATCCTTTTTTATTATGAAATGCGATAAGCCCTTGTTTCATAAGGTTTTAACGTGATTGTAGTTAATTTATCATGCTCGGCAACTTTATAGTTATTTAAAAGCAAACGTTTGCGTTCTAGTGCAAATTTCTCCTCATTATACACTGCTTCCTCTTTCGAGATATTACTAATAACAATAATTTTTTCATCGTTTAATGTACGAGTATATGCGTAAATTTGCGGATTATCTTCTAAAAGTAAATCATACGTACCATAATTTAATACATCGTTCTCTTTTTTCAAGGCAATCATTTTTTTATAGAAATTGAAAATAGATCCCTCTTCATTTTTCTGCTTTTCAACATTAATTTCTTCATAATTTGGATTCATGCCAAACCAAGGTGTTCCCGTTGTAAAGCCAGCATTACTTTCAGCACTCCACTGCATAGGTGTACGTGAATTATCACGGCAAGAAGCCCATATAATTTCCATCATATCTTGATGCGATACTCCTTCTGCAATTTTCTCACGATATAAATTTTTAACTGCTACATCATCATAATCTTCAATATTTGGGAACTGAACATTTGTCATACCAATTTCTTGTCCTTGATAAATAAACGGTGTGCCGTGCATAAAGAAATACATCGCACCTAAAGCCGTTGCACTTTCACGCCAATATTCTTTATCATTTCCCCAAGTAGACACAATACGTGGCTTATCATGATTTTCAATGTATAAAGCATTCCATCCCTTATTTTCTAAACCTTTTTGCCACTTTGTTAATACTTTTTTCAACTCAACAACGTCAAGATCTTTCTTCTTTTCTGCATCCCATAAGCTTAAATGCTCAAACTGGAATACCATATTGAATTTACCGTTCTCTTCTCCAACCCAAAGATCAGCATCTTCAACTTTCACACCATTTGCTTCTCCAACAGTCATAATATCGTATTTAGCAAATGTATTTTCTTTTAATTCTTCTAGTAATGGCTGAATACCATCTACATTCATATGTTTGTCAAAAGAAGGCACATACTTTAACCCTTTTGGGTTTGGCATATCCTGTAAACCATCTTCTTTTTTTATGTGGCTAATCGCATCGACGCGGAAACCATCAATACCTTTATCAAGCCACCAATTAACAGTATCATATAAAACTTCACGAACTTCTTTATTCTCCCAGTTTAAATCTGGTTGTTTACGCGAGAATAAATGTAAATAATATTGCTCTGTCACTTCATCATATTCCCATGTAGAACCATTAAAGATACTTTCCCAATTGTTTGGTTCCGCGCCGTCTTTACCATCATGCCAAATATACCAATCACGCTTCGGATTGTCTTTAGAAGAACGTGACTCAATAAACCACGGATGTTCATCACTTGTATGATTAATAACTAAATCAATAATAAGCTTCATATCACGCTTATGAACTTCATCTAGTAATGCATCAAAGTCTTCCATCGTACCAAACTCATCCATAATATCTTGATAGTCACTAATATCATAACCATTATCGTCATTAGGTGATTTATACATTGGACAAATCCAAATTACATCTATACCTAAATCTTTTAAATAATCCAGTTTTGCAATAATACCTTGTAAATCTCCAATACCATCACCATTTGAATCCATAAAGCTACGTGGATAAATTTGATAAGCGACAGCTTCTTTCCACCATGTCTTATTCATACTAATTCTCTCCTTTTGCATCCCATCGGATTTTTTTATGCAAACGTTTTCGTAACACTATCATAACAAAATATGAATAGTTTGCAACTGTTTTCATTGAACTCTATGTAGATTCCTGATTCTTATGCTTTATTTATTTCTCACAAAGATAAAGTGGAACTTTAATCAGTGTGGGCTGTCCATCCCCCACTGATTATTAGCCCTTACCAATCGGACTTTTACGAGCAGCCCTATCTTCTTGCTTCAGCCGGATTGTCTTACTGCTCGGCAAATAACGGGATAAATCTAATCCTTCTCCTCTTCTCGTCCATGCGTGTTAAATATACTCTTCATATACTAATACAAGCTCATATTATTTCAGAAAGGAGATATAAATTGAAACAAACAAAATTAACTGGTCGTATCGTCGTTCCCTCGGATCCTGAGTATGACATAGCCCGAATAAATTTAAATTTAAGCATTCCAAAATTCCCTTGTATTATTGTTTTTTGTCAAAATAAAAATGATGTGTGTAACGCCTTAAAATGGGCACGTGAGCGTCATATACCATTTCGCTTAAGAAGTGGACGTCATAGCTACGAAAACTTCTCTCTTTTAAATGGCGGGCTTATTATTGATGTGAGTGAAATGAAGCAAATTACGGTTAGTACAAGGAAATTAACAGCAACAATCGAAGCTGGTGCAAATCTCGGAACTGTTTATAAAGAACTTTGGAAATATAGTGTTACAATACCAGCTGGCACAAGTGCAAGTGTCGGAATTGTGGGGTTAACACTCGGCGGTGGCATTGGCATGCTTTCACGCTTATTTGGACTAACATGTGATCAATTAGTAGAAGTCGAAATGGTACAAGCGTGCGGAAAATTTGGTGCAAAAATCATTCGCGCAAATGAACGAGAAAACTCTAGCCTGTTTTGGGCATGCCGCGGCGGTGGGGGTGGGAATTTCGGGATTGTTACTTCCTTAACTTTTCGAGTCCATCCTATAAAAAACGTCTCAATTTTCTCGCTTACATGGGAATGGGAAGACTTTATTGCTGCATTTCAAGCTTGGCAAAACTGGGCACCTTATATAGATGAACGTCTCACTTCATCAATTGAATTATTCTCCAAACAACGAAATAAAATCGAGGTGAAAGGTGAATTTGTTGGCTCTCCCTCTGAACTCTATCCTCTATTATCTCCTCTTCTTGAAACTGGTAACCCCTCTCTCTTTATAGATGAAGTTCCTTATATAAAGACTGTTCAATTCTTTAATAGTGGTAATATCCCTGAAAAATTTAAGCGCTCTGGTTCCTATGTATATAAAACGATTCCCCTTAAAGGCATTCAAATCATGCAACATTTTCTTTCTCATGCACCAAATAAAGATGCGAGTATTTGGCACCAATCACTCGTAGGTGCTGTGGAAAATATTTCTTCGAATGAAACAGCTTATTTCCACCGCAAGGCAATTATTGCTCAAGAATATATTACTTCCTGGAAATGCAACGATGAAGAAAACCGAAATATACGCTGGGTTAAAGATTTACGGGAAAGCTTAGATCCTTACACACTGGGAGACTATGTCAATTGGCCGGATATCGACATAAAAAATTGGCAAACTAGTTATTATGGCTCTAATTTTCAAAGGTTGCGTAAAGTGAAGACAGCATATGACCCTTGTAATGTTTTTCGTTTTCAACAAAGCATTCCTCCTTCCCATATGTAAAAAGGAAGAACAGAATTCTGTTCTTCCTTTTTACATTGAAAATCGTTCAATCGTTTGTTTCAAATCAGCTGCTTGCTTCTCTAAATCCTTTAATAATCGATCGATTATCACCATGTTTTTAGATTGTTGTCTCGTTACACGTGTCACTTCTTGTGAACCAGCTGACGTTTCCTCAGCAATTGCTGCTACAGCCTTTGTTTGTGCTCCTGTTTGATGAATGTGACTCACTTGTTCATTCATATAACTACTAATTTGCTTGGTTGCATCGGCTACTTCCATAATACTTGATGACATTTCTTTTAAAATTAATTCAGTAGCTTCCCCGCGTTTCGCCTCTTCTTTAGCTTTTTTCACTTGCTCGGTCATTTTCATCGCGACTTGTTGCACTTCATCTTGCATATTCCGTAATAACTGCGATATGTTTCTTGCAGAATGATCACTTTCATCAGCAAGTTTACGTACTTCTTCTGCTACAACTGCAAAGCCTCTTCCATGTTCTCCTGCACGAGCTGCCTCAATAGAGGCGTTGAGTGCTAATAAATTGGTTTGGCTAGCAATCTCACTCACAACAGAAACAATATGTTCAACTTGTTTCATTCGTTCTTCTAACTGCTGTACATTTCGCATCGAATCTTCATTTTCTTTCGCCAATGTTTGAATACCTTGAATTAAAGAATTAAAGACACGTGTACTTTGTCCTAAAGCTTGAACCATTTCTGAAGACAACCCGTCAGACTGTTTTGCTTTTTCTTCTACTTCACTCGCAATAGAAGTTGTTGTATCAACAGTAGAAACAATCGCCTGAATCGATGCTGCTGATTGCTCCGCGCCGAAAGAAATCTCTGCAAGGGTCTCAGATACACCTTGTGCTTGCTTCGTCGCTTCCCCTGTTTGTTTTCTAATTTGCTGAACTTGATTATTTGTATACGAAAATGTAGTATCAATATTTTTTACCATGCCCCTTAAGTTCCCTAGCATCATATTAAATGCAACACTTAAAGATTTAATCTCATCATCTACTTTTGGCAACGGGACATCTTCCCGAATATCACCATCAGCCGCTTTCCTTGCAGCTTCCTCCAACTTTCGAAGTGGTTTAATTAAAAATATTGCTGCTCCATACGCTAAAATTCCAGACCATACTACACCTAATAACATGACGATAATATTATAAACAGTTCGACTTACATAAATTTGAAAATAATCATATATAACGTAAATAAAAAATAAGCTTGTTGAATATGTAATGAAAGCTAAAACTGTAGTGAATAGCATAAGTTGTGTACGTAAGCCAAAGGAAAATGTCTTCCTTTCTTTTTCCATCTCTTCTTTCCCCCTTATTGTAAGTACTACATATATATTATTATCCATATTTTCGTTATAGAAAGATATAGGGATTTTAAAAATCATTATTTCTTTGAATATCAAACTATATGAAAAAAATAAAGGATTCTGACAATTTATGACTAATAACAGAAATACGGGGCAACATTTGTAAATATATTTTTGACTGGGGGTTTTGTATGATTCAAGTTCGAAATCTAGTAAAATCATTCGGATCACTTGATGTTTTAAAAGGAATTGATTTAGAAGTAAAAGAAAAAGAAGTTGTTGTTTTAATCGGCGCCAGTGGTTCCGGCAAAAGTACATTACTTCGCTGTCTTAACTTTTTAGAAATGTACGATGAAGGTGAAATTCACTTACAAGGTGAGCGAATTGATCCAAAGCATTCAAATTTAAACAAAGTCCGTGAAAATGTCGGTATGGTTTTTCAGCACTTTAACCTATTTCCTCATATGACCTCACTAGAAAACATCATAGAAGCACCTATTCACGTAAAAAAATTGGAGACAGCAAATGCAAAGGAGATTGGAAATCAACTCCTACAAAAAGTCGGCCTACAAGATAAAGCAGATGTAACTCCCCACCTCCTTTCCGGTGGTCAAAAACAACGAATTGCGATTGCACGAGCTCTTGCCATGAATCCTAAAATTATGCTATTTGATGAACCTACCTCAGCTTTAGACCCTGAACTTGTTGGAGAAGTGTTGCAAGTTATGAAAGAACTTGCTGAAGAAGGAATGACAATGGTTATTGTTACTCATGAAATGAATTTCGCAAGAGATGTAGCTGACCGCGTTATCTTTATGGATGACGGGAAAATTGTAGAGGATGCTTCGCCAG
This sequence comes from Bacillus sp. RIT 809, assembly GCF_016892495.1. Classification (NCBI taxonomy): domain Bacteria; kingdom Bacillati; phylum Bacillota; class Bacilli; order Caryophanales; family Bacillaceae; genus Bacillus; species Bacillus sp. RIT 809. Next base: position 53,820 of record NZ_JAFEMR010000012.1, on the reverse strand, counting down.
CGCAATTTTTTTCCGCTCCATCGCATGAACGGGCAAAGCAATTTTTACGCAACGTTTTATAATGTAACTTCTGTTTCAAACATAAAGAAATTCATTCATACGGGACACAACTAATTGTCCAAATAAAATATCTCCATAGCATATTGAAAACAATCCGTATGATCAATATATAGGAGGGGTTTTATGAAAAGAAAACTATTAACCATTGTTGCGAGTATTACATTATGCACATCCTTCATACTGGGAGCCTGTAGTAAGGAAAGCTCTACCACTTCATCTAATGGTCAAAAAGAATTTCGTTATGCGATGAGTGGTTTATACAAACCTTTTAACTATAAAGAAAATGACGGGAAACTTGTCGGTTTTGATGTAGAAATAGGTGAAGCTCTCGGGAAAAAGATGGGAATGAAACCTGTTCCTGTTACAAATCCTTGGGAAACATTGATTCAAGGTCTACAATCAAAAAAATATGATGTGATATTAGGAAGTATGGCAATTACAGAAGAACGATTAAAAGCCGTGAATTTCTCAAATCCATATTATCGCTCTGGTGCACAAATTTTTGTAGCTAAAAAGAATACATCTATCTCTTCTCCAGAGGACTTGAAAGGGAAAAAAATAGGTGTTGTAAAAGCAAGTACTTTCAAAACCCTTGTTGCAAAACATACAGATCAAATTACAGAATATGATAGTGATATTACTGCACTTATGGACTTAGAACCAGGACGTGTAGACGCAGTTATTACTGATCAAATGGTTGGTCTTCGTATGATTAAAGAAGGTAAATCAAATATAAAAGAAGCTGGAAAACCGTTAAACCTTGATGAAATGGGAATTGCTATTCATAAAGACAATAAAGACATGGTCGAAAAGGTAAATAAAGCGCTAGATGAAATCATTAAAGACGGCACGTATGAAAAGATTAGTAAGAAATGGTTTGGGCGTAATATTCTTGGAGACGAGGCAAAAACAAAGTAAGTTAGCCATTTAGAGATTTCATAAATTATGCCCCACCTTGTATGTGGGGCATTTCATTCCCTACTAAAATCCATACAATATGAGGTGACACATATGTTTGAAATTTTTATCTCTACCTATCCCACACTCTTAAAGGCTACTATTGTCACATTACAATTAACATTAACATCCTTATTACTCGGTTCACTAATTGGATTACTAGTCGCTTTCTTTCGAATCTCTAACAATAAGGTTTTAAATAGTATTGCTCATGTATACATCGCCATTATTCGTGGTACACCTTTAATTGTTCAAATTGCCATTCTCTATTTTGGGATTACATCCGTTGTTGTTTTTACCCCTTTTTGGGCAGGAGCAATTGCTTTAGCAATTCATAATGGGGCGTATATTACAGAAATTTTCCGCGGATCAATTCAATCCGTTGATCGGGGACAATTGGAAGCTGCTCGCTCTTTAGGGATGCCTTACCCTTTAGCGATGCGCCGGATTATATTACCACAAGCATTTCGTCTATCTCTTCCCCCTCTAGGGAACCAATTTATTATTGGATTAAAAGATTCTTCACTTGTCGCTTATGTAGGAATGTCCGAATTATGGGGATCCGGTTTATCAATTGCCGCAGGTAACTTCCAGCAATTAGATACATATATCATTGTTGGTGTATACTATCTCGCACTAGTTCTTCTATTTACTTATTTTGTTAGTCTTCTAGAAAAACGACTACAACGGAAAGAAAATAACTCTGTCCAAGTCAAGACAAAGAACAAGAAAGAAGTTTCTTTATAACAAAAAGCAAGCTCTAAAAGAGCTTGCTTTTTCATCGTAAAATATATCTATTATTGATTTGCTTTTTTTATAGTCTCTTTTTCCTCTATATGTTCCTCACGATATGAAATATTATGAGGATCCAATCCATTTCCTAAAGAACCATAGAAATGCTCCCTATGCGGATCAACTAATTCACTTCCGTGATAATACACACGTGGTGTATTCCAAAGTGCTGCCAATGCTTTTGTCATCGGCATTTCGTGATAGCGTTCCGGCCACATTTCTTTAATTTTATCTTTTACTAATGGATAGTATTTAGAACTCATAGCAGGAAACAGATGATGTTCTGTATGGTATGAGAAATTGAAATGTAAAACGTCTACCCAGCGCGGCACTGTTACTGATAAACAGTTTGCTAATGGATCATTTACTGGAACAATTGGATTTAAGCGGTGATTTGTTGCGATATACGCCATTACAATAAAGTTAGCAATTAACAACGGAATCACGTATGCAAAGAACCACTTTGCAGGTCCCATAATAAACAATAAACTAATCCAAACTGTCCAGGGCAAAAGAAGTTGAAGCCATACAGATTTTTGATTGGATGACTTAAATTCTTTTATAAAATGAAAGAACATTCGAGTCGAATGTAACGTAAATTGAATTGTTAGTGACAGAAAACTAAAGAATGAACGTACATGAAGAGGCATGCGATATACCCAACTCAAAAACTTACTCTTTTTCAGTTTCTCAAATGTCGGCCATGCATCTGGATCATTCTCTTCATGCTGTGTGTGAACATGATGCGTTGCATTATGCCACTTTCTCCAAAGTTTTGGGCCAGTTGATAATGGCATAAATGCTATCGCACCTAAAAAATCACGAAGCCATGCCTTTCTTACAACTGTTCCATGTAAAATTTCATGTCCTAAAAACCCAAGTGAAGCAAAACATAATCCAAGAACAATTGCAATTCCTAGATTTACCCACACATTCAATTCAAATACACCGATCGTTATTAAACCAGCCAATGCCACAAGTAAATAAGCCAGTCCACCAAATAAACGATTAGGAACTGGTTTAAATGCTTTTTTCGGCAAATGTGGTGATACACGCGCTGCATACCACCCAAACGTATGAAGCTCCTTCATCCTTTTGCCCCTTTCTTATGCCGCGCCCTGCGCAACTTGCATATATTAATTCTTGCTTCCAGATTGATTTTACTACGTGATCCAAAAAGCATTTATCATAAGGAAAATATACTCACTCTATCGTCACTTATTTTTCCGCTTTTATTATCAATGAAAAACATTTCTCTTTTTACTCTCTATCAACCTTTCCACATGATGAATCATAACAATAGAATTTCTATATTGTCAACAACTTTTATGACCTAGTAATAAAAGTTGGTTATATTTTTATAATTATACTTTATTTCACTAAAGAAAAAGCATAGATTTCATAAGGCTTTATCCGCTATATATACACATCCACTTAAACAACACAGACTCTATCTCATTCAAGAACTCTCTATGTAATCAACAAATGGAATCACTTGAATTTAGCTTTATATAAATCCTACTTCTTCATACTGCCCCAATAAAATAATTATATTAAAATAATTTTATCTTTCGTTTAATAAAAATAGAACGCTACGAAAACAACATACATGAATTCCATATAATATGGAAATATTAAAAGGAAAATTGTTCTAATTTAGGAGGTTTTCAAAATGACAGATGACACATTTCCGCAGTTACCATCATCCTATTGGATTGAATCTACTCAATTTCCTACTTTTCCTCATTTATCCGAAAATATAAAGACCGAAGTTGCCGTTATCGGAGCTGGTATTACAGGCATTACCACCGCCTATTTACTCGCTAAAGAAGGAATGAAAGTCGTTTTAATTGATTCTGGTTCTGTTTTAAATGGAACAACTGGGCATACAACCGCAAAAGTAACAGCCCAACATGATCTCATTTATGATGAATTAATAAACAATTTTGGTGTTGAAAAAGCTCAACTTTACTACGAATCAAATAGTAAAGCTCTACAATTCATAAATGAGACTGTACAAACATATAAAATCGACTGTAATTTCACAAATGAAGATTCTTATTTATATACAACTACCAATAATGGCCTGCGAAATTTAACGAAAGAATATGAAGCCTATCAAAAGTTAAATATACCTTGTGACTATGTTCAATCTCTGTCGATTCCTATTCCCGTACAATCTGCACTTGTGATGAAAAATCAAGCGCAATTCCATCCCCTCCTTTATTTAAAAACACTTTTAGAAAAGTTTGTGGAAATGGGCGGAATGGTTTATGAGCAAACAACAGCTATTGATGTGGAAAAAGGAGATTATCCACAAGTAATTACAAAGGGTGACCATCGCATCACTTGTAAATATATTGTCTCTTGTTCACATTTTCCTTTTTATGATGCTAATAGCTTTTTCTTTACGCGAATGTACGCAGAACGCTCCTATGCTCTCGCAATAAAAGCAAAAACAGATTATCCAGGGGGCATGTATTTAAGTATCGATGATCCAAAACGCTCCATACGTTATACGACAAGCAATGGAGAAAAGCTGATATTGATTGGCGGAGAGAGCCATAAAACAGGCCAAGGAATTAATACGATGCTTCATTACGAAGCACTCTATTCTTTTGCTGAAGCAACTTTTGGAGTAGATGAAGTTCCCTATAGATGGTCAGCACAAGATTTAATCACGCTAGATAAGCTTCCTTATATCGGACATATTAACGAAAGGAATCCAAATATATTTGTGGCAACTGGATATCGTAAATGGGGAATGACGACTGGAACTGCAGCAGCTCATTTACTGAAGGACTCCATTCTAAAAATCCACAGTCCATATAAAGAACTGTTTGCACCATCACGCTTTCATGCAAATCCAGATATAAAAACTTTCCTCTCTCAGAACATTGATGTTGCTAAACACTTAATTGAAGGAAAAATTGAAACCGCATTACGTAAGCCAGAAGATCTTGAAGTTGGCGAAGGATCTGTTGTACATGTCAACGGTAAACGAGCAGGTGCTTATAAAGATAAAGAAGGAAAATTACATATCGTCGATACAACTTGCACACACCTCGGCTGTGAAGTTGAATGGAATAACGGTGATTGTACGTGGGATTGCCCTTGTCACGGTTCCCGTTTTTCAATTGATGGGGATGTTATGGAAGGTCCAGCAGATCAACCATTAAAACGAGTTGATAACGAATAATTACAGATTCAGCGTGAATTTTCATTTACTCCCTTTCGTAAGACTAATCGTAACTAGCGCCGTTTTCTTTACTCCTAAAACACAAAAAAGAGCACAAACTCACTTGTGCTCTTTTTCATATACTTCAAACAACATATTTCGAAATAATGTATTCAAACTCTCAATATCAATCCCTAATCTCTTTTCAATACCTTTCACGTATTGCTGATAATAATCAATTTGTTCTTCTAAAAATTGATTTAGCACCTCAATTTTCAATCCAACGTCCAATTCAGTACCTGCTTTTTTCTTTATTAATAACTTTTCAATTTCATCTAACACGCTACGTTCTAATATTAATTCTGTAATCAATCGATCAAATTCTACAGGAGGCAAAGTCGATTTCTCCTCTAACCATTTACAAGCTAAAATAGGACGTAATACATAAAAGTACTTTTTCAACTTTACATTCTCACCTTGCAAAAATTCACGATAGTTTTTTGAAGCCATATGTAAGTAATGATATATCGTTGATTTCGGATTAAAATCCTTTTCACTCATTTGCTGAAGTTCTTCTGGAAGGTTAGAGTTTTTCGAATAAAAAATCGGTGATCTAATCCATTCGAGTAACGCTGGATTAGATTTTGCAAATAGTTGCAATGCCTTTTTAAGATCCCAGCCACTTATGTCTAAATCATCACTAATTGGATATTCGATTACATCACGCTTATCATGGATTGATAAATACCATTCTACAGGGTGTATATAAACAAACCTAACATCATAATCACTATCTTTCGATGGAAATCCCCACGCCCGGCTCCCTGATTCTACAGCGAATAAAATTTTCACATCATTCTCTTTTTCAATTCTTTCTAGTTCCAACTCAATTTTCTCTCTCATTTCATACCCTCCCCATTTTTTGATCATTTCCCTGGAAATTCGACAAATATAAGACCAATTTTACCACATACTAAAATAGCTGTCAGAAAATTCCCGACAGCCTAACAAAACACCTATTTTTTCTTTTCGATTACAGTAATTGCAATTCGTTCAATCTCTTTTTGGATTTCTTCTTTATATGCATCGACTTTTGAAAAATCCATAGCGGCAATATAAATTCGTTCTAATTTATCACGAACTGATTTTGCCTTTGCTAAGAAAGACATCGCCTCATTCATTTTTGTTTTATACTGAATTGAAACGTCGCGAATTTCCGTAGCATATTTTTCATCTGTCCCTGGTGCAACAATGAGATCATACATATCGATAATCTCATCCCCCTCACGGCTTGGGAAGTACTCATGCGGTGCTGTGCTATCAAAAATGGCAAATCCTAATTCCCTTACAATAATCATATCGAGACTATTTGGATCAAATCCACAATGATACACTTCTACTTCAAAACCTTTTTCTTCTGCTGCCTTAGCTAATTTTTTAAGCATCGTTGATTTTCCAGAACCTGGGCGACCTTTTATAAAATAGCGATGCGGAAGCCCTTCTGTCAAATTAGGAACGAAATCAACTGCTCCCTTCGGTGTAGCAGCCCCTAAGAAACGATGTTTCACAATTGATTTCTTCCCGCCTTTATCTGCAAATAATTTCTGTATAAGCTGATCTGTTAATTCGTTTGCTTTATTAAAATCAATGTTATTAATATATATTTTCTCCCACTCATCATGTATAACTAGCGCCTCTTTAAAACACCCGTAAGCTGCTTGAAAGGCTTTGCTTGCTTCTGAAACAAATCGTTCAATCTCTATTTTCTGCTTTCTTAATTTATCTGAGTCCCAAGCAACGCCTAAATTTATATACTCTTCTACAACTCCAGGCATTTTCGGCTCAATAACGTGCGGTGATGTACCGTCAACAATCCCTACTTTTAATTTTGGAATAATCACACCATCAACTGATTTATTGTCAGAAGAACAATGTAAAAATTCAATATTATACCCTTTATCGACCCATTCACGCCCTATTGCCTTTATTAAAGAAGATTTTCCCGTTCCTGGGCCTCCCTTTAAAATAAACAACCTGTCTAACCCCTTCAAATTCTCTTCGTATAAGCTGTGAAATCCTCTAGCTGTATTTCCACCGGCATAATAATTCAATACATTCCCTGTCACTGCACTCACTCCTTCGCAGCATTCTACTTACATAAGCTACAATATGCGAAAATCTTTATTTGGGTGAATACCTATTTTGTATTGCACTAAAAAAGCAAAGATCACTTTTGACCTTTGCTTTTATATTTTTTATTTAAGTTAAGAAAGAATTGTTCCACCCTTGGACGTACCCAAGCTAAATAATCTTTATCTTTCTTCTTTGTACAAGCTATCTCTTCTCCATCTATCATTCCGACAAGCTCTAGCTCTAACAGTTGCCTCGTGAATGCTAGCATATTTACTTCTTCTGCCGGATACTCTTCTTTTAATTTCTCCTCAATTTCTCCTAATGAAAAACCGTCACGCATCATTGCTAGTGCATCAATCCAAAGTGGCGGCATTTCATATGTTTCTCCTGTAATTGTATCTTTTACAATATAATTTAATCTCTCTTTTCGAAATTGAATTGTATGTAAACATACAGTTGAATTCAATGTTAATTCCATCATACCACCCCTTTCATCATATCTGCATAGAAAAAAGGATGCGCGTGCACCCCTACTTTTCTTTTCATAACACTACCGAACCGTTACATGAGCTAAAAGCTCTATGTCGATATTTTCCTCCATTATAAACGAAGTGTTTTATAAAAAAAACCCTTCTTTAAACATTTTATAAAATGTTTATATTTACACAACAAGAACACTTTTCTGAAAAGTAATTTCTTCTAATGTACTACACTGTTGGTAAATAAATTTCTACTTTCGTTCCTACCCCCATACTACTTTGAATCGCGATACTCCCTTGATGTTCTTCAATAATTTTATATGTAATCATTAATCCAAGTCCTGTACCATTCTCTTTTGTTGTATAAAAAGCTTTTCCGATCTTTTCTATTTCCTCATTTTCTATCCCAAAACCTTGATCTTCAACAGAAATACACAAGTTCTCTCCAACTTTTTCATATGCATGAATCTGAATATCCCCACCTTCTGGCATCGATTCAATTCCATTTTTGATGATGTTTAACAACACTTGTTTTAATTGCTTATCATCACCATTTATAACGGGTAAATTTCCATCTACTTGCAAATGAAATTTCACTTTATATTGAGTCGCATAGCTTTCCATTAACTGTACAACATATAAAAGGATTTCCCGTATATTACACCCTTCATAATTTGTTGGTTTCGGTTTTCCTAATAACATCAATTCACTAACAAACTCATTAATTCTCTCAATTTCTTGCAGCATAATCTCATAGCTCATCGTATCTTCAAGATTTCTTTCTTTTTGAATCTGTGTAAATCCTTTTAAAGCTGTTAATGGATTTCGAATTTCATGAGCGATTGTTGTAGACATAGTCCCAATAACAGCTAAATTTTCTGTCTCTTTCATATTGTTCATCATCTCAAAAACTGTCCTTACATAAGATTGAAATCTCTTTAATAAAGAATGCGAAATGATGAAAAAGAATATACATAATACAAGCGGAATCACAACTTTTACATCTTGTAATATCAAAGTAAAAAATACATATTTTCCAATTACACTACAGGAAACGAAATAAAAATATTTTCTATTCACGAAAATCGGTGCAAATAAAATTAAAAATATTTCAACCATATTTCCCTGTTCAAAAACACGATCACTGTGTAAATAAATCATTAAGTTATTAATAAGATCAATAAGCATGTACCCAATTAAAAATAAATATTTTACAAAATATACATAACCTTGTTTTTGAAGATATATTGAAATAGGAAATAAAGATATTACTAATATATATACACCTATTCCCATACCACCTTCTGGCCACCCTACCCTTGCTTCATTAATATTCATAGCAGGATAAACGAAATAATAAATAACATCATATAAAAAGAATATAATATAGAATAATAATATAAATACTTTTAAAGCTTCTCTTTCTTCATAAATCAAGCTCTTGTATTTGTTCATATAAAAACTCCTCTTGATCAATACCAAAAAAACATTTCAACTATTATCTCTTTAAATTATAATTATGAAATTGCTTTCAGTGCAACATGTAACCTTCTCATACTATAAAAGGAAGGAGATACAGCTCCTTCCTTTTCAGTCACAATTTATATCCATCTTACCCTATCATTTAGCAATCCATCTGTAAAATTATTATGTCCTACTACAAAATCCTTCATATATAAATTTAAATATTCCCCATACTTACTTTCAGTATTTAATAATAATTCTTCTACATAATAAGCACCTTGTCCAAAAGTATCTAACAGTAAACTACATAAACCAGCATAAATTCCACACCCTACTTGAAAGTACGTCGCATTTGTTTTATATTTTTGAAAAACTTGGCTACTATTCATTACATTATACATGTATGTCTCATTATTTTCATAAACGAGTAACACACCGACTAAATCTTCTCCTATAATATCATCTTCTGCTGGATTAAATACTTTACGATTCCAATTCCATAAATCTTCCACTTTATCTAAGTTCTGTCTAATTAAGTTTGTTGTATACTCATTAATCCGATAAAGAAAACCCACTTCCATATTAAAAGATTTTCCCAAGATTAATACTTCTTCATGCGGCATTAAGCAACCATAAAATTCTTTTTCACCTAAATTCACTTTATACTCTGAAGCATATACATCCTCATAAAAGTAAAGTGGACGATGATGGCTCATATACATAGGATAACTCCATATCGCTTCATCAAGAAAACGCTCTACTGCCCATGATGCATAAAGTGTATGAGGTTTTATTAGCCCTTTATCACCCAAAAATGAATTATCATGTTCTACAATATAGCATGCTCGCGGCTTTTCATTTGGACGTTCTTTCATAAGTTCAACAACCATCCATTGAACAACACCCGGATTCATACCTGAGCCTATAATCGCTCTTGTATTTGTAAATGTTTCTTTCTCCTTCTCAAACCTCGTATACCTTTCAGTAAGCTGAAAACCAAGTAAACTATCGTCTTGATCTACTGCCTCATTTTCCAAAGCCGAATTAATGTAACAAATGCCAAGGTCATTACAACAACTCAGTACCCTAATCGTATCTGCCCCTGAAACATCAATAACAACCTTCGTTCTTTTTTCTTTTAAATGTTGTTTAAATTTGACTACATCTTGAAGGTTTATTTCATATAAAAAAAATTGCCCTTTCAGATTTGGAAACAACTCATCATAATAACTTTTATCTTTTTGTTTTATATCCACCAAATGGAAGTTCACATTCTTTATAACTTCATAAATTGGATCTTTTTCATTTACTACCGCTTGATTCAAAATTGCTAACACTGCTTTTGCTGCCCCACCAGCACTGCCAAGTAATGTAATCGAAAACGCATTTGGAAACTGCTCCACAAACAAAACCCCTTTAATAGATTAGTTGAGCAGTACTTCCTCAAAAAATGAATTGAATACAATAAAAGATAGCTCGTACAGATTTTTTATAATTTCGTACAAGATTACCTCTTCATAAGTAAAAAACAGTAACATACTTATATATTCAATTCGCTTTCCCCCTCATACCCAAATAGCGGTAAACAAATAGGCTCGACCTTTTCTTCCGCATATATAAAAGAAAAAGCCAGCCCTTTAAACTAGCCTACGGACAATGGACAGATTTCACATGTTGAATATTCACGTACATTTTTGCGTCACGTGCTTTTAATATTTCAATATGTCCTTCATCAATTTTCGCCATTTTTCCAATTTTATTAGATTCCTCACCTAAATCAAACACCATAATTCTCCCAGCCATTTTAATAAGCTGTTCTTCAAACGTTCTAGCTAAAGTAATATTTAAGGGATTTACGGGGAGTTCATTTTTATTGAGGGAATAAGGTACTTGGTTCTCTTTATAAGGAATTAACCATTTCAAATGCTTTAAAGATATATATACCGTTCTATAAACTGGGCTATAAAAAACAATATAATCGTTCATTACACTTGTAACATAACCGTGTATTGGAGCATTTCCTGCCACATAAATTTCTGTAAAAATTCCTTTAGATGTACTTAATACTTTTCTCAAAGAAATTGAAGGTGATTCCCTCTTAATTACAGAATCCACATCTGGTTTTAATATTTCTTCATCATACTCTCTTAAAAATCTATAATATTGAATATGATATAAAGATATATATACATAGTCTTGTCCATTGTAAAGAACAACAATATCATTCCCTACATCAATTAATACACCTTTAAATCTTTTTTCACCGATTAATTTAACGTATATATTTTCTCCAATATTTTTGTTTAACTCATTCATCTATATCCTCCTTTCTATGGAATTGCACTTTTCTGTCTTCCATTTCTAAAAAATAATCAGGGGCAATGTTCTGTCTTTTAATAGTAAGAATTCTTTTTCATATACCGCGAAATTATTGCAGCGAAATATGAAATCGTTCTTCACTTTCAATCATAATGCCCCTCTTATTTATTAAACATTATTCTTTTTCATTCTTTTTACTTTTAACTACTTGACTCACACTCTTAATATGAGAATTAATTACATAAATGACTTCATCACAGTTTACTAGTGTAATACAATTATCATGTATATCACTTAATAAACCTTCCACACACTCTGGTCCACCACGATTAATCTTTATCCACTTATACTTCAAGTCATTTAATACATCTAAAAAAGTATCTTCATCAGCGTAGAAACATGAACCATAGTCTCCTTGTGCTTCTTTCACTTTCTTGACTAGACTCTTCACATGTTTCAGTTGATAATACACCACTTCTCCAGGAGGTAATTGTAGTGTAAGGTAATCTTTTCCTAACACTGACAGTACACCTACTCGACTTTCCGGTCCGCGAAGATTTACTTTTACATTCTCACCGACTAAACCTTTGATTTGATCACAGCATACTACACCCTTCAAATTCGTATCCTCCTTTCTGTATTATCTTCCTCTACTTGATTGTCTTTGTGCGCGAGCTCGACTTGAATTATTGCTGTTTTCATTACTTTTCTCATCGCTACTCTCATCACTACTCTCATCGCTCTCTCCACTTACTGGTGCATTATAATTAACACTTTTAATATGAGATAGTGCAATTAATACAACTTCTTCTTTTATAATTAACGTTACATGATCGCTAGAAACATCTTGTAAAATACCTTCAATTTTCTCTGGACCACCACGATTAATTTTTACCCAGCGGTATTTGAAGCCTTGAAGTAGCGTTTCAAAGTCTTCTGCACTGTCTTCTTCCGGCCATACAGAATCACCTATCCCACCCTCTTTCGTATTTTTTGTAATGCTTTTCAGATGGCGAAGCTGGTAGTAATGGTACTCTCCTTTTTCATTCTGTAATACGAAGTAGTCCGCATATACTGATACTATTGCTCCTTTTTGAGATTCTGGTCCACCTCTGTTTACTCTTACATAAGATCCAATTAAACCTTCCAAAAAATCCCAATTAAATAAACTCACGAGAAAACCCCTTCCATTAATTTATAAGCTTTTGCACTGATAGTATATGTATCTGTACAGGTTACGTTCTCTATGTTTGTCCCCGCTATGAAAAAATATGCTTTTAACATGTAGTACTAATACCTACGAAACCTTCCTCCGCTTAAATGAATCCTAGGGTTTCCGGTAATTTTTTATATCTTAATACAAAAAGATCCCGTAATAAGATACATTCCTGCATATCTTATTACGGGATCTTTTCATAAATTTAATCTTCGTCCTTAACATCCATATCTTCCGGAATTGGTTCGTTTAATATTTCTTCCACTAACTGTTTATATTTCTCCATTTGCTCTAAATGTGTATTAAATTGTTCTTTATTTAATAAATATTGCTCTCCATCGAACAACGCACGAACTTTCTTTTGCTGAATCAAATCTTCAACATAAGATTTTGGTAAATTCAAATACTCCGCAGCCTCTTCTATCGTTATATACAATGTGTTCATTCCTTTATTATTTTTTCATATATATACTGTATCTTACTTTATTTTTGTAAACAAATAAAAAAGATTTTGTAAATACAAATTAAAAAGCAGGTAGATGCATTCCATATATTGTATAATAGTATAGTAAGTATTTTTTTAAATATAGAATGGTATTACCCATTTACACAAAGGAGAGTTAACATATGGCTACTCGTCACATCATTACAATGTTAGAAAAAACATTACAAGTTGAAACAGAAAACACAATTTCTCATCTATCTAATTCTTTATCCGATCGTATTCTTTCACAAAGTGCAGCAGTACATGAAAACAATTGCTATCATACAATTGGCGAATGGTACAAAAATCATTTCTTATTCCAACAAGATGATTTCCTTTGGGCTAAATACGTTTTCTATGACGTATATTGTGAGGCTATAAAAAAACAAGGTCATCTTACAAAACGCGTTCGCCAAATATTAGAATCATTAGCTCGAAAACACGGAAAACAATACATTGCGTCTATACTAAATATACCATTTCCTAATGAACAGGAAAAAGGGACAGCATAAACCAATCCTAGATTCATTGTTTTCTAGAGAGATTACAAATAAAACGTTCATGCCACATGAACTAATGAAACCGGTGTCATGATAATGATTGAAGATATAATAAACAGGAAAACCCCCATTTACCTCTCTCGTCCATACGAATAGAGAAGTAAATGGGGGTATACTTGTTTCTTTATTAATTCATCATCTGCTTTATCAATTCTCGATTTCTCTTCTTAAATACTTCATTATGCGAAGAAACCATTCCGTACTCACTTGCATCTGGTTGAATAAATTGTTTCGCTTTATTCACAGCATTTCCAGCATCTTGGAACGCTCCTGCGATTAAATGTAATTTTCCGTCATGCTTTAAAATATCTCCAGCGGCATATAACCCGTCTACCGAGGACTCACTATTTGCATTCCCTGCAATATAATAATTATCAACAATAGCGACATCTAGCTCACTATTTTCCAATAATGTAATGTCACGTTCATATCCATGATTAATAATAACTTCTTCAACAGATAAATGAGAAACCTCTCCAGTTTCATGATTTGTTAATTCTACATGTTCAATCGCTTCATGGTTATCACCGGCAATTAATTTTGTAATCGATGTATTAAAGAAACATTCTGCCGAACTGTTCATAAGTTGTTTTACTTGTGCTTCATGACCAGATAATTCTTCTTTTCTATATGTTAAATAAACTTTTTTCGCAATCGGTTCTAATTCATTTGCCCAATCAATTGCAGAGTTCCCTCCGCCTGAAATAATTACCGTTTTATCTTTGAAACGTTTTAACGATTTAACTGTATAATTTAAATTTGAGACTTCGAATCTCTCAGCACCTTCAATTGATAACTTTTGTGGATTCAATATACCACTCCCAGTTGCGACGATCACTGTTTTTGAAAAATGTTCTTCCCCAGAGCTTGTTTTCAACGTAAAAATACCCTCTTCATTACGAATAATTGATTCTATTTTTGTATTCAATACAACTTCAGGTTGAAATGTTAATCCTTGTTGTACAAGTTGCTCAATTAATTTCTCACCCGTAACCGGTAACACTCCGCCAATATCCCAAATCATTTTTTCTGGATAAACATGTATTTTTCCACCTAACTGTGGTTGAAATTCTATTATTTTCGTTTTCATCTCTCTGAGTCCACTATAAAAAGCTGAATAAAGCCCTGCAGGTCCTCCACCTATCACAGTTACATCAAACAATTCTTCTCGATTCATTCGTGCCCACTCCTCAGCTATTAGTCATTGATTATCATTCTCAATAAAATATAACCTGTTTCCGCAAAATTTACAATCAAAATTACTATTGACAATACACCTATATAAAATTATATTATTTAAAGAATCAATAGTGATAATCATTATCAGTTTGTTAATAATTAGCAAATTTGGGATTACATCTTCTTTCATTAATATGGTCAATACTATATTGTGAAATCTCATATTCAAGATTTTTAATAAATATTTTGTATTCTGTATTACCACTACTCTTTCAAAAAGATTGCAGTTAAACAAATTATTGTATACACATATCATCTATTTAAAGGAGAAAGACGATGAAAAAATTATTTATTTCACTAACAGTTCTGTTCGTCCTTGTTATGAGTGCTTGTAGCAACGGTTCAACAGACAAGAAGAACGACGCAAAAGGTAAAAAATCAGAAACAATTACATACCAATCAGAAAATGGTAAAGTAGAAGTTCCAGCAAATCCACAACGTGTTGTTGTCCTATCATCATTCGCTGGTAACGTAATGTCATTAGGTGTAAACCTTGTTGGGGTAGATTCATGGTCTAAACAAAACCCACGTTTCGATAGCAAACTGAAAAATGTCGCTGAAGTATCAGATGAGAATGTTGAAAAGATTGCAGAATTAAATCCAGATTTAATCATTGGTTTATCAAATGTTAAAAATGTTGATAAGTTAAAGAAAATCGCTCCTACTGTAACATACACTTACGGAAAAGTTGATTACTTAACACAACACTTAGAAATCGGTAAATTATTAAATAAAGAAAAAGAAGCAAAAACTTGGGTTGATGATTTCAAGAAACGCGCACAAACAGCTGGAAAAGACATTAAAGCGAAGATTGGTGAAGATGCAACAGTTTCTGTTGTTGAAAACTTCAACAAACAGCTTTACGTATATGGCGAAAACTGGGGCCGTGGAACAGAAATTCTTTACCAAGAAATGAAATTAAAAATGCCTGAAAAAGTAAAAGAAAAAGCTTTAAAAGAAGGATACTACGCATTATCTACTGAGGTATTACCTGAGTTCGCTGGTGATTACTTAATCGTAAGTAAAAACAAAGATACTGATAACTCATTCCAAGAGACAGAATCATATAAAAACATTCCAGCAGTGAAAAATAATCGTGTATATGAAGCAAACATGATGGAATTCTATTTCAATGATCCACTTACATTAGATTTCCAACTAGACTTCTTCAAGAAGAGCTTTCTTGGTCAATAATACAAACATGAGGAATTCTTAATTTAAGAATTCCTCTTCCTTTATTCTATGAAAAGAAAAGATGTGAAACTGATGAAAAAAGAGCAAGACAACCTACGTTCCAACGCTTTTACATACAAATTAATTTTGAGTATCATTGCATTCTTTCTTATTTTTATGTTTGCAATGGTATTAGGTGCTGCAGATACTTCTATAAAAGACGTATGGTTAGCACTCACTTCCTCTGCTAAAGGAGATAAGCTATCCATCCTGCGTGAAATACGTTTACCACGTGAAGTTGCTGCTATTTTTGTAGGAGCTGGACTCGCTGTTTCTGGTGCAATTATGCAAGGATTAACTCGAAACCCACTTGCCGATCCGGGATTACTAGGCTTAACTGGTGGCGCAAATGCCGCACTTGCACTAACACTTGCTTTCAATCCTTCTATAAGCTACCTTTACTTAACACTAGCTTGCTTTATCGGTGCTGCAATTGGCGCTATTATGGTATTTGGAATTGGCATGGTGAAAAAGGGCGGACTTTCCCCTCTTCGAATTGTATTAGCTGGTGCTGCTGTTTCAGCATTTCTACTTGCAATCTCAGAAGGTGTTGGCATTTACTTTAAAATTTCACAAGATGTATCAATGTGGACGGCTGGGGGCGTAATTGGAACGAGTTGGAGCCAATTAAAAATTATTATTCCGGTTATTTCAATAAGTATATTTATCGCTATCTTACTTGCAAAGAAATTAACAGTTCTTAGTTTCAGTGAAGAAGTTGCCGTTGGACTCGGTCAAAAAATTATCGTTATTAAAACGATTTTATTTATCATTATTATCTTGCTTGCTGGTGCTTCTGTAGCACTTGTCGGAAACATGGCATTTATCGGACTTATGGTACCCCATATGGTTCGTCCAATCGTTGGACCAGACTACCGTTTTGTTATACCAATGTCAGCGATTGCTGGTGCTTCCTTTATGCTGCTCGCAGATACAATCGGACGTACAATTAACGCTCCGTATGAAACACCAGTTGCTGCAATCGTCGCAATTGTAGGATTACCATTCTTCCTATTCATTGTACGTAAAGGAGGAAGAACTTTCTCATGATGCAATCTATTCTAAAGAAACAACGCCTTATCATACTTGCATTACTTATACTTACCATCACAACAATTGTAATTGGAATGGGACTCGGTTCTGCCGCTCTCTCCTATGACAGATTAATCCCAACACTTATGGGACAAGGTACATTTAAAGAAGAATTCGTTTTATATTCTTTAAGGCTACCTAGAATCGTCATTACATTATTAGCTGGTATGGCTCTCGCTTTATCAGGTGCTGTATTACAAGGTATTACCCGAAACGATTTAGCTGAACCTGGTATTCTCGGCATTAACGCTGGTGCTGGTGTTGCAGTTTCTGTTTTCTTTCTATACTTCCCGATAGACGTAGGTTCATTTCTTTACCTACTACCAGTTGTTGGATTTATCGGTGCGTTTCTAACAGCTGTTCTAATTTACGTATTTTCATATAGTAAATCCACCGGCCTTCAGCCAATACGATTAACATTAACCGGCATCGGTTTTTCATTTGCACTATCTGGAATAATGATTGTCCTTATTTCATCCGCTGATCGTATGAAAGTGGACTTTATCTCCAAATGGATTGCCGGAAACATTTGGGGAGATGACTGGACATTTGTTTTAGCAATGCTTCCTTGGCTAATCGTATTAATCCCATTTGTCTTCTATAAAGCAAATCGATTAAATATACTAGCATTAAACGAGCCAGTAGCAATCGGTGTTGGAATTGAAATTGAAAAAGAGCGAAGATACTTATTAATCGCAGCCGTTGCACTTGCTGCCGCTGCTGTTTCTGTAACAGGAGGCATTAGCTTTATCGGACTTATGGCTCCTCACATCGCGAAATCTTTAGTAGGTCCAAGGCATCAAATCTTCATGCCAATCGCTGTTTTAATTGGTGGATGGCTATTACTATTTGCAGACACAATCGGACGAAATATCGTTGAACCTAACGGTATTCCCGCTGGTATTGTCGTTGCTTTAATTGGTGCACCTTACTTTATGTATTTGTTGCTCAAGAAAGTATAAAGAAACACCCTCAAGATTTTTTTCTTGAGGGTGTTTCTTTACGTTTATTTACAATATTACAGTTATTACTCGCTTGCTCTTATACATATCGATGAGCTCTACAAAAATAAATAAACAATGTCTCTTGTTATATATAAGAATCACACTATCCATCAAGATTATAATCGTCATATACTTCAATAATTGATATAACTCGTTCTTGCTGAATATCCCCCTTAATATATTCAGCAACAAAAAACATATAAAGGATATTTTTGTATTTAAATGGTAGAAAAAACCCTTTTAATAATATATTATTATATAGTACTTTTATTATATTAAAGGAGGAATACTCTTATATGGAGGCTTTTTTAGGTTTAACATCTTTAATTGGTATTATTGTATGCTTAATCATGGTTATAATATCACTGATTAAAAAGAACAATCAAACTAAACGGTGGTTAAAGTATACGGGACTGTGTTTTGGAATACTCTTCATTACTGTTGCCTTAGGGTCAAATAATTCGTCAAACTCTAGCGATACATCAGCTAAAGCTTCTGAAGACTCTAAAGATAGTGCCAAAACCAATACAACAAACACCAAAAATCCCCAAGTAGATACATATAAACAATACCTATCATCTTTACCTGGGCAACATTCTTCTCTAAATAAAACTAGCAGTAAATTTATTAATGGGCATTCAAATTTATTTCCAGCAAAAACAGATGCCGATGTAAATGCAACTAAAGGCTTAATTGATCATTCAATCAGTTATAAACATTTAGATAAGAATATAACACCTTACTTAGAAAAATTAATACCTATTAATGGAACCGTAGTAGAAATTAAAGAAGATCCTTTCAATAACGAAACATTTACCTATGTTCACATATTAACTGACGATTATGAAAGCTTCCAACTTATATTTTCAGGTAATTTAAAAGATATATTTAAAGACTCTTATGTAACAGCAGTCGGATTACCTCTTTCTACAAATGCTTTTGATAATGTGAGTGGTGGTACTACACAAAGTATAATTTTATTAGGAAGCACTATAGATATTGCTGCACAATAAAAACAACAGGAGGTAAACAAAATGAAAGCTATCGCTATTATTCTTATCTTAATTGGCATTTTCGGTATATTAATGGGCGGCATGATGTTCGGAGATATCGGTATTGCTGCAATTATTGGTTCATTAGCAGCATTATTCTCTGGAATTGGTTTCTGGAAATTGGATTCTCAGCTAAAAAATATATCTAAATAATTAAAACCCTAAAATAGCTGTAAGTATATTTTCTTTCACAGCTATTTTGATACAGATTCATTAGTATTGAAAAGTATTTTCCAGTGGATCGATGAGCTTAACCAATTCAATATTTATAAATAAAAAATCTTCTGCAATAGATTCTCAGTACTATTGCAGAAGAAAAATAATCTATAGCTATCTACTGCTGTCCATATCCTTCAAACTTCTTCGCCAAATTCTCCATCTCGTCTTCTGGTAATAACTTCGGTTCTCCGACACTTTTCGTTTGATAATAAATTTGAGCACAAAACTCTATTTCTTCTGCAATAGTAAACGCCATTTTTATATTATTCGCACCGGCCATTAAACCATGATTCGCAAGTAAAACTGCACGACGATCAATCATGCCTTCAAAAGCAGCCTCTGCTAATTGCTTCGTACCAAATGTTTCATACGGTGCACAGCGAACATTCGGACCTGCAAAAGCAATTAAATATGACACAGCAGGAAGTTCCCATCCTAATGATGCGATTGTCTTCGCATAAGGAGAATGTGTATGTACAAGCGCATTTATATCTTCACGATTTCTATAATAGATAAGATGCATATCTAATTCACTTGATGGTTTTCTCTCTCCCTCTATCACTTCACCATCTAAATTCAATATAACTACATCTTCAGGCGTCGTTTCATAATAATCTAGACCACTTGGGCTAATTGCAACAAGACCTTGTTCACGCTTAAAAATACTAATATTACCGCCAGTCCCCTTTGTTAAACCACTAGAAATCATTTTCTTTCCGTACGCTACAATTTCTTCCCTTTCTTTTTGCAGTAACATATACATCCCCCTAAGTATGAAGCTTATGATGACTATTTTTCTAAAAAACTATCTACTTATTGAAATAGCTTTTTTAAATTCTCCGTAAACGGTGCTTTTACAATTCCTTTTTCCGTAATAATCGCTGTTACATTGTCAGATGGCGTGACATCAAATGCCGGATTGTATACTTTACTTTCTTGCGGAGCAGAGTATTGTCCGAAACGATTGATCACTTCAGAAGCATCCCTTTCTTCAATTGGAATTTCTTTTCCTGTCAGTGTTTTCAAATCAATTGTCGGCGTTGGTGCGGCTACATAAAACGGAATGTTATAATATTTAGCCAAAATCGAAACACCTAATGTTCCAATTTTATTTGCTACATCCCCGTTTGCTGCTACACGATCACATCCAACGATTACTGCATCGATTTTCCCTTGTGACATGACCATTGCCGCCATATTATCTGTAATGACCGTTACATCAATTCCCGCTCGCTGCAGTTCTAATGCTGTTAACGTTGAACCTTGTAATCTAGGGCGTGTTTCATCCGAATAGATTTTTAAGTCCCATCCTTTTTCTTTCGCTAAGTACATTGGAGCTGTCGCAGTACCATACTTAGTCGTTGCTAAAGCACCTGCATTACAATGCGTTAATATCCCCATGCCATCATGGAATAATGTTAATGCATGTTCTCCAATTTGACGGTTAATTTCTTCATCTTCTCTATGAATCTCTTTTGCTTCTTCTAATAATCTATCTTTCAACTGCGCAATTGATAAGTGAGCATTCTCTTTCGCTACACTTTCCATTCTTTCAAGCGCCCAAAATAAATTTACTGCCGTCGGTCTTGATGTCGCTAAGTATGCACATACCTTTTTTACTTCCGCTATGAATTCTTCCGCCGAACTTTTCGCAACTTCCTTTACCCCTAAATACACACCGTAGGCTGCTGAAACACCTATTGCCGGCGCTCCTCGTACTTTCATTACTTGAATCGCATCCCACACACCCTCAGCCGTTTTAAAAGATTCATAGACTACTTCGTTCGGTAATACCGTTTGATCCAATAACACTAAAGCATCATCTTTCCACTGAATTGGTATTAATTGCTCTGCCATCATCTTCTCCCCTTATTTCGCACTATGCATTGACTGTTTTTTTAACGTTTCTACAAAACTGCTACCTGTTTTATATTGATTCGCTTGTAAAATAAACTTCTTCGCTACTTGAAGACAAATTCGCTCCGCTCTAGCACGCGCCGCGTCATTCTCAATACAAATAATATCCTTTACCTTCGCTAGACCAACAATACGACGAATTAACTCAAGACCCGTCACTGCAGCTGTATCCTCTAATACAGATTGTAAATAAACTCGGTTAAAGCCTTCTTCCTTCGCCATAATCTCTGTCACATGAATATCCCAAGCATCTAAAAACTTCTTCTTAAATAAATCAATTACATCTATCATGGTAGATTCTATCCAGTTCATATATGTATCTTTCTCAATACCAGATTGCATCACTGCATCTGCATTCACCCATGCAAACATTAAATTTGCCATTATATTTCCAACGTCATATCCCATAGGTCCATAAAAGGCAAACTCAGGATCAATAACCTTTGTAGAATCACTTTTTACAAAAACAGAACCAGTATGTAAATCACCGTGAAGTAGCGCTTGTGCATTCGTCATAAAAGAAAACTTAAGTTTTGCTACTTCCATACGAAGCTCTTTATCACTATAAATATGCTCTCTAATCCATCCTTCATTTAATTGAAACAATTCGTTTCGTTTATTATGATTTGTGAATGGCTCTGAATATACGAGGTCCTCTGTAATCTCACATAACTCAGGATTTATATAATTCTTCACGAGTTCCTTCTTCTCTTTATGATTCATTACAACATCTGATGTTAATAGAAGAGTGTTTACCATAAAAGTAGTTAAATCATCAGCAAGCTTCGGAAACATTTGATGATTTATGAGTGCTGTGCGCAATATTGTGTGATCTGATAAATCTTCCATCACGCAACAATTCATCACACTATCGAACAAATATACATTTGGCACGAGTCCAGGTGCTAACTCTCCTTCTAATCGCAAAACATCTGATTCTATACGGATTCGATTCGTCGACAACTTAAACTCATCTGAAATACGCGCTGTATCCCCAGCTTGCTTTACAATGACAGAAATGTTCTTCTGTTCATCCCAAACGCGGAACACATAATTTAAATTACCATCACCTATTTCTTTACACTTTAGCCCCTTTGCATGTTCGAACTTAGGTAATTTCTCTTGCACATATGCAATCACATCTTTAGCTTCCATTAAAAAATACTTCGTGAACTTAGACATGGTTTCCCCTCCACACTAAATGTAAACGTTTTCTAAAAGCCGTAAAAAATAATAGACTGAAATTTTTTCAATCTATACTATATCTTCTCTATTGCAATACATATCTCGCTTTTATTATATCTTGTTAGAAATGAGCGTCAATGTTTCTATTTCTCATTGCAATATACTTCTTATTATATATATTTAAGATGACAATAATTGTTCACAAAGATTCCGATACATTTTGTTTTATTTATTGCACAATTCTTTGTAAAATAGAAGTAAGCAGTTCCTTTTCAAATCCACAACTTCTAAGAAATATTTCCTTCCTAAGAATTTATACTTACACCATGTCTCTAACATACACACTACTCTTTCAAACACTCATTGAAAATTTATGACTTAAAAATTACCTTTTAATTCCCTAACAACCTTAATTGAGAATAAATATTAATTAAATTGGTATAAAGTTGGTTTATTCTCTTGACAAAATAACCACTTCTATATGATAATTAATATCGAATTAGAATTATTATAGTTAATTAAAAAATATATTTTATGAGCAAACTAATTTCCGATGCTCAAAACCAACCTTTAGGAGGAATTTTAATATGTTATTAATCGGCACAGAAGTAAAACCGTTTAAAGCTAATGCTTACCATAATGGAGAATTTATTCAAGTTACTGACGAAAGTTTAAAAGGAAAATGGAGTGTAGTTTGTTTCTACCCAGCTGACTTCACATTCGTTTGCCCAACTGAACTTGAAGACTTACAAAACCAATATGCAACTCTAAAAGACTTAGGTGTTGAAGTATACTCTGTATCTACAGACACTCACTTCACTCACAAAGCTTGGCATGATAGCTCAGAAACTATCGGCAAAATCGAATACATTATGATTGGTGACCCAACTCGCACAATCACTAGCAACTTCAACGTTTTAATTGAAGAAGAAGGTCTTGCTGCTCGTGGTACATTCATCATCGATCCAGACGGCGTTATCCAATCTATGGAAATCAATGCTGACGGTATCGGCCGTGACGCAAGCATTCTTGTTAACAAAATTAAAGCAGCTCAATACGTACGTAACAACCCAGGTGAAGTTTGTCCAGCTAAATGGCAAGAGGGTTCTGCAACACTTAAACCAAGCCTTGACCTTGTAGGCAAAATCTAAGGAGTTCGATCAAAATGATACTAGATGCAGATATAAAAACACAACTATCCCAATACCTTCAGTTAATGGAGAACGATATTTTACTTAAAGTAAGCGCAGGAGACGATAACGTATCTAAAGATATGTTATCTCTAGTAGATGAATTAGCTACTATGTCATCTAAGATTACAGTAGAAAAAGTTGAACTAGAGAGAACACCAAGCTTTAGCGTAAATCGCCCTGGCGAAGACACTGGTGTCGCATTCGCTGGTATTCCATTAGGACACGAATTTACTTCATTAGTGTTAGCTTTACTACAAGTTAGTGGACGTGCTCCAAAAGTTGAACAAAAATTAATCGATCAAATCAAAAACATTCAAGGCGAATATCATTTTGAATCTTATATCAGCCTAAGTTGTCATAACTGTCCTGATGTTGTACAAGCTCTTAACGTAATGAGCGTTCTAAACTCTGGTATTACACATACTATGATTGATGGCGCTGCATTCAAAGAGGAAGTAGAAAGCAAAGACATCATGGCAGTACCAACTGTTTACCTAAACGGCGAATCTTTCGGAAGTGGTCGTATGACACTTGAAGAAATTTTAGCTAAAATGGGTAACGGTCCAGATGCATCAGAGCTTTCTGATAAAGATCCATACGATGTTCTTGTTGTTGGTGGCGGCCCAGCTGGTGCAAGTGCAGCAATTTATGCAGCACGTAAAGGCATCCGCACTGGTATCGTTGCTGAGCGCTTCGGTGG
This sequence comes from Bacillus sp. RIT 809, assembly GCF_016892495.1. NCBI lineage: Bacteria > Bacillati > Bacillota > Bacilli > Caryophanales > Bacillaceae > Bacillus > Bacillus sp. RIT 809. The sequence continues at coordinate 29,344 of NZ_JAFEMR010000012.1, read as the reverse complement.
TCAAGTAATGGATACTATGGGTATTGAGAACTTCATCAGCGTAAAACGCACTGAAGGTCCTAAGCTAGTAGCAAGCCTTGAAGAGCACGTAAAAGAATACGACATCGATGTAATGAATCTACAACGTGCGAAACGTTTAGAGAAAAAAGAACTTATTGAAGTGGAACTTGAAAACGGCGCTATTCTGAAAAGTAAGAGCGTAATCGTTTCAACAGGTGCTCGCTGGCGTAATGTTGGCGTACCGGGTGAAGCTGAGTTCAAAAACAAAGGTGTAGCATACTGCCCACACTGTGACGGTCCATTATTCATCGGAAAAGATGTAGCGGTTATCGGCGGTGGTAACTCTGGTATTGAAGCAGCTATCGACTTAGCAGGTATTGTTAAGCACGTAACTGTTCTTGAATTCATGCCAGAATTAAAAGCTGATGCTGTATTACAAGAACGTCTTAACAGCTTACCAAACGTAACTGTTCTGAAAAACGTTCAAACGAAAGAAATCACTGGTACTGATAAAGTAAACGGTATTTCTTACATCGATCGTGAAACTGAAGAAGTTCATCACGTTGAATTACAAGGTGTATTCGTTCAAATCGGTCTTGTGCCAAACACAGACTGGTTAGGCGAAACAGTTGAACGCGTTCGCGGTGAAATCGTAACAGACAAGCACGGCGCTACAAACGTACCAGGAGTGTTTGGTGCAGGTGACTGTACAAATAATCCGTACAAACAAATCATCATCTCTATGGGTTCAGGTGCAAATGCAGCTTTAGGTGCATTTGATTACTTAATCCGTAACTAATTATATAGACGTGAGTAAAAGACGCGCTACCTATTGGTAGTGCGTCTTTTTTATTACATTGTATGTAAATGGTCGTCAAATGCCTTCCAACATATTAAATCATACGGTGGTTCTATATCCAATACTACATTTACATCTTCTGCTACTACTTGTATTCTTTTAGCTGGGTTATCTCTTTTTCCTGAAGAATAAATAGCAAGCTTAATTATTTCCTGGTTTCCATCTTCATAAATCCTTTTCTTTAAGTCTAATTGATCAATTTGTTCTTTTGAAGGAATCTCTTTCCCTTCCCAATCACACATTTCAAATAGAGGATATCGATCCCCGTACCATTCCTCAATAATCTCAATGACTTTAAGAATAATATAATTCCCCGATACTAATTCGTAACTAACAGCATCACCTGCTTTTAAAGAAGTATTAGCTATAAATCTCTTCGGTACTTTTTTAGCTTGTAGCTGCGGAGAATGTAACTGTTCTCTTAGTTTATTTAACACTACTTCACGTTTTCTCTGTAATGTAGGTTCATCCTCCCAGCGGGCTAAATCTGCACCACTCTCTATTATTTGCAATGCCTCATGTTTAACATTCTCTTGAAGTCTTCCTAACTTCCATTGTATGCAAGCAAACGCTAGCCAAAAAACAATAATCTCTTCATCATCTAGTTCAGTCTGGTATCCCTCAATTACAATCCTACTTGCTTCTTCATTTGAATATTCATTTCCTAACAAATCCTTATAAAGTAACTGAATATCTTTAGCAATATCATCTGACAATATCGCTACTCCCCAAGCCCCCATACATTAACTCTCCAATCTATACACTAAAAATCTCTCATTCCCATTCTTCTCATAAGCACCCGGTAATCTAACTTCTCTCTTCAATTCAAAAGCAGTCTGATTCTCCAAGAAGAAAATATAATCTTCAGAAGGATAGTATAAAATAATATCCACTTCCCTCTCTATTTCCTCTATCGAAAGCAAAATGTTATTTACTACGTTCATAAACACTTGGACAGAAAATGGATTGAAGAAATAAAACCGGTTATCACGTGGATCAATCTCATATTCCTGTGCTAAACAACATTCAAATTGAATTTTATCTTTACTGTTTCTTACCTTCCTTGCATAACGCTCACGGTTTTCCATTGCTTCTTTATAAAACGCTTCATTCATTTCAATTCCAACCGCTGATGCATCGCACTTATGATGCATGTAAAAATTCAATCTCCCTTTTCCACACCCAAAGTCTACAATTCGATCGCTACTTTTTATTTCATATTGATTCAATAACTCATCCAATCCGCTATACGGTGTCGGTTCATAACGGTGATAGTGCATAGATTTATTAAACCCTTTTTGCTCACCAACGGTTTTTATATTTAATACAGCATCGTAATATTGTTCGTTCATTTTTTTCTCCTATTAACAAATGGTACTTATTATTATACACCATGTACTAGAGGAGAATTTTTCATCAAATTAATTGGTACGTGAAATTATACCGCCGCAAAATCGAATATATCGACTTAACGACAAATTCCTACAAAAAACAGGAGCTTTCTAGCCCCTGTCTTCCAGCACTTTCAATACAGTCTGTTTCAATATTTCTACTCCATCCATTATACAGCTATGATCAAACTTCATATACGGATGGTGTAATCCAGGTTGTAAGTTCGCCCCTAGTCCAAGCATGACAGCTTTTAAATGCGGTCTCTTCACTGTGTAGTAATGAAAATCATCGCTTCCTGTCGTATACAGTGGTCCAGTACATCCCTCTTCCCCGTATACTTCAAGAATACCTTTTCGCATGAAACGCTCAGCTTCTTCTGACACTTCAGCTCCTGGTGCGAGATCAATCCACTCATAAGAAAGTTTAGAACCCATTGATTCAGCTGACTGAATTACTTGCTCTATTTTTCGCTTCAATTCATCTAGTAATATGTTATTTTCTGCTCTTACATCTAAACTAAAATGTCCGTTACCTGGAATAATATTTAGATTATCACCACCAGCTTGGCATCTCGTCATCTTAACAGAATAAGACGTCTGCGGCGGTAACCATATATTTTTCAATCCAATATTGATCATCGAAATGACATCAATTGCATTTATACCTTGATGCGGGCGTGCCCCGTGTGCATCATCTCCATGAATCATACCTTCTAAAAATCCTGCTGCTCCGTGACGAATAGATGGTGCAGCTTGTTTCAAAGGCAGTTCTTCAATCGGTCTTAAATGAACACCAAATAAGAAATCAGCATCATCCACGGCGCCCTTCTCTACCATCTTTAAGGAACCATTTCCTTTTTCCTCTGCCGGCTGAAAAATAAATCTAACAGTACCGCTATCCCATCTCATATTTTTCAATTGTAAAATAAGGCCCATCACAATCGTCATATGAGCATCGTGGCCGCATGAGTGATTCGCTTTAAATTCTCCGTCTACTTCTTGCCATAGTGCATCCATATCAGCACGAATCGCGATAACTGGATTCCCTCTTCCGATTTCAGCAATCACGCCAGGGCAATCATCAAATATTTTATATGAAATTCCTTCTTCTTTTAGAAAGTTAGTAATATAAGCTGTCGTTTCATATTCCTTCCAGCTTACTTCAGGGTTTTCATGTAAATGCTGAAAAATTTCAGTTAAACGCTCTTGTAGTTCTAATGTTTTCAAAGCTTCATTCTCCTTCCCCTAATTACAAACCATTCAGATTAATTATACTTATGAAAAACAGATGTTTTTATGAACATATTGAATTTTAAGAAAAAAGTCAATTATTTATTTTTTAATACCGTTAATACCCGATTTCAACTCATCTTATAAAGATATCCATACAAATAGAACATTCGATATTTTCTGTTTTTATGTTGACGCTTACATCTATTTTTAGTTATTATAACTTAATAACGTCTATTTTGCGACAATTCTAAAAATACAAACATACATAATGAGGAGGCAGTTTATGAAAAGAGAAATACCTTTTGGCATAGCAATAATCCCTATTATCATTACAGTTGCAGTTATGATGGTTACAATTGTTGTATTAGAACAAAGCCCTCACGTCCCACTTATTATCGGTACAACCGTTGCTTCGATCGTCGCTTGGCGATACGGTTACAAATGGAATGACATTGAAGAATCGATGTATAAAGGAATTCGCCTTGCATTACCCGCTATCGTTATCATTATTCTTGTAGGTTTAACGATCGGTGCTTGGATTGGCGGCGGAATCGTCGCTACTATGATTTATTACGGCTTAAAACTTTTAACTCCATCACTATTTTTAGTTTCAATTACAATTATTTGTTCTATCGTTGCATTAGCAATCGGTAGCTCTTGGTCTACAATGGGAACAATCGGTGTTGCTGGAATGGGAATTGGCCTAAGTATGGGAATCCCAGCTCCAATGGTTGCTGGCGCTATAATTTCCGGTTCTTATTTTGGCGATAAAATGTCACCGCTTTCAGACACGACAAACTTAGCAGCGGGATTAACAAATACAGATTTATTCACACATATTCGTCATATGTTATTTACTACAATTCCAGGTTTAATTATTACTCTTATCGTCTATGCTTTCTTAGGAAGAAGCTTCGGCGATAACAATATCGATGCAAAAAGCATCGATCAAACGTTACAAGTATTGCAACAAAACTTTGTTATTTCGCCTTTCCTATTAATTATACCCGTAGTCGTTATGGTATTGGTCGCTAAAAAAGTCCCTGCTATACCAGCTATTCTCGTAGGTGTTATTTTAGGATTCTTATCACAAGTCTTTATTCAAGGTGGCTCTGTCTCATCAGCTGTCGGTGCACTCCAAAGTGGATTTGTCATAGACACTGGAAACAAGCTAGTAGATGAACTATTTAACCGTGGTGGCTTAAGCTCTATGATGAATACAGTTTCTATGACAATTGTCGCTATGACTTTCGGCGGAGTACTAGAACATACTGGCATTCTTCGCTCAATTGTAAATCAAATTTTAAAATTAGCGACATCATCAAAAGGACTTATCGCTTCTACCATCGCATCTTGCTTTGCAACGAATCTTACTTGCTCTGAACAATATATTTCGATTGTTGTTCCTTCAAGAATGTATGCAAATGCGTACACAGAAAAAGGACTACATTCTAAAAATTTATCCAGAGCATTAGAAGATGGTGGAACATTAACTTCTGTTTTCGTACCTTGGAATACATGTGGTGTATTTATACTCGCAACACTTGGAGTCGGTGCATTCGAATATGCTCCTTATGCTATATTGAATTTCATCGTACCTATTATCTCAATCATTTATGGTATAACTGGCTTCACAATTACGAAGCTATCTGATATTGAAAAAGCAGACCTACTGAAAAAGCAAAAAGCACAACTAGAAGCTTAAAATTTTTGAAACGAATACAACGGTAAATTTAGCTCATATATTGCACGAGGGCGCCCTTGTTGATAGGGCATTTCCTCGCCGCAAATATTGGCATATCTGTAATCAACTAATTTCTTTAACAGCCTTTCCGTCGATCGCCGAGTCACTTGTAAGTACTCAGAAAGATCCGCCGCTGTAAATTTCAATGATGGATGCGATTGACTAAACTGAATAATTTTTGACAAGTTTGCAGGACTAAGCTTCGTTTCCTTCGCTATTTTCATTAATTCAGGATTATCGTTTTTTAAACTTTGTACTCTCTGTTCTTTCGGGAACGGACCAAATAATTCTTTATCACTTGTTAGTATATAAAAGCAGCTTTCTATCGGATTATTCTTTGCGAAACCTCGAGCGATTTTTGCATTTTGTTCCGCTTCATTTACTGTTTTTCCGTAACCAAATCCAATAGATACTGCGTCTTCTATATTCATAAATAAACGATCTATCGTATTTGTTTTTATACTCAATTCAATATCACCACGAGTTGTATACAAAATAAAAGTCATTTCATCAACTTGTTTAAATGAACCACGTAATTCTTTTGAAATTACATTTAATTTTTCAAGCGAGCTTTCTTGTAACTCTATAAAGGATATAATACAAGCACCAACAGTAGCTGAATGGCTTTTTGCTAACTCAGCTTTTATTTTTGCATCTTTTAACCCGTGTATAATTGATTGCGTCGGGTCTATCATACGCTCTGAAGGAATACCTATTTTTTGAAGTTCGTCGTAGACAGCGTGAATACTAGTTAAAGCTAAATCGACCTCTCCAGATTGATATTTAGCTAAATGAAAATCAATGATGCTCTTAATTTCATCATTACTCCATAACATATTTTCATAATCCATCACTTGCGGCGTTTCTTTCAGACCGATATCATGGAACACATTTGTAATAAACGAACGATCTACTAAATCAATTGAAATTTTATGAGGTTGGATACTTTGATGATATATTATAGAAAGGAGTGAAGATGCGACAGTTGTCTCGTCTTGCTGTAAGTACGTACTTGGAATTCGCAATTGTTCTCTTATTTCTTTTGCCATATAATAAGGTAGGGCACCTGAGAAAAAGATAGCATCACAAGGTTTTAAACGCTTTAATATTTCAGAAGATTCTGCCGGGTGAAGGTAAATATATGGATCAATCTCTATTTCTTCTAGTTTATGAGCAATAGGTAAAAGATTCTCCATAAACTCTTTTGAACCGACAACTGCAATTTTTATCATCATTTTCTCTAACTCCTTATCATTAATTAACGACTATTTAACGTCAACTATATCAAATGTACAAAACCATTGTAAACAGGAAGGGGTCTTTATTCAATGAAAATTACAGCTATTCACCTTTACGCAATTCGTTTACCGCTTCGCGATCCGTTTGTTATTAGTTATGGTTCTTATTCTGATATGCCTTCTATTATCGTCAAAATGGAAACAGATGAAGGTATTATCGGTTACGGCGAAGGCGTTGCTGATGATCACGTTACAGGTGAATCATGGGAAAGTACTTTCCATGTTTTAAAACATACACTAGCTCCTGCTCTTATCGGGAAAAACCCAATGAATATCGAGAAAATACACGATATGATGGACAACACAATTTACGGTGTTCCTACAGCGAAAGCTGCGATTGACATCGCTTGTTTTGATATAATGGGCAAAAAACTAAATCAACCTGTATATCAACTAATTGGCGGACGCTACCATGAAGAATTTCCTGTCACTCACGTCTTAAGTATCGCCGCTCCAGAAAATATGGCTGAAGAAGCAGCTTCTATGATTAAAAAAGGTTACCAATCTTTCAAAATGAAAGTCGGCACGAATGTAAAAGAAGATGTAAACCGAATTGAAGCTGTACGTGAACGTGTAGGAAATGATATCGCGATTCGCGTTGATGTAAACCAAGGCTGGAAAAATAGTGCAAACACATTAACAGCACTTCGTTCATTAGGACATTTAAACATTGACTGGATTGAACAGCCTGTTGTAGCCGATGATATTGACGCAATGGCTCATATTCGTTCTAAAACAGACCTTCCACTTATGATTGATGAAGGACTAAAAGGCTCTCGTGAAATGCGCCAAATCATTAAATTAGACGCAGCTGATAAAGTGAATATAAAACTAATGAAATGCGGCGGCATATATCCAGCTGTAAAACTTGCTCATCAAGCTGAAATGGCAGGCATTGAATGCCAAGTTGGATCCATGGTCGAATCATCTGTTGCCTCTTCCGCAGGATTCCATGTCGCTTTCTCAAAAAAAATCATTACTAGCGTCGAGCTAACAGGACCATTAAAATTCACGAAAGACATCGGAAACTTACATTACGACGTACCATTTATTCGCTTAAACGAAAAGCCGGGACTCGGCATTGAAATAAACGAAAGTACATTACAAGAACTAACCGTCTTTCAAGACGTTGTACGCTAAAGGAGGACTAACACATGACGATTCTTTACGAAGGAAAATTAAAACAAAACAACGATCCATTTCACGTTACATTACTATCTTTAGAACATATGGAACAAATTTTATCATTACAAAACGTTGTAGTTGAAGCGCTAGAAGATAAAGGTCGTTTACAACCACTCTCGCTAGAAGAATTTCAATACATTCTAGAAGGAAACGGAATGATGATCGGTGCCTTTATACAAAACGAGCTCATCGCATTTCGAGCCCTACTAGTCCCTCCTATCGACGATGAACATTTAGGACTTGATATTGGCCTACCAGAAAGCGAGCTACACCGCGTCATCTATCAAGAAATCTCAAACGTTCATCCAAACTGCCGAGGAAATGGTATGCAAAAAATATTAGCCACAGTCATCATGGATGAATTACAAAAAGAAGACAGCAAATACGATTACGTTTGCTGCACCGTTGCACCTTTCAACATTCCTAGTTTAAAGGATAAGTTCGCGCAAGGAATGGAAATTGCTGCGCTGAAGGAGAAGTATAGCGGTAGTATGCGGTATGTTTTTGTGAAGGAATTGCGTAAGGATACCGAAAGAGATTGGACGGATGTTAAAGATATTCCGATGAGTGATGCTAGTGAAAAGCAAGCGTTACTTTCGGAGGGGTATCGTGGATATGAGATGGAGAAAATAGATGGGAATTTCGTTGTGAAGTTTGGACGATAATTCCTACACCCGTAAAAGGAGATGTCCACTGTGACATCTCCTTTTACTTTCTCCTCATTCAATAATTACCTGGTAAATGAGATTATATGAGCGATTTTTTGAATATATTGACCGCAACTCCAAATATATCAGCGATTTTTGAAATATATCGACTTACCGACAAATATTTACAATAATCGCAACCTATATAAAGCGCATTACTAAACCGTCATCTTCCAACTCGATAACGCTAACCAGTTTTCCATTTCCTTATAATCAGGCATTATCTTCCCAACAAGACGCCAAAAAGATCGATCATGATTTAAATGAACCATATGACACATTTCATGAACAACTACATAGTCAATTACCCTCTGTGGTGCCATCGCTAGCTTCCAATTGAATGTTAGTTGTAGATTTGAATCACAAGTTCCCCACGTACGACTACTATCTGTAATACGAATAGAACGCGGTTTTGTTTTAAAGTTGCTTTGATGTGCTTTAATACTCTTTTCTACTAATGCCTTGCACTGTTTATAGTAAAAACGTTTTAAAGCTTGTTGTATTTTCTCATCCTTAAGCTCATTCACATAAATGTGTAGCTTATCCCCTTCAAAAACTGCATTGTCTTGCGTAATACTTGCATCTTGAGAAATCTGTATCGGATACGTACTCCCTAAATACAGAAAGCCCTCTCCTTGATCATAATCCTTTTCCTGTGGTCCAAGCGCCCGCTCCTGCATTTCCTTACGTGTTTTCTGAATCCAATCCCATTTCTCCTCTAGCAACTGGACTAAGTATTCAACAGGTGTCCCTTTCGGAGCTTGCACCTCAACATTTCCGTAAGAATCTACAAAAAGACGTACTGATTTTTTCTTCTTATAAGTTATATGAAAATTAATTGTCTCACCTGAATATGTATGTATCATTTCATCACCTAGCATATTTGTTTATGTTATTTTTATAAATAAAAAAGAGTAGGCTACAAACGACCTACTCTAGCTATTATACCATTTACTGTTTTAACATAAATGTTATAATGCTTATTTCTTATCCTCTATAGCTTACAGCTAATCCCTTTAAGAAATTCCTTGCGTATCTATCACCGCACTCTTTGTAATTCTTATGGCCTTCTTTTCTTAGTAGAGCGCTTAATTCCCCTTTTGTTACGATGACTCCTACGTCTTCTAATATATCAAGCATATCTTCACTTGTTAATGATAGTGCTATCTTCAATTTTTTTAGAACGAGATTATTAACACTTCCATTACTCTTTAAAGACATCGCTTGTCTATCCGATTGCCCTGGTTTTGGATCTTGTTTTCCTCTTTTAAAAGTAATAAAACCATTCAAAAATGACTCTAACATAACATTATTGCATTTTATTTCGTAATCATATTCAACTACATCAATATCATCAACTTCATCATAGTAACTGTTTTTTAATTTTGTCAGCATCTTTCGCACTTCTTCTTTTGTTACTTCAACGCCACCAAGTTTAAATATCTCCACCATATCTGTATCTTTTATATCCAGAGCATATCTTACTCGAATTAATATATCATTATTACTTATAGCCATTGTTTGTCCTCCTGAAATGTTGATTATAGTAATGCTTTTAGCATGTGTAAATGAATGTCGTTAAGTTACTACTTTAACATTTTAGAGGTTGGTTTTGTAGTCTTAGGTGGATTAATGCTTTTGGGGATGATTTTAAAACAGCAACATATGTTGTTTAGGTACTTTTAATTATCCATTTTAACCCAATTGAATTATAATAATACTAGAGTTAATATGGGAGGGAATCAATATTGAATTATCTAATTGGTTATAAAGATGCTGAACGAAACTTCGGACACGAGGACCCAATGCTAACAGAATATACATATGGAGAGTCAGTCAGGATTTAATACCAAAAAGCTCCAAAAAGCACAAAAAAGATGGGGTAATCGTGCAAAATTACGGATGGGAATTTACTATTAATTAACACACTTGAAAATGGACTAACCTGATATAGTTTAGTCCATTTCTTTTTATGCAACTCTAATTTAGTGGGCAACTCAAACATGAATGTTACGCAAAATTCATGTGAAATATATTGATTATGTTTACTTATGTTTTACTTTTTATTTGTGGTTCGGTTCACCGTAACTAATCTAAATAAGGTTATTTTTCATTATTTTCATAATTAAATTTAACTAAAAAAGTAGTGCCTTCCGATCCTGTTTGAATTTCTATTTTTGCATTATGACGGGCAGCAATGGCATAACATATGCCTAACCCCAATCCAGTTCCATTATCTTTGGTCGTGTAAAATGGAGTACCCAGTTTTTCTAATACTTCAGGCTTAATACCTTTTCCTTGATCTCGCACTGCAAGCACCACGCAATTTTGATCTTCCTTGTAGGTGCTAATGGTTAGTACTTTCCTTGCGCTCATCGCTTCTAAGCCATTACGGTATAAATTTATTAATAATTGCCGTATCTCATTGCGATTTAAAAGTAATTCCGGAATGTCATTTGTATCGACTTGAATATATTTATTTTGATTATACGTATCAACCTTTATTAAAGGAATAATATCGTGAATAATTGCATTTAAATCTAACATCTGCAAATCTGATTTCCTTGTATTACCCATTGATAGAAATTCAGTAATAATAGAATTGGCACGATCAAGTTCTTCAATCATTAATTTAAAGTACTTATTATGTTTCTCATAGGTGTTCTCTTCTTTTAATAACTGCAAAAATCCCCGTACTGCGGTCATTGGATTTCTAATTTCATGACTGATACCTGCTGCCATTTGCCCTATTAACTCTATGTTGGATAACCTTTTCAATTCCTGCTCATATTGCTTTTTTTCCGTTATATTTTTAAAAATACAACAAATACCATCATCATATGGGTAGGCAATCACTTCGTGCCAATATTCATCAGAGGTAGAAAGAATTTCGAAGTGCACTGTAGTTCGCTCTGACATTGCACGATGAAATTCCTTATACATAACTGTGTCGACACTACTCCGGAAAACCTCCCATACATTCTTGCCTAATACATCTTTTGCTGTTTTTCTTTGTGGAAAATATTGATGTTTATTTACGTACGTAAATTCCCATTTATTATTCAAAGTAAAGAGTCCATCCGTAATACTTTCAATCACACTTGTAACTTTTTCATTAGCAGCTGCTAGTTCTCTCGTTCGTTCTGCCACCATGCTTTCAAGTTGATCCATATATAACAAGTTTGAAAACGTAGGAGCTGTGGCATCAACGATAGATTTTGCCAGTTGAATTTGAGAATTATCATAATTATGAGCTTTTCCCTCTTCGCCAACGACGATTGCCCCTAATACTTCTCCCATTGAAACCAATGGAATCATCAGTAAACCCTTACTATCTATATTTTTTGTTTGAATAACCCCTTGGATCTTGGCTTCATAGCTTTTCTCCATCCAATCTGCTTCTGTCCAATCACAGTCCGAGCTTAACTTCGTTGTCTTAATCGTTGTTTTGTCTAGCGGGTCTAAAAGGTGGGCAGCCATGTTTTTACTCTCTAAAACCTGTCCTAAGTAAAAAAAACATTTATCAAAACTCTCCTGTATCGAGGAACACATTGATAAATCACGGGTAACATTTAGTAACAGCTGCTTCTCGGCAATAAGGTTTTCTTTTTGTGTTAAATTATTTGCGTTTTGAATTGCGACCGCAGCCATATTTACATAAGCTTCAACACTTTGAATTTCTGAATCTGTTAAATTCATTGGAGTTCCATAATCAAATAGAAAAACCAGACCAAATAACTCTTGCTCAAATGAAATAGGCAGAGCTAATAAGGACTTAATTTTGAACGCATCAACTGGTCTCGGATCTGGCCGATGGTCCTTTGAGGTATCAGGGATATAGATGTTTTTTTTTGTTTCAATAACTTCTTTTGCCAATAAGTCTATTTCAGGATCAATGATCTGAGTATCGAGCGTTACGCCATTGATAGTCTCTGGTTTTCCTGCAAACCCTCTAAACGTTCCATCTTCCTGGGGTAAATAAATTCCAACAGCGTTGCACTTAACAATCTCCTCTGATATCGCTACTGTTACACGCTGCAATACTTCACGTAGTTCTAATTTTGTATTTATTATTTTCGTTATATTCGCGAGCCTAGAATATCTCGTCTGATCACTTAACATTTACATAGCCTCCAATTATAGGCACAATAAAATAAACATGATAATATCAGTGAAAATCAAGACCAACTTGTCATTTCAGATTTTCTCCTGTATTCTTTTCTTACCCTTGTTTTACGTAGAATACCTCACTTACTTATGATACGGGTCACAGTAACTATTCTATGAGCGATTTTGAATACTACTAGTTTTTACATGCTTTTAAGTAAAATTCAAACTTTTGAGCAGCGTCGGATAATGACCCAATAGCATAATATCCTTCTTTAGTGATACCTACACACCCAATTAATGGAGAAGATAGGAAATCTAACATTTGTTTAATTTCCTCTAGAGTCGGAGAAGGTTTTATTTCGCTTTTATGCTTCAATAATAAATATATCTCTCTCGGTTGCATAATTCCTTCTGTTAAAGAATCCTCACTCTCCTCTGATAAACATTGCATAAGTGATTGAAGTAATATACCATCTCGAATTATTTTAGATTGATCACTTTCTAACGGACGAATATCAACTAATCCTTTTTGATTAAAAATTTTTCGATATGACTCTGATTTCAAAGGAACTTCTATATGCATTTTTATCAAATCTTCCAACGTTTCTATATCAAGGAGTGCCACATTATGTTTGGTTGCCCTTTCTATTAATCTTTCTCCTTGGAATTCACGTCCTACTACTAATGAATAATCTGCTTTATGCTTCTTCCTATGATCGACTATTGTATCAAAATTAATTTGACTCTCCGTAATTCCTCCGCTATAAGTCGTTTTTGCATCTATAGCTACTTTATAAGTGAATTTTGGAGAAGTTGGTGCTTGTATTAAAACATCTGTTTTACCAGACCCACCTAACCAATCAGCCTTAAACCCTAGTAAAATAAATGCTTTCGAAAGTACTTCTTCAAAGCGATTGGGATTTGCAGAGTCCCTTGATGAAACTCTTAGTTCATTTAATATTTTTTTTACTGTATCTTCATTTAATTTGCCTGCAATATTTTCATCTAGGTTTAACTTAGGAGAATTATTAAGTTGATAGCAATTTTTAAATCTTTCACAAAAAAGAATACCTCTATTAGTTAGTGTATAAGCACTTACACCATGTTCTTGAATTAAACTAGCATTTTTCAAAATGTGAAGTCTTTTACTGATATTTGAAGAATCTTCACTGGGAAAATTAAAAGAAACCTTCGCTATTATAGCAAGTTCTTTAGTACTTAGTTCTTTCTTTTGCAATTCAAATAATATTTCAAATACAAATGCATATTTTTTATTTACACAACAAGCAAAGTCTAATTCAAAATTATCTTTAGTAAATAGATTACCTAATTCAGTAGATTTATATAACGTTTTTGATATTCTTTCTATAAATCCTAAATGAATTAAAGTTGCTAAATACTGTTTTGCTGAAGTTTCTGAAATGCCAAATGTGCTTGCTGAATATTCTAGAATCACATTTAATTCTGTGGCCTGCTTCACCAAAAATAAATAATCTAATGTAGTAATATGTGCTACTTGCATACTACCTGGAAAGTATCCCAAACCTGTTTTTCTATTATCCAGATCTCGCTTTGAAATTTCGCACATTTCTTCTGCCCATGAAGAAACTATAATATGATTTTCAGAAATTGTTGAGTCAATTTGTTTTTCTAGTTCCTCTTTTTTTACAAATCCAGATATCTCCAAAAAATTTATCCCTAATTCTGTTATAGAGTATGTCATTGAAAAATCCTGATAAATAACTAAATCTAAGTCTTTCAACCAATTCAATCTAGCTAGAATTTCTGATTTTGATTTCCACTCTAATTTATAATCTAATGCAGCATACTCTCTAATATCCTTTATATTTTTAGGACTTTCTTTAAAAAATGCTAATATTTCAGAGATAAATTTAATATTACCATTGAGAATTAGTGCCAAATATAAGTTATCTTTAGTATCCAACCAATATTCTATTTCCTCAGAAGTAACCCATCCTGTTGAAATTTTCTTTACAATCCCAGAGGGTCTTATAGGAATTAGTAAATCCTCCAATGTATTTTTGCTATTACTTCCATCTATTTGAATTTTAGTATTTAGTGGGGTGCCATTTTTCAATTTTTCTAATATTAAGCGTAAAGAATGCGGAAAACCTTTTTCTCCTCTAGGTATGTTAGGCATTGCAGAAACTTTTGTTTCCCAACTTCTATTAATTATGGTGGGTTCAAAACTCATACTTTCCACTCCTATATGAAATATTTAAAGGGGCCTAATCAACTAAGACTAGACTCATTTCTTAGTAAATCAAAAACCCCACTCACTTATGACACGGTTCACCTTAATTAAAATGAAACAAACACTCCTAAAACCGCTCCCCCATCCCCTCTACCTTTCAAAAATTACACTGTTTCACTATTTACAGCCTTATCAACACTAGCCTCAAACTTATCAAGCAACGCACGCACTTCATCAGTTGATTTCGTGTTCATCAATTGATTTCTTAGTTCAGCAGCTCCAGGGAAGCCTTTTACATAAATTTTGAAAAAGCGATGAAGCCCTGTGATTGAGCGTGGTAGTACTTCTGCATATTGATCTTGAAGATCAAGCTGCAGTCTTAGAAGATCAAGGTGTTCTTTACTGCTATGCTCTCTTGGTTCTTTTTCAAAGGCAAACGGATTTTTAAAGATACCTCGTCCGATCATAACGCCATCAATACCATATTTTCCAGCAAGTTCCATTCCAGTTTGACGGTCAGGAATGTCTCCGTTGATTGTTATTAGCGTATTTGGTGCAATGCGGTCACGTAATTTTTTAATTTCCGGAATTAGTTCCCAGTGCGCATCTACTTGGCTCATTTCTTCTCTTGTACGTAAATGAATAGAAAGGTTCGCAATATCTTGTTTAAAAATGTGCGTTAACCAATCCTCCCACTCACTTAACTCTTTAAAGCCAAGTCGTGTTTTTACGCTGACAGGTAGTCCGCCCGCTTTTGCTGCTTGAATTAGTTCTGCCGCAACGTCTGGACGTAGAATAAGGCCACTACCTTTTCCTCTTGATGCTACATTCGGTACAGGGCAGCCCATATTAATATCGATACCTTTAAATCCTAGCTCTGCCATACCAATACTCATTTGACGGAAATATTCAGGATTATCTCCCCAAATATGCGCCACTATCGGCTGTTCATCTTCTGTAAAAATTAAACGGCCACGTACACTTTTCATACCTTCTGGATGACAATAGCTATCCGAGTTTGTAAACTCTGTGAAAAATACATCTGGGCGACCAGCTTCACTTACTACGTGACGGAAAACAACGTCTGTCACATCTTCCATTGGTGCAAGTACAAAAAATGGTCGTGGTAAATCACGCCAAAAATTATCTATCATTTCAAATTCAAATCCTCTCACTATGAATACATCTTCAAACTCTCAATTTATAATTTGTGAAAATCAGCAATATTTATTTTAACTAAAATCGTTGCTGAATGGTATTTTTATAAACCAAAAAGCAGATGGTATAGATTCTCCTATATCAACTGCTTTCCTATTATACCAACTTAAGCCAAGCCACACACTCTACATGAGTAGTATGCGGGAACATATCAACAGGCTGTACTTCCTGTGTTTTATATCCGCCTTCTTCTAGTACTTTTAAGTCACGTGCTAATGTTGCTGGGTTACATGATACGTATACGACGCGTTTTGGCTTCATGTCGATGATTGTGTTTAGTAATGCTTCATCACAGCCTTTACGCGGTGGGTCTACGACCATTGTGTCGGCGATTACGCCTTCTTTGTACCATTTTGGAATGACTACTTCTGCTTCTCCTACGCCAAATTCAGCATTTGTCATGTTGTTTAGTGCTGCGTTTCGGTTTGCGTCTTCGATTGCTTCTGGAACAATTTCAACACCGTATACTTTTTTCGCTTTTTGCGCTAGGAATAAGGAGATTGATCCGATTCCGCAATAGGCATCGATTACTGTTTCGTTACCATCTAATTTTGCGTATTCTAACGTTTTATCGTATAGCACTTTCGTTTGTTCTGGGTTTACTTGATAGAATGAACGTGCTGAAATCGCAAATTTAATGTCACCGATAAAGTCATAAATATATTCTGATCCGTACAGTACTGTCGTCTTATCTCCGAAAATAACGTTTGTACGTTTCGTGTTTACGTTTTGAACAATCGATTTTACTTCTGGGAATTTCGTTGCGATTTCTTCAATGATTGCTTCTTTATTTGGCAGTTCAGCTGTACGTGTAATGAAGACAAGCATAATTTCCCCTGTTACTTGTCCGTAGCGGGCCATTACGTGGCGAAGTGTTCCCTTGTTACGCTCTTCGTTATACGCCGAAATACCGTTTTTTTCACAAATACGTTTTACTTCTTGAATTAATGCATCGTTTTCTTCCGCTTGAATTAAGCATGATTCCATATTAATGATATCATGCGTTCCTTGACGATAGAAACCAGCTACAAGTCCACCTTCACGTTCTCCAATTGGCACTTGTGCTTTATTACGGTATACCCACGGGTTTTTCATGCCAAGTACAGGATGAACAGGAACATCACTTAATCCGCCGATGCGCTGCATAACGTCACGTACTTGTTTTTCTTTCGCTTTTAATTGTCCTTCATATGTTAAGTGCTGAAGCTGACAACCGCCGCACTCGTTGTACACGGGGCATTCTGCATCTTTACGATATGGACTTTCTTGATGAAGCTTCATTAAACGACCAAACGCGAAGTTTTTCTTCACTTTAATAATTTTAATTTGTGCTTCCTCACCTGGTAATCCGTTTTTTACGAAAATAGGATATCCCTTCACTTTCGCAACACCGGCACCATCATGTGTTAAATCTTCAAACACTACATCTATAAACTCGTTTTTTTCAACTGGTGGCGTCATTTTTGTACTCATTTTCCGACCTCTCTTTTTCATAACACTGCGTTACATTTTATCATACTTATATGGTCTATTTCTATTGGAAGAAAAAAAGCTATTGACGATAGTTCTCTAGTAATGTTACGCTACTACTAATTTAATACGGACGATGTTACCTCATATATAGTCGATAATATGGATCGAGAGTTTCTACCCGGCAACCTTAAATTGCTGGACTATGGGGAAAACTAATGAATATTAGCCTATGTATAAAAAGGACTCCTATTGATTAGCTTTCTCTCATAGATGAAAGTGAATCCATAGGGGTCTTTTTTTTATTTTTCAAAAAGGTCAGACATCTTACGTATGACATGAAACTTCCATTACTTTATTTTTAGTAATATAACGAGCGTTTTATGTAAAAACTTTATACGAACTTCTGAAAGGGGCAACTACATGCAATATGTAATGAGCATTATCGGTATTCTTGTCGTTTTAGGTTTATGCTTTGCTTTGTCAAACAATAGAAGTAAAATCAACTTCCGTGCAATTGCTATTATGATTAGTTTCCAAATTTTAATCGGTTGGTTTATGTTTGGCACAAAGATCGGACAGCAAATTATCATCTTCATTAGTAAAGTTTTCAACAAACTAATTAAACTTGGTACGACAGGTGTCGATTTTCTCTTTAATGGAATTCAAAGAGATTTTGTCTTTTTCTTAAACGTATTACTAATTATCGTATTTTTCTCAGCACTACTTTCTATCTTTAGTTATTTAGGTGTTTTACCATTCATCGTTCGTATTGTCGGCGGTGCACTTTCAAAAATTACTGGTTTACCACGCGTTGAATCATTCCACGCAGTAAATTCTGTATTCTTCGGTTCAAGTGAAGCGTTAATCGTTATTAAAAACGATTTACAGCATTTTAATAAAAACCGTATGTTTATCATTTGTTGTTCAGCAATGAGCTCCGTTTCTGCTTCTGTTACAGCATCATACGTTATGATGTTAGATGCGAAATATGTATTAGCAGCTCTTCCGCTAAACTTATTCTCAAGCTTAATCGTTTGTTCGTTATTAACACCAGTTGATACGAAAAAAGAAGACGAAGTGATTCAAAAATTTGATAGAAGCTTATTCGGAGATAGCTTTATCGGCGCTATGATTAACGGTGCGCTTGATGGGTTAAAAGTAGCTGGTATCGTTGCCGCATTAATGATTGCCTTCATTGGTGTTATGGAAGTTGTAAACTACGTAATTAGCGCCGCTTCAGGTGCAATGGGATATGCTGTTACTTTACAACAAATCTTCGGTTATATACTTTCTCCATTCGCATTCTTAATGGGTATTCCAACTCAAGATATCATCCCAGCTGGTGGTATTATGGGTACGAAGATTGTCTTAAATGAATTCGTAGCAATCCTTGATTTAAAAGGCGCTGCTGCAACATTATCTCCACGTACAGTTGGAATCGTTACAGTATTCTTAATTAGCTTCGCAAGTATTAGCCAAATTGGTGCGATTGTTGGTACAATCCGTGCCCTTTCTGAAAAACAAGGAAGCATCGTATCTAAATTTGGTTGGAAAATGCTATTTGCATCAACACTTGCTTCTATTTTATCTGCAACAATCGCTGGATTGTTTATTTAATAAAAAATCACCTTCGCTTAGACAGCAAGGTGATTTTTTTATTATCATCATTTAAGAAACTGAAGAAAACTCTAATGCCTCTTCCTTATTAATAATTTCTCCCTTATATTCACCTTTCACCGAAATATCAATAATTGATTTATTTCCTGTTTCCATTTTCCCTAAAGAAAACATATATATTAAGTCATCTTTTTTTAACATCCATTGTTTTCCGTGCCAAGGACCAGTTAACTTCTGTTCTGGCGATGCCAGTATTTCTCCAAAATATTCACATTCGCCTAGAGATGTTTTTACTGTATTCTTCTCCGTATCAATAACTATATATTTAAGAAGTTTTATACTTTCACTTGAAAAAATCTCTACTTCATGGTCACTTTTTTTCTTGAATTTCAGCTTTCCATCCTTTGTATTAACCAATTTACTTTGATCAATTGCATTTAGTACAAACTCATACTCTTCTTTTGTAACACCGAAATTAGGATGATATGGAAAACTTTTTTTCTCTGCATGCTCTTCTACGTATTTTAAATACCATTCCATATTATTCACTAGATGCTCTCTCATTCTTTGACCAATATTCCCTACCTTTTTAAGAGCATCTGGATCCATCTCTAATGTCATAATATCCGCCGTCACTTCCGCATTCATAAGATGCGGCGGAATATACTCTTCCACACTATTCGCTTTACTCGTTTCACTTTGACAACCGACTATGAATAGCGATATGAGAAGGATATATACTATTTTTTTATATTTCATTTCTATTCTCCACTCCATACATCATTCTTACTTAAATTTATAGCGGTTTTATTATAGTCCAAAACCCTTATATTTTAATATAAACTACTCTACATATGCAAAATTGCATATTAATAAACCTTTCTCTTACTTTAAAATTAACTTAAATCTTTTACCAAAATATACAAATTACAAATGAACAATGTTATAATTTGTAAAAAAATACATTGGAGGATATTATGAAAGCTCACGCCCTTTTCGACTTCTTACACTTACTAGTTTTAAGCATGAAAAGCTATTATGTATGGGGAATACCTATCTATGTCTTTATTATTCCTCTCATTTTTGTAGTAGGTTATATTATTATCAATTCCAATAAGAAACGAAAGAATACATCGATTCAAAGTCATTAATCTATCGCCCTAATAGCTCCTCCTAAAAATCATATTCCCCTCATTTTCTTCAAATGATATGATGAACAAGGGTATATCCCCACCTCTCTTATGGCGGTGGGGATTTTAATGTAAGTATGCAACATAATACACAATAGAAGGTGATTTTATGAGAAAATACGCAGCGATTGCTTTATGTACATCTGCCATTCTAGCAGGATGTAATACTAGCAATGTAGAGCCTAAAAAAGAAAAAAAGGTTCAAGAGGTTAAGAAACAAGAAGAGACGGTGCGGGAACAAGGTAAAATTTCTTATAATCCAATTACGCACGAATCTACAAACGCAAATATTCATATTACAGACATAAAGGATTCTTTAACTGAAGTACAATATAAAATTTGGCGCACTGCTGATGGAAAGGAAAGTGCTAAATCTTTTTCTTCTAAAGAGAAAAAGCAACAATTTACACTTCCCTTTGATATAAAAGAATTTGAAGGAAAACGCGGTGAATATCAAATTGAAGCTACAGGAACAACAGAGGGCGGAAAAACTATTCCACTTACGAAATCTACTATTACTTTCGAGCAAAAAGTTCCTGTTCTTATGTACCACGCAATTGATGATTATCATGGACAAGGTATTAAAGATTTATTCGTATCACCCGCTAACTTTGAAGCACAAATGAAGTATTTAAAAGACAATGGTTATACATTATTAACATTTGAACGCTGGAGCGATATTAATAAAGTAAACAAGCCGATTTTCGTTACATTTGATGACGGTATGAAAAATAATATGAATGCATTTCGCATTTTACAAAAACTAAAAGATGATACTTTTAAACCAGCAGCAACGGAATATATGATTGTTGATAACGTTGATGTAGAAGGCGCCCTTTCTACATCTGAAATAAAAGAAATGGTTGATTCAGGTATTTTTTCTGTACAATCTCATACAGCGAAACATGCAGACTTGCCGAAAATTACAAACTATGACGAAGAGTTAAAAGGATCAAAAGAAAAGCTAGAGAAAATAACAGGTAAGCCTGTTATCGCAATTGCTTATCCATTCGGTCATGTAGACGATAAAGTTGTCGCAGAAACAAAGAAATACTATCAATTTGCAACAACAACGAAGCCTGGACAATTCATTACGAAGGGTGAACCTGATGAGTTGTTAAAAATGAAGCGTGTTCGCATACACCATACAACGACTGTAGAACAATTTGCTTCTTCGATTAAATAACTATTAGAGCTCAATACATTTTGAGCTCTCTTTTTACGTTATATTTATATATATTTTTAGAATTTTCTTGTATTATATATAGTAAGAAATCTTTCAAACTAAAGGAGATTATACATATGTCATTTGAACAAACGTTAGAGAAGTATGCTGCCCTTGCAGTCAATGTTGGTGTTAATATTCAGCCCGGACAAACTTTATCAATTAGTGCACCTCTTGAGGCTGTACAGTTTGTACGCCTCGTTACAGAAAAAGCATATCAATCTGGTGCAAAACACGTATATGTGGATTGGAATGATGAGACGTTAACACGCTTAAAGTTCGATCTAGCTCCTGAAGAAGCTTTCTCTGAATTCCCTTCTTGGAAAGCACATGCTCGTGAAGAGTTAGCAAAAGAAGGCGCTGCATTTATGTCCATCTATGCAGAGAATCCTGATTTATTAAAAGGTGTAGAACCAAAGAAAATTGCAACAGCTCATAAAGTAGCTGGAGAAGCGATGAAAGTATACCGTGATTATGTACAAGCTGATAAAGTAAGCTGGTGCGTAATTTCTGTTCCTACGAAAGAATGGGCTGCAAAAGTATTCCCTGACATAGCGCCAGAAGAACAAGAAACAAAACTATGGGATGCTATCTTCAAAGCTACTCGTGCTGATTTAGAAAATCCTGTGGAAGCATGGAAAGAACATGATGAAACACTACATACAAAAGTAGATTACTTAAACGAAAAACATTATAAAGCTCTTCACTATACAGGCCCTGGAACAGACTTAACAATTGAACTTCCAGAGAAGCATGTATGGGCTGGTGCTGGTAGCTTAAATGAAAAGAACGTACCATTTATGGCTAACATTCCAACTGAAGAGGTATTTACAATGCCACTTAAAACAGGTGTGAACGGCCAAGTGTCTAGCACAAAACCGTTAGCATTTGCAGGTAACATTATCGATAACTTTACGTTAACATTTGAAAACGGACGTATCGTAGACTATAAAGCTGAATCTGGTGAGGAAGCTTTAAAACATTTAGTGGAAACAGATGAAGGTTCTCACTTCTTAGGCGAAGTAGCTTTAGTACCTCATGATTCACCAATTTCAAACACAAATATTTTATTCTACAATACGCTATTTGACGAAAATGCATCTTGCCACCTTGCAATTGGAAATGCTTATGCATTTAACTTAGATGGCGGGAAAACAATGTCTAAAGAAGAACTTGCTGAAAATGGTGCAAACGCTAGTATTACACACGAAGACTTCATGATTGGATCAGCTGAGCTTGATATCGACGGTATTACAGCTGATGGAAGACATGAACCGATCTTCCGTAAAGGTAACTGGGCGTTTTAAGTTAACCATTATAAAAACACATTGGATTACCCAATGTGTTTTTATTTATTCGGCTTCAATTCAAATTTTATCGTTCTATTCTCATGCGTAAACTCAGGCCTGTATGTAGCGATATATGTATTTTCTTTCGTTACATCAAATAGCATTACATCTTGAATTTTTCCATCCGGCGCTACCTTTTTACTAGTGAAACTATCATATTTATACTCTTTAAACTTTGTACCTTTCTTATCTGTAATCTCAAATTCGTAAAATGCAAAAGGTATTTCTTTTTTACTATTATTTTTCACCGTGAAAACAATCCCTAAAATATCATCTTTCTTTTTATCTGTAGTGTAATCTGGATACCCTAATTGAACTGAATCGAGAGTTACTTGCAAACCATCCACGTCCACCGTCTCTCCTATTTTATAAACTTTATCTTGAACGTCCTCTTGTTTACTTTCATCGCTATTTTTAGTTTCTGTGCAAGCACTTAAACTAAAAGCCATGCCACAAATTAAAACAATTCGGCTCACCTTCTTTAACATACCCTTCCCCCCATATGAGACAAGATTTTTATATTTATCCCGCATTAACGGGCAGTAAAACTCCCACCTCAAAATTCAGTTGGAGCAAAGAGGTTAGGTGGGAGATCAACTGCCCGTAAACGCCCGATTGGTGCGGGCTAATAATCAGTGGGGAATGAACAAAACCCCCACTGATTAAAGTTTCACTTTATCATAGCAAAACTCTTTACGTTTTCTTGTCATATTTTGTCGTAGTAATTGCTAACTGCACAAATAGAAAAAAGCTATCTTCTACAAAAGATAGCTTTCATGATGCCGATGACACTTTCAGTCCAATTACTCCTAAAACAATAAATAAAATGCAAAATGCTTGGAATAAATTAATATGCTCTTTAAAAAAGTACACACTAATAATCGTAATAAGAAGTGTCCCTAAGCCCGACCAAATCGCATAAGCAATACTTAAGTTAATCTTCTTTACGACGATAGCAAATATACTGAAACAAATACCGTAAAAGACAAAAATAAGTACACTTGGAACGAGCTTTGTTAAACCGTTCGATAGTTTCATCGCTATCGTTCCAGCTACTTCAAAAATAATTGTTACGAGTAATAATAGCCAATATACCATACTAGAATCTCCTTCTCTGTTACCTTATAGAGATTCTAGTATACTACTTATAGTCCTAACGAAATATATTTAATTTCTAAATATTCCTCGATGCCGAAATGGCCTCCTTCACGGCCGATACCACTTTCTTTAAAGCCACCAAATGGCGCTTGTGCAACTGATGGAAGGCCATCGTTTAAGCCGATAATTCCGTATTCTAACGCTTCGCTAATTTGGAATGCTTGACTAATATCTTTTGTAAAAATATAAGCAGCCAAGCCATATGGTGTATTATTTGCTCGCTCAATTACTTCTTCAACTGTTTTAAATTTAGCAACTGGTGCAACCGGTCCAAATGTTTCTTCATTCATACAGAGCATCGTGTCATTTGCCAATCCAATTACTGTTGGCTGAATGAAATAACCATCTAACTCTGCAAATTTATGGCCACCGTATAAAACTTCTCCGCCCTTTTGAATTGCATCTTCAATATGTTCTTGTACTTTCGAAACTGCATTCGCATCAATAAGTGGACCTACAGTTGTTCCTTCGCCGAATCCATCTCCAACTTTAAGCTGCTCTACAGCTTTTGTGAACTTTCCTGCAAATTCTTCGTACACTTCTTCTTGAACAAAGACGCGGTTTGTACATATACACGTTTGTCCTGCGTTACGGAATTTCGAACCAATTACCGCTTCTACCGCCTTATCTAAATCAGCATCATTCATAACAATAAATGGAGCGTGACCACCTAATTCAAGCGAAACCTTTTTCATCGTTTGCGCAGCGCTAGCCATTAATTCTTTCCCAATTTCAGTTGATCCTGTAAAGGAAACTTTTCGAACGCGCTCATCTTCCATCCACGTATCAGCAATTGCTTTTGCACTACCTGTTACAATATTTATTACACCTTTTGGAATGTCTGCTTCATGTGCTAATTCAACTAACTTCAATGCAGTTAATGGCGTTTGACTCGCTGGTTTCACAACTGCCGTACAGCCTGCTGCAAGTGCTGGAGCTACCTTTCTCGTAATCATAGCAGCTGGGAAGTTCCACGGTGTAATAGCTGCCATAACTCCAACTGGTTGCTTCATAACTAAAATACGCTTATTCGGGTGAGAAGCAGGAATCATTTCACCGTATATTCTCTTTCCTTCTTCTGCGTACCATTCAACAAAACTATTTGCATAATTCACTTCACCAAGCGCTTCTGCAAACGGCTTTCCTTGTTCTCTCGTCATGATTGCTGCAATTTCTTCTTTATTTTCATCAATGAGTGTGAACCACTTTTTTAACTTTACTGCACGATCTGCTGCCGTTAATTTTGACCATGATTTAAAAGCTTCATGTGCAGCATCAACCGCTTGCTTTGCCTCTGTAATCCCGCCCTTTGGTACAGTTGCAAATACTTCCTTTGTCGCTGGATTATTCACTTCGATTTGTTCTTGCAGTGTAATCCACTCACCATTTATATACATCGCCTTTTTCTCTAAGTTTACGAACATCGCTTTTTTATCCAATGTTTTCTTCCTCCTCTATGAACTTCTTAATCTTCCTAGTGGCAGCAGATTGACTTATTTGCAAAAACTCAGCCACTTTATAACTTGATCCATACGTTTTATACGCTTTAAGAATAATATTTCTCTCTACCTCTTCCAACATTCTATAAAGACTTTGTCCGGATTGTTCAACCGTTGTCTCTTGCATAGATAGTGGCAAATCTTCTACCGTTACAAAATCATCAGCAGTGATAACAATTCGTTCAATTACATTTTCAATCTCTCTATTATTTCCTTCCCAAGGGTACCCTACAAACATTTGTAACGTACTAG
Organism: Bacillus sp. RIT 809; assembly: GCF_016892495.1. Classification (NCBI taxonomy): domain Bacteria; kingdom Bacillati; phylum Bacillota; class Bacilli; order Caryophanales; family Bacillaceae; genus Bacillus; species Bacillus sp. RIT 809. The sequence goes on along the minus strand of NZ_JAFEMR010000012.1, from coordinate 3,621 downwards.
GAGCTAACTTCACATCACGTCCGTACTTTTTATTAAAATGCTGTAAATAATGATAGATGAGCGGCAAAATGTCTTCTGTTCTCTCCCGAAGTGGCGGAATTGAAATTGGAATGACATTCAGACGATAGTATAAATCTTTCCGAAATGTTCCTTGTTTCACCATCGTACTTAAATCTCTATTTGTTGCCGCTACAATTCTAACGTCCACCTTTTTTAATTCTCTTCCACCTATAGGGCGAAACGTTTTTTCTTGCAATACTTGCAAAAGCTTCGCTTGAATTTCAAGCGGCATTTCACCAATTTCATCTAAGAAAAGGGTCCCTTTATGCGCTGATTCTAATAGCCCCTTTTTCCCTTCACGATTTGCACCTGTAAAAGACCCACCTGAATATCCAAAAAGCTCAGATTCGATTAAATTCGTCGGCAATGCCGCACAATTAATTTCATAGAAACTTTCATTCTTCCGGTGACTCACTTCATGCAAATGGCGTACTAATCGGCTTTTCCCCACTCCAGTTTCACCTAATACGAGAACTGTGCTATCTACCACAGATACTTTTTTTATTGTTTCGATTATTTTTTGCATAGCGATGCTTTTAAAAATAAGCCCTTCATGCTCATATGTTTCTCTTAATTCTTTCTTATATGTCTTTAGCTGATTATCCATTTCCTCTACCTTTTGACGTAATTGATAGAGTTCAGTAAGATCACGAGAATAACTAATCACTCTTCTTAAATTTCCCTCATCATCAAAAACAGGCCTTGTACGAACATGCAAATACTCTCCTGATTTCGTTGTTTGAACAAGTTCAACTGGCCTTTTCTTTTCAATTACTTCTAACGTTGCAGACGGATAAAAAATTCCTTCTTTCTGTAGTTCTTGTACATGCTTTCCTACTAATTCCTTAGCAGAGAGCTGGTAATGTCTTTCACACATACTATTTACACGTACAACGATTCCCTTATCATCCGTAACAAAAATTTCATCAAATGCATATTCAAATACATCTTGTAAATCCATCAACATTCGTTCCTTTTCTGCAACCATTCTAGCCACTCCCTACTTCAAATCCATCGATTCACTTTACTACCTTTATTATAAAATGAATTTTCTGCATTTTATATAGAGTCAGCTAGAATGTTTTCAATTTGTTATTTATACAAATCTATTTATATTTTTCAACACATAATTCGCTGCCTTGAAAAATACATAATGCCATCGCAACCACACCCTCACTTTGTTTTAGCTTGGCATGGGGCAGGAAAAGGGCCTGACCGATTCTATGCATGGCCAGATGCTCTCTTCCGCCTAAAAAGAAAAGCTTTATGCCCTTTTTTAAGTTATCCCAATTTTTTATACACGAGCGATATTTGCTTGCTCATAACAAGCTAGCAATGATTCTTCAATTATTGTTAAACCTTCCTCAAGTTGCTCATCTGTAATAACTAATGGCATTAACACACGAATAACATTTCCATATGTTCCTGCTGATAGTAGAAGTAATCCGCGTTTATTTGCTTCTGCACATAAATTAGACGCTAATGTTTTATCAGGCGCTTTCGTCTTGCGATCTTGAACGAGCTCGAATGCACACATTGCCCCTAAGCCGCGCACATCACCGATGCAATTATATTTATTTTCCATCTCTTGGAATCGGTTCATTACGACTTTCCCTAATTCTATCGCTCTATCATTTAATTTCTCTTTTTCTATTACATCAAGCACAGCTAATGCAGCCGCACATCCTAGTGGGCTTCCTGCATACGTTCCGCCAAGTTCCCCCGGTGCAGACTCATTCATAATTTCTTTACGCCCAATCACGCCGCTTATCGGTACACCAGCACCTAATGATTTAGATACCGTAATTAAATCTGGAACGACATCATAATGATCAATTGCAAAGTATTTTCCGGTACGACTAAAGCCTGTTTGAATTTCATCAGCTACAAATAAAATACCGTGCTCTGAACAAATACTGCGTACTTCTTGAACAAATTTCTTACTTGGAACGATAAATCCGCCTTCCCCTTGAACAGGCTCCATTACAACAGCTGCAATTGTTTCTGGCGCTACTTCTGATATGAAGAAGTTCTTAAACTCTTCAATGATAAAATCATCATACTGCTCTTCTGTTAACCCTTCTGGGCGACGGTATTCATATGGGAATGGCGCTTTATATACTTCTGGAGCAAATGGGCCAAATCCAAATTTATATGGTTTTACTTTACTTGTCATCGTCATTGTCATTAATGTACGCCCATGAAATCCTTTAGAAAATGCGATAATTCCAGGTCTCTTCGTATATTTACGAGCAATCTTCACTGCATTTTCAACCGCTTCTGCCCCACTGTTTAAAAACAGCACTTGTTTATCGAAATTACCTGGCGCTAATGCTGCCAGTTTTTCTGCCAATTCAATATATGGCTCATACATCATCACATTAAAACCAGTGTGAATATATTGATCTACTTGTTTATGAAGCGCTTCTTTAACAGTAGGATGACAATGTCCTACATTAATTGTCCCGATTGCTCCTGCGAAATCAATATACTGGTTTCCATCCACATCTGTTACGAGTGCACCATTTGCAGACTGTACAAATGTTGGAATACCATTACTTACTCCTTTTGGTACTATATTTTGGCGGCGTTCTAATAAAGACGCTGCTTTCGGCCCTGGAATTTGTTCATTTACTTTAGCAAATTTTTTTGTATTCATTGTGTACCCCACCCTTTTCTATACAATGTTTTCTCTTTATATTGCAAAATGTATGCCAACATTCTTTTCCAGCATTCATCCTACGTGCCTTCTATTTCAACATAAAAAATAAGTCTACAGGGACTCATTAAGAGTCCCTGTAGACTTATTTTTCTTACACATTAGACTTTCCTTGCTCCCAAATAAACTCACCTGAATGAGAAATAAAATCCCCAACAGATTGTACTACTAAATCCGCAAGTGGTTCTAAAGTTTGACGATCTCCTGTACCAGATAGTACTCCAATTGCATAGCAATCACCGTTTTTAGCTAAATGTAAATCAGTTGGCGTATCTCCAACGACTGCCACTTCACACGACTCTAAACGAAACTTTTCACAAAAAGATTCTATAATTCTTTTATCCGGCTTTTGTGCTGGAAATGTATCTGAAGCTACAACATAATCAAAAAAGGACTCTAATTGATATTGTTTTAAAAATAATTCTGTTGGTGCAAAATCATCAGCTGTCACAACACCTAAAATAAATCCTCTATCCTTTAAAATTTGTAAAATTCTCGGTAAATCCGCCGTCATTTTCATATAGGAACGGTGCTCGTACATAAGAGAAAATAACTTTTCACTTACCCACTCATGCATCTCCTCTTCCTTAGCTGACGCAATATACTTACAAAGCCCCTTTGCAACATCAAGGCTTGTTCCTGCCGCTATTGCGCTACGAGGGTTCACCAATACCCCTTCCACGCCGATCTCTTTTAATAAAGTAGGCTGCATTGACTTTGGCAGTTCATATAAATTTATACATTCCGCCACAAGTTCTTCAGCCACTTTTATCCAAATTGAATGAAAATCCATTAATGTCCCATCTTTATCAAATAGTATTGCTTTTACCTTCTCCATAGCA